>NZ_JBVVQZ010000021.1:0-14388 GCF_055811635.1 Mesorhizobium sp. WSM4806 | reverse complement strand
CCTTCCCGCCCCGGGTGGGCCCTGAAAAACAAACCCCCCCCCACCCCATAAATGTTCGGGGGTTGGTTCAAACTTTTTGGGGGGGGGGTTTGGGGGGGGGGGGGGGGGCCCCCCCCCCCGGCCCCTCTTGCGGAGAGAACCAGTGACCTCCAGCTCAGAACAGAGACCGTCCCTGTCCGGCATCGCGCGCGTGATGTCGCGCGTCAGCACGGCGGCGCTGTGGATCGCCGGCATCGGGCTGGTGCTGATGACCGCTTTCGTCGCCTGGCAGGTGTTCGGCCGCTATGTTCTGAACCGCTCGCCGAGCTGGACCGAGCAGGGCTCGGTGATGCTGATGAGCTGGTTCATTTTCCTCGGCGCTGCCGTCGGGGTGCGCGAGAACTATCACCTCGGCTTCGACGTCCTGCTCTACGTGCTGCCGAAAGGCGGAAAGCGTTGGCTGAGGATGATCTCGGATCTCGTCGCGCTCGCCTTCGGCATCGGCATGATCTGGTATGGCAGCCAGCTGGTCGCGCTGACCTGGGGCGCCACCTTGCCGTCGCTCGGCATATCGGGGGGCTGGGACTACGTCCCGCTTGTCGCGGGAGGCGTGCTCATCGTGCTGTTCACGCTGGAGCGCATCGTGCTTCGCCTCTCCGGTGCGCCGATCGACGATGCGCTCGACGAATTGCCGCCGGCGGAAGTCGCAGCCGAACTCGACACAGCCAACGTGAAGGTCTGACGCCATGGAACTCTGGATACTTTTTGGCGTCTTCACCGTCCTGATGCTCATCGGCACGCCAATCGCTTTCTGCCTCGGCGTTGCAAGCTTTGCCACCGTTCTCTATATGGGCCTGCCGCCGCTCATCGTGTTCCAGCGCCTGAATTCCGGCATGAGCGTCTTTTCGCTGCTGGCCATTCCGTTTTTCATCTACGCCGGCGACCTGATGGTGCGCGGCGGCATCGCCAGCAAGATCGTTGCCTTCGCCGGCTCGCTGGTCGGCCACATGCGCGGCGGCCTCGGGCAGGTCAACATCGCGACCGCTACACTGTTCGGCGGCATTTCGGGCTCCGCCGTGGCGGAGGCCGCGGCGGTGGGCGGCTTGATGATCCCGCAGATGAAGGCGCGTGGCTATGGAGCGGATTACGCCGTCAACGTCACCTCGATGGCGGCGCTGATCGCGCTGCTGCTGCCGCCGTCGCACAACATGATCATCTACTCGATCTCGGCAGGCGGAAAGATCTCCATCGCCGACCTGTTCACCGCCGGCATCATCCCGGGCCTGCTGTTGGCCCTGGCGCTGATGATCACCGCCTACTTCGTGGCGCGCTCGCGCGGCTATCCGACCGAGCCGTTTCCTGGCTTCGCCGCCGTCGCGCATCTCTTCGCGGTCGCGGTGCCAGGCCTGCTGCTGATAGCGATCATCTTCGGCGGCGTGCGATCGGGCGTTTTCACAGCCACCGAGAGTTCCTGCATCGCCGTCATCTATGCATTGCTCGTGACTGTCCTAGTCTACCGGCAGATGACCTGGGAAGGTTTCGTTCATGCCACCCATGGCGCCGTGCGCACCACGGCCATGGTGCTGCTCATCATTGGCATGGCAGCGGCGTTCTCGTGGTTGATGGCCTTCCTCAAAGTGCCGGCAGCGCTGATAGCCTCGATGAACGCGATCTCGGAAGATCCGCTGGTCGTGCTGCTCCTGCTCAACCTCTTGATGCTGTTCCTCGGCACCTTCATGGACATGGGGCCGACGATCATCATTTGCACGCCGATCTTCCTGCCCGTGGCGCAGGCCTACGGCGTCGATCCGGTGCATTTCGGTGTCATCATGATCCTCAACTTCGGCATCGGGCTGAACACGCCGCCGGTAGGCGCAGTGCAGTTCGTGGCGTGCGCGGTGGGCAAGATATCCGTCTGGGAAGCGATGCGCTCGATCTGGCCGTTCTATGGGGCCGGCATCGTGGTGCTGGGGCTCGTCACTTACATTCCGGCCATCTCGCTATGGTTGCCGAGCGTCTTCAAATAAGGGCTGGCAATGGCATCGGATATGGCAATCAACCTGAAGGTCGAACGCAAGCCCAAGCTGTCGGAGACCGTGGTCGCGGCGATCCGCAAGCAGTTGCAGGCGGGCGAGATCCAGCCAGGCCAAAAGCTGCCGACCGAGGGTCGGCTGACCGAAACCTTCGGGGTCAGCCGCACCGTCATCCGCGAAGCGCTGGCCAAGCTTGCCGCCGACGGTCTGGTCGAGCCGCGCCAAGGTGCCGGGGTCTTCGTCACCGAGCACATCTCGACGATGTTCGGCACGCTGGCTGCGGACATCGGCAGCAAGGATTCGATCGCGCTCAACGTGCTGGAGGTGCGCCTGGCGATCGAAATCGAATCCGCCGGGCTGGCCGCTATCCGTCGCAATGCCGCGCAGGAAGCGGCGATCCAGGAGGCGTTCTTCGAGTTCGAGCGGCTGCTGTTGAACAGCGAGCCGACAGGTCCGGCCGACCTCGCCTTCCACCGGGCAATCGCCAGCGCCACCAACAATCCGTTCTATGTCGAGATGCTCGACGTGCTCGGCCGGCGCGCCATTCCTTGCGACGTGACATCGCCGTGGTCGACAGAACTCGCCCAATCCGACGCCTATCAGCGCGGCCTGCAAGACGAGCATCTGGTGATCCTGAACGCCATTACATCTGGCGATGCCGAGTCCGCGCGCGAAGCGATGCGCGCGCATCTCAGCGCCAGCCAGCAGCGCTATCGCGAGCGCCTGCATGCACGTCAGATTTTTTATGCCGATTCGGTCAAGGCCGCGGCAACCGAATGACCAATGAGGCAGCCCAATGGGACAGCAATGAATCACACTGAAAACCACACCGACTTCACCTCGCGCTTCGCCATCGACCCTGTCACCGCCGCGGCGATGGGGACGGACGAGCTCCGCCACAATTTCCTGATCGAAGGCCTGTTCCAGCTCGGCCGCATCGGCCTGACCTACACGCATTACGACCGCATGATCGTCGGCGGCGCCATGCCAGCCGGGACACCGCTTCCGCTGCAGGCGATCAAGCCGACCGGAACAAAGAACTTTCTCGATCGCCGCGAAATGATCGCCGTCAACATTGGCGGCGCCGGCATCGTCAAAGCCGGCGGCCAGTCCTACGAGCTGCAACCCCGCGACATGCTGTATCTCGGCATGGGCGCCAATGAGGTGTCATTCGCCTCAGTCAATCCAGCCGAGCCGGCCAAGTTCTATCTGCTCAGCGCGCCGGCGCATCAGAGCCATCCCAGCCAGCTGATCCGCATCGGCGATGCCAAGCGCCTCGATCTCGGCAGTCAGGCGACCTGCAACGAGCGCTCGATCTTCCAGTTCATCCATGCCGAGGGCGTCAAAACCTGCCAACTCGTCGTCGGCATGACCCAGCTCGCCCCAGGCTCGGTCTGGAACACCATGCCGTGCCATGTGCATGACCGCCGCATGGAGGCTTATCTCTATTTCGACCTGCCGGAGACGGCGCGGGTGTTCCATTTCATGGGCGAGCCGGACGAGACGCGCCATCTCGTCATGCGCAACGAGGAAGCGGTGCTGTCGCCGGGTTGGTCGATCCATTCGGGCGCCGGCACCTCCAACTACGCCTTCATCTGGGCGATGGCCGGCGACAATGTCGACTATACGGATGTCGATCCGGTAGCGATGGAAGAGCTGCGATGAGCGACCTCTCGGCTTTCAGCCTGGCCGGCAAGCGCATTCTCGTCACCGGCGCCAACACCGGCATTGGCCAAGGCATCGCCCTGTCGATCGCGCGCGCCGGTGGTGCGGTGGTCGGCGTCGGCCGCTCTGCAATGGATGAGACCGCGGAAAAGATCGGCGCGTCGGGCGGCCGCTTCGAGGCGGTGCGCTGCGATCTTGCCGACCACGCCGCCGCCCAGGCGATGCTCGATCGCGTCTGGGACGAAACCGGGCCGCTCGACGGGCTGGTCAACAATGCCGGCATCATCCGGCGCGCCGACGCCGTCGATTTGGGGCAAGCCGATTGGGACGATGTCATGGACGTCAACCTGAAGACGGTGTTTTTTCTCAGCCAGAGCTTTGCCCGGCGCGTGCTTGCCGATCCCGAACGGCGCGGCAAGATCGTCAACATCGCCTCGGTGCTGAGCTTCCAGGGCGGCATCCGCGTCGCCTCCTACACCGCCTCGAAACACGGCGTGGTCGGCATTACCCGGTTGCTCGCCTGCGAATGGGCGTCGAAAGGCATCAACGTCAACAGTATTGCGCCCGGCTACATCGAAACCAACAACACCGAGGCGCTGCGTGCCGACCCGGACCGCAGCACCGCCATTCTGGCGCGCATTCCGGCCGGGCGCTGGGGCGGGCCGGAAGACATCGGCGACGCGGCCGTCTTCCTGCTGGCGCCGGCGTCAAACTACATGCATGGCGCGGTGGTGCCGGTGGACGGCGGCTGGCTGGCGCGATGAGGCGCATGCCCATGACGAGGATGTGGCGATGACCGGAACGAAGATCTTTACGCATGCCGGCGAGGGCGCGTGGACGCCGACCCCGGATGGCAATCGCAGGCGTGTGCTGCTGCACACCGACGAATTGATGATGGTCGAATTCGGGTTCGACAAGGGCGGTGTCGGCGCGCTGCATTCGCACCCGCATGTCCAGGCGAGCTATGTCGCCGAAGGCCGCTTCGAGGTCACCATCGACGGCACGACCGAGATCATGGAAACGGGAAGCAGCTTCATTGTCCCTGCCAATTTGGTCCACGGCGTCAAGGCGCTCGAGGCCGGCCGCCTGGTCGACAGTTTTACACCGCACCGCGCCGATTTCCTCGTCTGACGAGAACCCCCGCAGGTCAGTACGCAGCGGCAGCCTGTCTCGGAAGCAAAAAAGCCCGCGCCTCCGGAGAGACGCGGGCGTGTTGCCTGGGCGCTTGTGGCGCCGCGGTACTCAAAACATCACCGCAGGACCTGAACCTGCCGAATCATGGTGAAGATAGGATTAATCGACCCGAGCCGTTGCGCGATATTCACAGCCAAAGCGAATAGAGGCTGGAATCACGCTCGCATATCCGCCAATGAGGGGCATACCTTTCAGACGGTGTCGGGGGAGAAAGGACTTGAGGAGCGTTCGAATGTTCGAATCGGCTGTCCGGGCAGTCACCCGACGATTCGCCAGGGAGCTTTGGCAGGTCACGTCGCCGCTGCCTCGAGCCGTTCACCCACTGCCTTTTCGGGCAGCGCCGATCATAGAAATTCCCTGATGCGGGCAGCGGCGGCGAGCGTCCCGGCGGAGGATCCCAAGCGGCGCGCCCTGAAGGACGTGTTCGGCTTCGACGATTTTCGTCCCGGCCAGGACGCCGTGACTGAGGCGCTGCTGGCCGGGCGTCATGTGTTGGCCGTCATGCCGACCGGCGCCGGCAAATCGCTCTGCTATCAGGTCCCGGCGCTGGTTCTGGGCGGCCTCACCATTGTCGTTTCGCCGCTGGTGGCGCTGATGCAGGACCAGGTCGCCGCATTGCGTCTTGCCGGCGTGGCGGCCGATACGATCAATTCCTCGCTCGACCGCGATGCCAATGTCGCCGCATGGCGCCGCGTCGCGGCGGGCCAGACGCGCCTGCTCTATCTTGCACCGGAGCGGCTCATGACCGCGCGGATGCTCGAGGCGCTGGCCAGGCTCGACATCCGGCTGATCGCTGTCGACGAGGCGCATTGCATCTCCCAATGGGGGCCGTCGTTCCGGCGCGAATATGAAGAGTTGTCGCGGCTGCGCGACATTTTCCCTGATGTGCCGATCATTGCGCTGACGGCGACAGCGGACGAGGCGACGCGCACCGATATCGCCGCACAACTGTTCGCCGGGCGCGTCGAAACCCTGGTGCTGGGTTTCGACCGGCCGAACATCAAGCTTGGCGTCGAGGCCAAGCAGGACAGCAAGCGCCAATTGCTGGGCTTCGTGCAGCGTCATGCCGGCCGCAGCGGCATCGTCTATTGCCTGTCGCGCAAGAAGACGGAAGAGATGGCGGCGTTCCTCGAGAAGAACGGCGTGCGCGCCCTGGCCTATCATGCCGGCATGAGCAAGGAGGCGCGTGAAGCAAATCAAAACGCTTTCATGACCTTGTCGGGCGTGGTGATGGTGGCGACCATCGCCTTCGGCATGGGGATCGACAAGCCTGACGTCGCCTATGTCTTCCACACCGACCTGCCGGGCAGCCTCGAAGCCTATTATCAGGAAATCGGCCGCGCCGGCCGCGACGGGCGGCCTGCCGAGGCTCATATGCTCTTCGGTCTCGGCGACATCCGCATGCGGCGGCTGTTCATCGACGACGAGGACGCGCCGGCGGAGCATAAAAGGCGCGCGCATGGCCGGCTCGATATGCTGATCGGCTATTGCGAAACGGCCCAGTGCCGTCGCCAGATCCTGCTTGGTTATTTCGGCGAACCAGCAATGCCTTGCGGCAATTGCGACAACTGCCTTGACCAGACGCCGCATGAAGATGGCGAAGCGGAGGCGCGGATCGTCCTCGCGGCGATCGCGCAGACCGGCGAGCGTTTTGGCGCCGCCCATGTCGTCGATGTTCTGCTCGGCCATGAAACCGAGAAGGTTCTGGCCAGGAACCACCACAGGCTTGCCAGCTTCGGGACCGGTGTGGCGCACAAGAAGGATGTCTGGCAGTCGCTCATCCGCCAACTCGTCGCGGGAGGGTTTCTGACTTTTGACTCAGGCGGCCATGCCGGCCTTGCCGTCGCCGAAAAGGGCTGTGAGCTGGCCCGTGGCGAGGTCCCGTTCCGGTATCGCGTAGAGGTGCGGAACCGCACGGCACGAGGCAAGACTCGTCCCACCCCGAATGCTGCCGCGGGCACGGAAGACCTGGATACCGCGCTCTTGGCCACGCTCAAGGCGGTTCGGCTGCGTCTCGCCCGGGAGCGCCAGGTGCCGGCCTTCGTCATCTTCTCCGATCGCACGCTGATCGATATGGCCGAACGCTGCCCGCGCGACCTCGATGCCTTCGCCGCAGTCAACGGCGTCGGCGCCGCAAAACTCAGGGAATTCGGCGAGATCTTCCTCGGCGCAATCGCTGCGCACCAATCCGGTGTGTCGGTCTGAGACAGCCAAAGATCAAATCCGCGGTGCTGCAGCAGGTCAGTTTGCGAGACAGCATTTCTTCGCTTTCTTGCCGCTTCCACAGGGACACGGATCATTCCGTCCGACATGGCGCAAAGGATTTGTGACCGGCGCTGTCAGGCTCGGCAACTCGTCGAGCCAGGTTTGTTCCGGCAAGGGCGATTGCCAATCTTCCTCGGCAAAATACTCAAGGGGGCTGGTCCATTCCAACGCTTCAAGCACATCGTCGATATAGCCGAGACCGGCGCGCTTGAATCGGTCGATATCGTTCGGGCTTTGCTCTGCTGCCAGGAGATCGTCTTCGAAATCACTGAGTTCAAGCATGCCCATTGGTACGCGGCCCTGGTCCCAGGCGCTATGAACCAGCGGCGACAGGTCGCGCAAGCCAAGCCGGGAGACCGAAATCGAGCGCCGCAATGCTCCCGGCTACGATACGGCCGCCGGTCTTCTGCTCGACCTCAATGCGATCGCCGAGGAGCGGGGGATGGTTGGCGAGTTCGCCTACCGGCTTCAGGCGATCCGCGAACGGCATATCCGCAAGGGGCGCTTCATCGAACGGCTGAAGCCAATAGGATAGCATGGCACGCAATAGCAGCAAGTCACAGCCGGTGTCGTAGCCCGGCGGGCTTTCCGATGAGGACTGGTCAAAGCTCGCCCTCTGCAACAGGTTACATGTAACCACTAGCAGGAGAATCGTCATGGCCTCGCCATCGAAGCCTAAGTCCTCGGGCATGAAGGTGCGGGAACATCGTGAACGTCTGCGCCGGCAAGGTCTGCGGCCGATACAGATTTGGGTGCCGGACGTGCGTGCGCCGGCCTTCCGTTCGGAAGCGCATCGCCAGTCACTGGCGGTTGCGGCAAGCGCCCATGCAAGCGAGGATCAGGCGTTCATTGACATGATTTCCGATTGGGACGCGATATCGGATTGGGGTGATGAATGAAGCGTGGCGATATCTGGACGGTCGCCGGCGACAAGGATTACGCCGGCAAACCGCGCCCTGTCGTCATCATCCAGGATGACAGTTTCGATGCGACGGATTCGATCACCATCTGCGGCTGCACGACCGACGAGACGGACGCGCCATTGTCTGTCCGTCGAACCGAACGAGCGCAACGGGCTGCTCACCGTCTGCCGACTGATGGTGGACAAGATCACCACGGTCCCAAAGTCCAAGATCGGCGCAAATATCGGGCGGTTAGACGACGCGGACATCCTGCGCCTCAATCAGGCCGTTATCGTTTTCCTCGGCTTGGCCGTGTCGCCGAGACTGAAGCCGTGACGGTGAGGATGACAGAGTCCACGGAGCCGTCGAGCCTCGGCTGTAATACTGCGAAATCGATCATTTTCAGCCTTCGGCAGCAGGCTCTCACACCGATGCCGCAATCAGCACCTGCTTCGTCTCACAGCTGCGATCGCGGCCTCCTGCTGCTGCAATTGCTCGATTTTCGCGTTCTGGCGGACTGTGACGGTAGTGGCGACACGCCGGGCTCCCCAGAGCCAGTTCGGAATGTTGGTTTTCGCGACTTTGCCCCGGGTGATCGCTGTCGCCGACAGCTCCTTGGCGACTTCACCCATGGCCACGTTGAGTTCGACGCAACTCATCCTGTCGTATTTCGCGGCATCAAAGGATGCATGGAAGGGCGATGCGCAACCTCCGACAAACACGATGCTGCACATCAGGGATATGGCTGGCGAGATGGCTTTCATTTTATCAAGCAGATTTGACGCCGGACGGGCGAATGAGGCATGTGAAGCTCTACAACACTCCGCCCTGGGCGTCATTCCCTATTCAACCTCGAAGAATTTCGAGAGAGCCGCTGCGGTCTGGTGAGGGTGCTCTTCTGGAAAGAAGTGCCCGCCCGGAACGGGACCTCCTTCAACTCTGTCGGCCCATTTCCTCCAGATAGCCAGCGGTCCGCCTTGCTCCGCATACCAGGTCTCGAGGCCGCCTTGGCTACTCCACAGTGCCAGGAGCGGACATTTGATGCGACGACCGTTTATCTGGTCCAGCGCGTCATGCTCACGATCGATCGTGGCAGCGGCCCGATACTCTTCGCAAATCGCATGAATATGAACGGGATCGCGAAGCGCCTTGACATAAGCCTCCCTGATCGTTGCAGAGAACATTTCTGCCGGCGATCCCCACTGCACAATCGCATTGTCGACGATGGCATCGGGCGCCGCGCCGATCAGCCGCTCCGGCAGCGGTTCCGGTTGCGCAAGAAGGCTCCAGGGCCAGAAGCCGAGAGCCAGTCTGGCATCCGCCCTGTCCCACGCGGCGGCGGTCGGGATGACGTCGAGGACCGCGACCTTGGACATCTCATCGGGGTGATCGAGTGCCAGGCGATAGGCGACCCGCCCACCGCGGTCGTGTCCGGCAACCATGAACCGCTCAAAACCCAACTGCTGCATGACTTGAACCATGTCTGCGGCCATGGCGCGTTTGGCGTATGGGCTATGATCGGCCGAGGAGACCGGGCAGCCACTTTGCCCATAGCCGCGAAGATCGGCGGCGACGACTGTGAAGCGGGGCGCCAGGGCCGCGGCAATATCCCTCCACATCAGATGCGTTTCTGGAAAACCATGAAGCAGCAGCAGCGGCGGACCGGTTCCGCCGACCCTTGCGAAAATGGTCGTGTCGTCCAGTTGCAAGCTGGTGGCCCTGAAACCTGCAAACACCGTTTTTCTCCTCGGTGTGCCTCAGGCGACAACGCACAAGGTGGCAGAAGGATCACGGTCGGCTGCTTTGCCTGAATTTGTGGCGGCCCTGGAATTCTCCTCAATTGCCAGGTACGGAAACTGCGGCCACTGATATTTCGATCGGCGCACCCCATATAGCGCCAGAGTGTCGCTTGAGGATTTGCCATGATGATTTCGCGTTCGAGCCGGTTTGCGGTTTTGTTTGCAGGACTGTTCCTGGTTTTTTCCATGGTCACGGCCGATTACGCCGAGGCGCGGCGTGGCGGCAGCTTCGGTAGCCGCGGCACGCGTACTTTCCAGTCGGTCCCGCCGACCAGGACGGCGCCACAGCCGGCCGCGCCGGTCGAGCGCTCGATGACGCCCAACACCGCAACGAACAATGCGGCGCGCCAGACACCGGCAGCCCAACGACCAGGGATCTTCAGCGGCCTCGGCGGTTCGATGATGCGCGGCCTGCTGCTCGGCGGTCTGATCGGACTTCTTTTGGGCCAGGGGTTCGGCGGCTTGGCTGGCATGTTGGGCCTGCTGCTGCAAGGACTGCTGATCGGCGGCGCGATCATGCTGATCATCCGCTTTTTCCGGTCGCAATCGGCACGCAACCAAGCGCCCGCCATGGCCGGTGTTCCGCGGAGCATGGGCAATTTTGGGCGAAACGCGGCAGCCCAGCGCGAGGCGGACAACGTCACATCTTTCCCCATTCCAGGCATCGGGTCTGGCTTTGGCCGGACGGCTCCAGCCAATGATCAAATTACGATGACGCCGGCCGATCTCGATACATTCCAGCAGCGGTTGACCGAAGTTCAGGAAGCGTTCGGGCGCGAAGACCATGCTGGCTTGCGCCGGCTGGCGACCCCCGAGATGGTGTCGTACCTGTCCGAAGAACTTGCCGACAATGCCAAGAACGGCATCAGGAACGAGGTGTCGAACGTCAGCCTGCTGGAGGCCGATATTGCGGAGAGCTGGCGGGAAGATGATCGTGACTACGCGACGGCTGCCCTGCGCTACGAGTCTCTTGACGTGATGCGCGATCGCGCCAGCGGCAAGATCGTCGCCGGCGAAGCCGATCGGCCGACGGAAACAACCGAACTGTGGACCTTCACGCGCCAGAACGGCGGCGACTGGAAGCTGGCGGCAATACAGCAGCCCTGACCGTTATGCTGCAGCCTCGGCGGTTCACGTCATCTGGCGAGCCATGATGTATGGACGGTTGTCGTCGCCCTCTTTGCGGGCTTTCAGTGGCAAGAACGTCGAAGCCCGCGGCATCGATAGTCAGTCGCGATGGCGCAGCGCATCGACCAGGGCAACGAAAGCAGGCGAGGATTGCCGGCGGCTCGGATAATAGAGATGGTAGCCATCCCAATAGGGCGACCATCCTTCCAGGACCCGCGCCAGCCGCCCTTTGGCGATGTGGGGAAGGGCCATTTCTTCCGGAACATAGCCGAGGCCGCGGCCGGCCAGCGCGGCGTCCAGGACATGAAAGATGTTGTTGAAGACGAGCTGCCCATCGACGCGAATTTTGATCTCGCGGCCGTTCTCCTCGAACTCCCACACATAAAGGGCCCCGGACGTGGGAAAACGGTAGTTGATGCAATTGTGCTGCACGAGATCCTGCGGCTTCTCCGGCGCGGGATGCTCGGCAAAGTAGGATTCTTCGCCGACGACCGCGAAGCGGAAATCCGGTCCGATGCGAGCCGAGATCATGTCTTTCGCAAGCTGTTCGCCCATGCGGATCCCGGCGTCAAAGCGCTCCGTCACGATGTCGGTGAGGCCGTTGTCGAGCAGGAGTTCGACCTTGATGTCGGGATATTTCGGGAGAAAGCGTTTCAGCTTGGGCCAAAGGATGCTGCTGATTGCATAGTCGGGCGCTGACAGCCGGATGGTTCCAGCGGGCTTTTCCCTCAGTTCGTTCAGGGCATCGACCTCGATTTCGATCTGGTCAAAGTGCGGCCCAATCCGCTGCAAAAGCCTCTCTCCTGCCTCCGTGGGAGCCACCGCGCGCGTCGTGCGTGTGAGCAGGCGAACGCCAAGCCGCGCTTCGAGTTGACGGATAGTGTGGCTTAGCGCCGATTGCGATATGCCGAACCGGGCTGCGGCGCGCGTAAAGCTGCGCTCCCGAGCAACGGCCAGGAACGCGAGCAGATCGTTGACATTCTGCCGCGGCACTCATGAATCCTTGTAATAGCCAGAGCTCGATTATACCGGATAAATCGAAGGCGAACACACTTCATTGAGCGGCAGCTATTCAATCCGCCGTTCGCCCCCGGCGACGAACTACGAGCGGATTGCGCAGGTTTCAGTCGGCGCGTTCAACGCGGATGGTGACCGGACCGGGACGATCAAAGATCGAGACATCGCCAGTGACCTGCCCGAGCCTGATGATGCCAGGCGCCGGGAGGCGACCGCTCCGATAGTAGATCACGAAATGATCGGAATTCCACAACCCAAGCGTGCCGACAGAGAAGTCGCGCTGCCGCGCCAGCTCGGGCAAGGCGGAAGGCAGATTGCCGGTCTTTTCCTGGCGCAGATGATCGGACATCTCGATCGTGAGCGGCAGCATCTGCGCCAGAGATCTTGCGGCCTCGTTATCGGCGAGATCGGCTGTGACCTCGCCCCAATCCGAAGAAATGCGAATGCGTTCTTGAGCCATGGCAGATCCAGCCGCTGCGAGTGCGATAACAGCCGAACTCAGCATTAGTTTCAGCATTCCGTGGTACCTCCCGATCCATGCTGATGGAGCCTGTTCCGTCCGGTACAGGCTCCATCGCGCCGCTCACGCGGAGAGGTGCTGATTGAAGAAGCTGGTCAGCTTGTCGAACGGGATCAGGTCGACGCGATCGTAGAGGTCGACGTGCCCGGCGCCGGAAACCCAAACAAGCTCCTTCGGCTCGGCCGCTCGCTGGTAGGCATCCTCACTGAACTCGCGGGAGTGAGCCTGATCGCCGGCGATGAACAGCATCGGGCGCGGCGAGATCGTCTCGATGTCGTTGAACGGGTAGAAATTCATGAACTTGACATTGCTGGTCAGCGTCGGATGCGTGGTGATCTGCGGGTTTGCGCTTGCGGGCGTGAATTCACCCCGCGGCGTGCGGTAGAAGTCATAGAATTCTCGCTGGATCGGATGGGTGTCGGCGGTCAGCTCATGCACCGTGCCGCTGGTATATTCGACCTCGCCGCCTTCAAACTCTGCCCAGCGCCGCTCGGCGGCTGCAGCAATGGCCTGCTTGCGCTGCTCGACGCTCAGTGAATGGTTAAGCGCGTTGCGGTTGGCGGCCCCCATATCGTACATGCTGACGGTTGCGACGGCGCGCATCCGCGGGTCGATCTTGGCCGCGCTGGTGACGAAGCTGCCGCTGCCGCAGACGCCGATCGCGCCGATGCGGTTTCTGTCGACGAATGGCCGTGTCCCCAGGAAATCGACCGCGGCGCTGAATGCTTCGGCGTAGACATCCGGTGAAACGATCTGGCGGGCCTCGCCCTCGCTTTCGCCCCAGAACGGCAGGTCGATGGACATGGCGACGAAGCCCTGTTCGGCCATCTTGGTGGCATAAAGATTTGCGCTCTGTTCCTTCACCGCACCCATCGGATGCCCGACGACGAGCGCCGGATGGCGCGCATTGCGGTCGAGCTTGTTGGGAATGAACAGATTGCCCGCGACGTTCATCTCGTATTGGCTCTTGAAGGCGATCTTTTCCAGCGTCACCCGATCACTGGTGTAGAAGTTGTTGGCGCCGTTTGACATGTCTTGAGCCTTTGCGAAGGGGATGCTGAACAGCGACGCCGCACCGAGCGCGGCAACGCCGGCGCCGGTCAGCTTCAAGAGATCACGCCGGCCAAAGTCGACACTGGACTGCGGTTCCGCCGTGTTCTCGATTCCGATCTGCTTGGTCATGCCTGTCTCCTTTGATCGTCCTGAACTGTCGCAGGCCTGCCGGGCCATGCTCATTTCCTCGGCATGCGCGGCAGTGTCGCGAATGTCCAAATAGAATAGCGACGACGCCGGCGATCGATTAGACGGCAAAATCCGCAGGTCGTTATGAGGGTGATTCATCAATCGAATAGCGCAGGCTCGTCCCGAAGGTGAACAGATTCGTCCGCCTCCGGCCGCATCTGCATGCACAGGAAGAAGATCGTCACCGTGCCCGCCGATCAAAGGTTCGGCGTCAACGAGTTCGACGATGGCATTTGGCCCTTGAGCCTCATGCCCTATGATCTTGGATACTTCGACCTGGAACAGAGGACATTGGCAAAGCCCCATCCCGCATTCTTGGCGCAGCCGGGATGCTCGCACCTATGGTGTATAATGCCGGGGCGCGTGACGGGCTCCATTCCGTCCGGAAGGCGGATCAGTTCGTCACTCATGCTATGATCCTTCCTTCTGAGCAGGAGGTGGACTAGCCACCTCTGCGAACGGTGCGGAAAGCACGAGTTCATGCATGTCGAGACGCTTATCCCAACCGCTCGGGAACGGCAGGGCATTCGGGTTAGGCGGCTTGCCGAAAGGTTCGAATCCTGTCGGGTGCAGCATTGCCGCAGTTCGCTTGCCGACAACTATTCCTGCTGGAATTGACAGGGCCAATCTTCAGGCCTCGTCAA
>NZ_JBVVQZ010000020.1:3876-160401 GCF_055811635.1 Mesorhizobium sp. WSM4806 | reverse complement strand
CAACCCTCAACGCTATGGTGCGCACCAACAAACCCTGGAATCCGGCTTCCGTTTGAAGCACGGTTGCTCAACCGTCTTGGCGCTGCGCGCCAATCCACCTTCTCCCACAAGGGGAGAAGGGAAAGCAAAGCCGCGCAAACCTTGTCTTGTCATGCCGGCCATGGTAGCGAACGCCCGATTTCAATCCGGTCAGCAACGCTGCCGAGGCAAAAGGACAAAGGCTTATGGCCAGCAAAGACGACGCGCCGACCGGCGCGGCCAGTGGCAACGGCGACGCGACGCAGCCTTCGCTCAACGTGCTTGCCCAATATGTGAAGGACCTTTCCTTCGAAAGCCCCGGCGCGCCGAATTCGCTGCGCGGCCGCGACAAGGCTCCCGGCATCGCCATCAACGTCAATGTCAACGCCAACCCGCTTTCGGATAAGCAGTTCGACGTCAATCTGACGCTGAACGCCAAGGCGTCCTTCGACAAGGAAGTGCTGTTCAACGTCGAGCTGGTCTATGGCGGTGTGTTCGCCATCAGCGGCTTCCCGCAGGAGCACATGCTGCCGTTGCTGTTCATCGAATGCCCGCGGCTGCTGTTCCCGTTCGCCAGGCAGATCATCGCCGAGGCGACGCGCAATGGCGGCTTCCCGCCGCTGATGCTCGATCCGATCGATTTCGCGCAGATGTTCCAGCAGAAGCTGGCCGAGGACCAGGCCGCCAGCAAGGTCAAGGCGAGCTGAGGCGAGTGCTCGGTGACGTTTGAAAAACCCGGCCTCGCGCCGGGTTTTTCTTTGGGATGCGGCGGGACAGCGAAGGATCGTACGGGTCGGCTGATCCTGAACGCCCCTGCCGCTCCGCCAAAATCGCTATGCCGCAGAACTCGCTTCCCGGGCGACGCGCAGCCAGAGCGCCTTTTCGCCTAATGTGCCGACCATGCTCGCGTGCGCGGCGCGCTCTGCTTCGGTCAGGCGAGACGGCAGCGCTATCGGCCGCGCACCGATGCTGATGTCGATGTCGTCGACGTTTCTCCTGCCGCCGGCCGGCGCCGTGGCGCTGTCGAGGATGAGCGCCGCCTGCTTGCCGCCGATGAGCTCGATATAGACCTCGGCCAGCAATTCCGAATCGAGCAACGCGCCGTGCTTGGTGCGGCGGGCATTGTCGATGCCGTAGCGCCGGCACAGCGCGTCCAGCGAATTGGGCCCCATCGGATGCTTGCGGCGCGCCAGCGCCAGCGTGTCGACGACAAGTCCGGGGTCAACGACCGGGTGGCCAAGCCGGCCGAATTCGACATTGAGGAAAGCGATGTCGAAAGTCGCATTGTGGGCGACCAGCTTGGCGCCGTCGATGAAGGCAAGGAACTCCTCGGCGATGTCGCTGAAGGTCGGCTTGCCCATCAGGTCGGCGGCGCTGATGCCATGAACGGCCTGTGCCTCGGCATGGATCGATCGTCCCTGCGGATTGATATAGTGGTGGAAGGTGCGGCCGGTCGGGAAACGGTTGACCAGCTCGATGCAGCCAAGCTCGATGACGCGGTCGTCGCGGAAATCGAGGCCGGTGGTTTCCGTATCGAAGATGATCTCGCGCATCGAATCAGTCCGTTGGGTCCGGCGTTAGTCCAGCCGAATCATGATGGGAACAAATTGGCAACATATTACGCCGGGCGCAAGCGCCGTTAAGCAGGCTTGCCGGCTTTATCCCCGACCAGTTTCGCGACGATCGCATTGACCGCCGCGCGCGCCGCATCAAAACCTTGTCCGGTGTCGATGATGAAATCGGCGCGCTCACGCTTCTCGGCGTCGGGAACCTGCCTGGCCAGGATCGACGCCAGTTTCTCCTCGCTCATGCCCGGCCGCGCCAGCACGCGGGCGCGCTGGATGTCGGGCGACGCGGTGACCACCACGACCTTGTCGACACGGTCGCGGCCGCCGGTTTCGAACAGCAGCGGGATGTCGAGAACGACAAGCGGCGCGCCGGCGGCCCGGTGTCTGGCCAGGAAAGCGTCGGCGTCGGCGCGGACCAGTGGGTGGATGATCGCTTCCAGCCGTTTCAGTGCAGCTGCATCACCGAGCACCCGCTCGGCCAGCCTCGTGCGATCGACGGAGCCGGATTTCGCCGTTCCGGGAAACGCCGCCTCGACCAGCGGAGCCGCCTTGCCGGCGTAGAGGCGATGCACCGCCTCGTCCGAATCGTGGACAGGCACGCCGGCCTCGGCAAACATCCTGGCCGTCGCCGACTTGCCCATGCCGATCGATCCGGTGAGGCCGAGCACGATCATGTTTTTTTACTCCCTGGCGCGAGATCGGCGACGATCATCTGCCGCAATTCGGCAGTGACCTCAGGCCTGATGCCGAACCAGCACTCGAAGCCGGGCACCGCCTGGTGCAGCAGCATGCCGAGCCCGTCGACGGCTTTCAGGCCGCGCGCCTTGGCGGCGGCCAGCAACGGCGTTTCCAGCGGCACATAGACAATGTCGGTGACGATGGCATGGTCCGGCAGTCTGGTCGGATCGGCCGACAGGCCTTCATTGCCATGCATGCCAAGCGCTGACGTGTTGACCAGCAGGCCGGCATCGGCAAGCAGTTCGCGGGTCGCCGCCGTGCCGTGGGCCGAGACCCCGGCGCCGAAGCGGTGGCGCAGCTCCTCGGCTCGGGCGAGCGTCCGGTTGACGATGCGGATGTCACTGATGCCGCGCTGCTTGAGCGCATGGATGACCGCGCGGGCGGCGCCGCCGGCGCCGAGTACCACCGCTGGGCCGTTTGCGGCCCAGCCCGTCGCATGCTCGTCGAGATTGGCGGAAAAGCCATGGGCGTCGGTGTTGCCGCCGCACAAAATTCCGCCCTCGAGCCAAAGCGTGTTGACGGCGCCGATCTGTTCGGCCGCGTCGTCGCGGCGCGCCGCCAGCGCGAAGGCGGCCTCCTTGTGCGGGATGGTGACGTTGCCGCCACGATAGCCATTCGCCTCGAGTGTTTCGACGAATTCGGCAAAAGCCTCCGTCGCAACGTCGATCGCCCGGTAGCTACCGTCGATGCCGTATTTCGCCAGCCAGTAGCCGTGGATCTTCGGCGACCGCGAATGCGCAACCGGATGACCGGTGACGAAGGCCTTTTTCGCGGCCTCAGCCATCGATGGCTCCGAACTCGCGCAGCTTGGCCAGGACAGGCAGAAGCGGCAGGCCGACAATGGTGAAATAGTCGCCCTCTACTGTTTCGAACAGCTGGATGCCCTCGCCTTCGATTTGGTACGCGCCGACGCTGGACAGCGCCTTGGCGCCGACCCGCGCCAGATGGCGGCCGATGAAGGCCGGATCGAGCTTTCGCATGGTCAGGCTGGCGACGCCGACATGCCGCCACAGAACTGCGCCGTCGCGGGCCAGCACTACGGCGCTGTTGAGTTGATGGGTCCTGCCCGACAGCGCCAGGAGATGGCGGCGGGCGGCTTCCATGTCGGCCGGCTTATGAAACACTTCGTCGCCGAGCGACAGCGTCTGGTCGCAGCCGAGCACCAGGGCGCCCGGCTTTCGCTCGCTGACCTCGGCGGCCTTGGCCTCGGCCAGCACCAGTGCGACGTCCTCGGGCGAGATACCGCTGCCCTGCAAGGGCGCTTCGAGCGCGCGCTCGTCGACTGCCACCGGAACCGCCTCGACCGCCACGCCGGCATGGACAAGCAACGCCTTGCGGAACGGGCTGCCGGAGGCAAGGATGATTTTTTCGGCCATGGTTTTCGCCTGATCTTTCCTTCTCCCCTTGTGGGAGAAGGTGGATTGGCGCGCAGCGCCAATACGGTTGAGGGGTGTTGGAAGGATCGCCGTCGGTGCCAGGCTGGAACACCCCTCATCCGACCTCGCTTCGCGAGGCCACCTTCTCCCACAAAGGGGAGAAGGAAAGGGCCGCCCACAGCACAAGCGCCCGAACCTAGCGTGTCTTTCCCCGCAGGGCAACGATCGCCGCCGCCGTCTCCTCGATCGAGCGGCGGCTGACGTCGATCATCGGCCAGCCGTGCCGGGTGCAGATCTGGCGGGCGTAGGCAAGTTCCTCGCTGATCGCCGCGCGGTCGACATAGTCGGTCGGCTCGTAGGCGCTGGTGTTGCCGAGGATGCGGTTCTGGCGCACCTGCGAGATGCGCTCGGCGGTGGCGATCAGCCCGACGATCAGCGGCTTCGTGGCGTTGACCAGGCTTTCCGGCACCGGCACGCCGATCACAATCGGGATGTTGGCGGTCTTGATGCCGCGATTGGCGAGATAGATGCTGGTCGGCGTCTTCGAGGTGCGCGAAATGCCGACCAGCACAATGTCGGCGTCGTCCATATTGGCAGGCAGCTGGCCGTCATCATGCTCCATGGTGAAGTTGAGCGCGTCGATGCGGCGGAAATATTCGGCGTCCAGCACATGCTGGGCGCCGACGCGGCGGCCGGCCGGCGTGCCGAGATAGGACTGGAACACGGTCAGCACCGGTTCCAGCACCGAGACGCAAGGCAGGCCCATGGCGGCGCAGCGCTCGTCGATGCCGCGGGCGAGCTTCTGGTCGACGACCGTATAAAGGATGATGCCCGGCTCCTCCTCGATGTCCTCGAACACTTTCGTCACCTGCTTTTCGGTGCGGATCAGCGGGTAGATATGCTCGATGGCGCGCGCATCCTTGTATTGCGCCGAAGCCGCGCGCCCGGCCGCCAGCAGCGTCTCACCGGTGGCATCGGAAATCAGGTGAAGGTGAAAGAAGCTCTGGGGTTTGTTCACAGGGGTACGTTCCAAGCTGTGGGCCGATGTGGATAAGGTCGGTCGGAAAGATCGGCCGGTTCGGGGCGACTGTATCAGATGCCGGTTTGTCCACAATTCGATGCGCTGCCGGCTTCGTCGGGCGGCTGGGGACAAGTCCGGGGACGGGCTTTTTCGACTCGGTCTCATCCACAGGGTCATTTTCTCCAGGCGGGCGGTAACGCATTGTTCCCAGTCGGGAATTTCCAACTGTCCCCAAACTCCTCCTATCCGGCAAAAGAAGCACGCGACAATATGCTGGCTGGCCTTTTCCGGGGCAAGGCGGGACAGGAGACAACCACCGATACCAACAGACTCTTAGAATCATAAGATTCCTAGAAATAGAATATTTAATTATAGAGAAGCCTGGAGAGGCGAGCGCTGAATGCCTGAAAACCGCATCATGCTGGACGTGTTGAAGGGCAAGGCTCTGTCTCCGCCGCCGCTCTGGATGATGCGTCAGGCCGGCCGCTATCTGCCGGAGTATCGCGAGACACGCAGGCGGGCCGGATCGTTCCTCGACCTTTGCTATAATCCCGATCTTGCCGTGGAAGTGACGCTGCAGCCGATCGAACGTTTCGGCTTCGATGCTTCGATCCTATTTTCCGATATCCTTGTCGTGCCGCATGCGCTGGGCCGCGACGTGCGCTTCGAGGAGGGCCGTGGGCCGCTGTTGACGCCGATCTCGGCGACGGAGATTGCAGCTCTCGACGGCGAAACGTTTCACGTGAATCTCGAACCGGTCTACGAGACGGTCAGGCGATTGCGGACAAAACTGCCGGATCAAACGACGCTGATCGGCTTTTGCGGCGCGCCGTGGACGGTGGCGACCTATATGATCGCCGGCCACGGCACCTCGGACCAGGCGCCAGCACGGCTGTTTGCCTATCGCGAGCCGGCGGCTTTCCTGCAATTGCTGAAAGTGCTTGCCGATCACTCGGCTGCCTACCTGATCCGACAGATCGAAGCCGGCGCCGATGTGGTGCAGATATTTGACTCGTGGTCCGGCGTGCTCGACGAAGTTTCTTTCGAGGCGTTTTGCGTCAGGCCGGTGGCGGAGATCGTCAGGCAGGTCCGGGCCGTCCATCCCGACATTCCGATCATCGGCTTTCCCAAGGGCGCCGGCGCCCATTACCGCAGCTATCGCCAAAAAACCGGCGTGACCGGGCTGGGGCTCGACTGGACCGTGCCGTTGACGACGGCGAAGGAACTGCAGCGCGATGGTGCTGTGCAGGGCAATCTCGATCCGTTGCGGCTGGTGGCCGGCGGCAAGGCGCTTTCTGACGGTGTCGACGCAATCCTGAAAGCACTGGGCGATGGGCCGCTGGTCTTCAATCTCGGCCACGGCATCACGCCGGAAACGCCGATCGCGCATGTCGAGGCGATGGTGAAGATGGTGCGGGCGCATCGATGACCGACATGAACAACGCCAACAGTGGTGCGGGCAGCAGCGGTGGTGCAGCGATGCGTCGAGCAGCGATCGCCATCGTCATTTTCCTCGTCCTGGCGGCGCTTCTGTTCCTGTTCGGGCCGGATGATTTCTATCCCTGGGCAAAGGCGATCCATGTCATCGCCGTCATCTCGTGGATGGCGGGCATGCTCTATCTGCCGCGGCTGCTGGTTTATCATGCCGATGCGGAAAAAGGCTCCGTCCAGTCGGAGACCTTCAAGGTGATGGAGCGCCGGCTGCTGCGCGGCATCATCAATCCAGCCATGATCATCACCTGGGCGTTCGGCCTCTGGCTGGCCTGGAAAGGCTTTGGTTTTCAGGGTGGCTGGCTGCATGCCAAGATCGCCGCGGTGCTCGGGCTCTCGGCGGTTCATGGCTATCTGGCCGGCGCGGTACGCAGATTCGCCGAGGACCGCAACGAAAAGCCGGCTCGGCACTGGCGGCTCGTCAATGAGATCCCCACATTGCTGATGATCGTCATCGTCGTGCTGGTCATCGTGAAGCCGTTTTGACGATTTGTGTCTGTTTCGGGCGTTTGCGCTGCCCCTCACCTGCCTGCCGGCATCCTCTCCCCGTATAGTGACGGGGAGAGGGGCGCTGTGATTGATGGCTTCGCCAATATCCAGGGTTGCAGTATGTGCGCCAAGATTGCGGCCAAGCCCCTTCTCCCCGTCACTATACGGGGAGAAGGTCCCGGCAGGGGGTTGAGGGGCGGTGCCGACATTCGCAATTGATCGCTTCCAAGCGGCTTGCTCTTTCGGTCGACCAACGATAAAAGACGGGTCTTCCTTCCCGTCATGCGCCGCCCCATTCATCGCTTCGGCCGCGCCCGGCATTTGTCGCATCCCGCCGATATTTTCCCCATACTTACTCACTCAGAGTCCGTCTAATGATGCAAGAAATGAAACTCACAGAGTTCAAGAACAAGAAACCGCCAGAGCTGATCGCTTATGCCGAATCGCTCGAGGTCGAGAACGCCAGTGTCATGCGCAAGCAGGAACTGATGTTCGCGATCCTGAAGCGGCTGGCGACCCAAGATATCGAGATCATCGGTGACGGGGTCGTCGAAGTGCTGCAGGACGGGTTTGGCTTCCTGCGCTCGGCCAATGCCAATTACCTGCCAGGCCCGGACGATATCTATATCTCGCCGTCGCAGATCCGCCGGTTCTCGCTGAAGACCGGCGACACGGTCGAGGGCCCGATCCGCAGCCCGAAGGAGGGCGAGCGCTATTTCGCGCTGCTCAAGGTCAACACGATCAATTTCGACGACCCGGAAAAGATCCGCCACAAGATCCATTTCGACAATCTAACGCCGCTTTACCCGACCTCGCGGCTGAAGATGGAAATGGACGTTCCGACCTCGAAGGACATCTCGGCCCGCGTCATCGACCTGGTGGCGCCGCTCGGCAAGGGCCAGCGCGCCCTGATCGTGGCGCAGCCGCGCACCGGCAAGACGGTGCTGTTGCAGAACATCGCCCATTCGATCACCACCAATCATCCCGAATGCTACCTGATCGTGCTGTTGATCGACGAGCGGCCGGAAGAAGTCACCGACATGCAGCGCTCGGTGAAGGGCGAGGTCGTCTCCTCGACCTTCGACGAGCCGGCGGTGCGACACGTCCAGGTCGCCGAAATGGTGATCGAGAAGGCCAAGCGCCTGGTCGAGCACGGGCGCGACGTCGTCATCCTGCTGGATTCGATCACCCGCCTCGGCCGCGCCTACAACACCGTGGTGCCGTCATCCGGCAAGGTGCTGACCGGCGGTGTCGACGCCAATGCGCTGCAGCGGCCGAAGCGCTTCTTCGGCGCCGCCCGCAACATCGAGGAAGGCGGCTCGCTGACCATCATCGCCACCGCGCTGATCGACACCGGCAGCCGCATGGACGAGGTCATCTTCGAAGAGTTCAAGGGCACCGGCAACTCGGAAATCGTGCTCGACCGCAAGGTGGCGGACAAGCGCATCTATCCGGCCATGGACATCCTCAAGTCCGGCACCCGCAAGGAAGATCTTTTGGTCGCCCGCCAGGACCTGCAAAAAATCTTCGTGCTGCGCCGCATCCTGGCGCCGATGGGCACGACCGACGCCATCGAGTTCCTCATCGACAAGCTCAAGCAGACCAAGACCAACGCGGATTTCTTCGATTCGATGAATACGTAAGGGGCTGGCGCCTCTTGTCTTCTCCCCTGCGGGAGAAGGTGGATCGGCGCAGCATCCCTCTCCTATCCGTGCCGCAACCGACGCTCGAGTTCCTCGGCCTCCGTTATCACCGGCAGGCAGACCTGCCCCGTGCACAGCCAGGCGCCGGGCTCGGTCGTTGGCGGCAAAGCGCCGCCTGGCAGGATAGGCAGGTTTGTCGCCGAGCCGACCGGCACGATCGTGTCGATCCGGCGCGGGTCGGGATTTCGATCCGCTACCGGAACAAGCGTTGGATTCTCATAACTATCCACCAACACCAGCTTCAACGGCTCGAGCACCAAGGCACAGGCATTGACGATGCCGGCCTGGCCATAGGCCTGATGCGCCGCCCTGCCGGCTGCGTGTTCGGCGACCTTCCAGGTCTTTTCCTGTATTTCGAGATCGCCGGAAAGCGACGACAATCGGACCATGGCCTCGATGATCTGGCCAGTGGCTGAAGGAATGGCCTCGTCGGCATCGCCCCTGATGCGGATCGGCACGTCG
Organism: Mesorhizobium sp. WSM4806; assembly: GCF_055811635.1. Classification (NCBI taxonomy): domain Bacteria; kingdom Pseudomonadati; phylum Pseudomonadota; class Alphaproteobacteria; order Hyphomicrobiales; family Phyllobacteriaceae; genus Mesorhizobium; species Mesorhizobium sp. WSM4806. The sequence goes on along the minus strand of NZ_JBVVQZ010000020.1, from coordinate 151,535 downwards.
CTGCTGTCCAACGCGGTCAGATAGTAGCCGGCGTTGTCCTCGTCGTGATGCCATTGGTCGAGCTGCGCGATGAATTGGCCAGCCAGTTCGGCATAACTCGATGTGCCGGTTGCCTCGAATAGCGAGATCGCGGCGTTGGCCATGGCGGCGTAGTCGCTCGACAGCGCCGGAAACAGCTTCTTGGCGCCAAGCATCGAATGCGGCAGGCGACCGTCACGACCGGCGCTGGCAATGGCAGCAAAGGCCTGTTCCGCTGCCTCTATCCAGTCGATCCGTTTCACGGCGCGCCCGGCTTCGGCGAGAGCGGCGATCACCAGGCCGTTCCAGTCGGTCAGGATTTTTCCGTCGCGCCCGGGCCTGACGCGCTGCTCCCTGGCCGCCAGCAGTTTTTCTCTGAGCGGAATGAGCCGGTCGCGATCGGCGACGCTTTGTTTTTGCTGGGCCGCACTCTGGTGGATGATCGGCTTGCCCTCCCAGCCATGCGGGCCGGAAAGCGTGAAGTATCGGAAAAACAAGGCTGATTCGTCGCCGAGAGCGGTTTCGATCTCATCCTTGCTCCAGGTGTAGAACAACCCCTCCTCGCCCTCGCTGTCGGCGTCGAGGCTGGCAGCGAATGCGCTGCCTTCGACGCGCATCTCGCGCAACAGCCAGTCGACCGTGTCTTCGATTCGTATCCGGAACAATTCATTGCCGGTTGCCGCATAAGCCCAGTTGCACAGCCGGATGAGTTGTGCGTTGTCGTAGAGCATCTTTTCGAAATGCGGCACCAGCCATTCGGCATCGGTCGAATAGCGGCTGAGGCCGCCGCCGACATGGTCATAGATGCCGCCTGCCAGCATCTTTTCGAGGCTGAGCAGGACAGCGTCGCGATGGGCTGTGGCGCCGTCGCGCAGCCAGGACAGCCACAGCGTCTGCATGAACGGCGCATTGGGGAATTTGGGCGCGCCGCGCAGCCCGCCCAGATCCCGGTCGATCATACCGTCGATGCCGTTGGCGAGCGTCGCGAGCGTGTCGCGGTCGAGCACCGCCTTGGCATGGCTGCCGGCCAGCCGCGCCTCGACATGCGTGGTCAGGCCGGCGGCGCTTTGGTTAACGCTTTCTTTCTTCCCGCGCCACGCTTTGTCGACCGCCTCCAGCACCTGGACGAAGCCCGGGCGGCCGTAACGGGCTTCGCGCGGAAAATAGGTGCCGCCCCAGAAAGGTTTTCCGTCCGGTGTCAAAAACATGGTCAGCGGCCATCCGCCCTGCTCGCCCATCGCCGACAATGCCGCCATATAGATCTGGTCGATGTCCGGCCGCTCTTCGCGATCGACCTTGATATTGACGAACAGACGGTTCATGACGGCGGCGACGTCGGCGTTCTCAAAACTCTCGTGCGCCATGACATGGCACCAGTGGCAGGCGGCGTAGCCGACCGAGAGCAGGATCGGCCGCTCAAGCGCCCTTGCTTCGGCGAGCGATGCCGGCGACCACGCCCGCCAATGCACGGGGTTGTCGCTGTGCTGCTGCAGATAGGGGCTGGCCTCTTCGGCAAGCAGGTTTTTCGCGGGCAACGTCACTGTTGATAACTTGGCAATCTGTTGGTGAACAAGCGAAGCTAGGGCGGTTGTGCGGGGTCGGCAAATGATTTCAGGTAATTCCATTGTTGCCCTGTCGAGCGGCCGCCTGCCCGCCGGGGTTGCCGTGATCCGCATTTCCGGCCCGCAAAGTCGATTCGTCGTAGAAACGATTGCTGGTCCCAAGGTCAAGAACCGTGTTGCCGCCTATCGCCAGTTCAGGGCGCCGGACGGATCGGTGCTCGACAGCGGGCTGGTCGTTTTCTTTGCCGGCCCAAACAGCTTTACCGGCGAGGATGTCGCCGAATTCCACGTCCATGGCGGGCGGGCCGTGGTGGCGAAGATGCTGGAGGTGATCGCCGGCTTCGACGGCGTCAGACATGCCGAGCCGGGGGAGTTCACCCGCCGCGCCTTTCTCAATGGCAAGGTCGATCTGGTCGAGACCGAGGCGCTGGCCGATCTCGTCAATGCCGAGACCGAGGCGCAGCGGCGCTTTGCCGTGCAGAATGCCGAAGGCGTGCAGAGCGAGCTCTACCTCGCCTGGCGCCGTCGGCTGATACATGCGCGGGCGATGATCGAGGCAGAAATTGATTTTGCCGACGAAGACGATGTGCCCGGTTCCGTTGCAGAGACGGTCTGGTCCGACGTCCGCGCGATGATCGGCGAGATCGAGCGTCATGTCCAAGGCTTCCGGGCCGCCGAAATCATCCGTGACGGCTTTGAGGTCGTCATTCTTGGTGCGCCGAATGCCGGCAAATCGAGCCTGTTCAACGCTTTGGTCCGGCGCGATGCGGCGATCGTCACCGAGGAGCCCGGCACCACCCGCGATCTGCTCGAGGTGGTGCTGGACCGGGAGGGGATGCGCATAAGAGTGACCGATACCGCCGGCCTGCGCGATATGCCCGGCAGGATTGAGGCGATCGGCATCGAAAGAGCAAGGAGCAAGGCCGGCACTGCCGATCTGTTGCTGGTGCTCGAGGATATGGCGGAGCCGGTGGCGATCGGCGCAATACCACCTGATGTCCCGGCCTTGAGGATCGGGACGAAGGCCGATTTGCTGCGGGATGAATCGCTTGTGGCGCGCTACGACGCGGTTATCTCGACCAAGGACGGCACCGGGCTGGCGGAATTGCTGGTCGAGATCGGCCGTCGCGCCGCAGCGCAGGTCGGCCAGGCCGGCGAGATCCTGCCTTCGCGGCTGCGGCACGTCGAACTGCTCAACGAGACGAAGCACTTCCTGCTGGTGGCAGCGGCAGAGCATGGACGCGGGCAGGAACTGCGGGCAGAGGAATTGCGGCTGGCGGCGGATCGGCTTGGCCGCATCATTGGGGCGGTCGATGTCGAGGACATGCTCGACGTCATCTTTGCGCAGTTCTGCATCGGCAAATGACTCACGTGAAACATTGCGGGCCGGCCAGCTCTGGGTGATTCACGTGAAACACCACGCGATTAGCTCGAAGGCATTGTTTCACGTGAAACGATCCACGGTCCCCGAGGCGGGATCGAATTTCAGACTTAGCGCTGCCCTCATTGCCCTGCCGGGCATTTCTCCCCGCCTAGTGACGGGGGGAAAGACACAACCGTCGACGGTTTCCCAATCACCAGCGTTGCAAAAGACCCGTCGTTGCTGCGGCTAGCCCGCTTCTCCCCGTCACTATACGGGGAGAAGGTGCCGGCTTGACACCACGTCCTGACGGGGACATGTGTCGGTCAACCTGAATCTGGAACCCTAAAAATGACCGATCACTATGATGTGGTTGTGGTGGGCGGCGGCCATGCTGGTTGCGAGGCGGCCAGTGCTGCCGCGCGCGCTGGCGCGAAGATTGCCCTGGTGACGCTGCGCTTCGAGACGATCGGCGTCATGTCGTGCAATCCGGCGATCGGCGGGCTCGGCAAGGGCCATCTGGTTCGCGAGATCGATGCCATGGACGGGCTGATGGGGCGCGTCGCCGATGCGGCCGGCATCCAGTTCCGTCTGCTCAACCGCCGCAAGGGCCCGGCAGTTCGCGGGCCGCGGACGCAAGCCGACAGAAAACTCTATCGGCTCGCCATGCAAGCGGCGATACGCGAACAGGCCGGCCTCGACGTGGTCGAGGGCGAGGTCCTGGATTTCGAAATCGCCAATGAGCGCCTGGCGGCGGTGCTGCTGGCGGATGGCCGCCGGTTTGGCTGCGGCGCCGTGGTGCTGACCACCGGCACTTTCCTGCGCGGGCTGATCCATATCGGCGAGAAGAAGATCGTTGCCGGCCGCATGAACGAGCAGGCCAGCCTCGGCCTGTCGGCGACGATGAGCCGCGCCGGCTTCAAGCTCGGACGGCTGAAGACCGGCACGCCGCCGCGGTTGGACGGACGAACGATCGATTGGGCGTCGCTGGAGAGCCAGGCGGCGGATGACGACCCGGTGCCGTTCTCGCTGATGACCGACCGCATCGACAATCCACAGATCCATTGCGGCATCACGCGCACGACGGCGGCTACACATGAGCTGATCCGCGCCAATCTGGGCCGTTCGGCGATGTATTCCCGCTCGATCGAAGGGGTGGGGCCGCGTTACTGCCCGTCGATCGAGGACAAGATCGTCAAGTTCGGCGACCGCGAAGGCCACCAGATTTTTCTCGAGCCGGAAGGGCTGGACGACGATACCGTCTACCCGAATGGCATTTCGACCTCGCTGCCCGAGGACGTGCAACTCGACATTTTGAAGACCATCCCGGGTCTGGAACGTGCAACGATGCTGCAGCCCGGCTATGCCATCGAGTACGATCATGTCGATCCGCGCGAGCTCAAGCCGACGCTGGAAACCAAGCGGATCGCCGGTCTTTTTCTGGCCGGGCAGATCAACGGCACCACCGGTTACGAGGAGGCGGGGGCGCAGGGGTTGTTGGCCGGCCTCAACGCCGCGCGCAAAACGTCGGCAAGCGACCAGATCGTGCTCAGCCGCACCGAGGCCTATATCGGGGTGATGGTCGACGACCTGACCAGCCGTGGCATCGCCGAACCGTATCGGATGTTCACTTCGCGGGCCGAGTTCCGGCTGTCGCTGCGCGCCGACAATGCCGATGAGCGGCTGACGCCGCTGGCGATGAAGCTCGGGATAGCCTCGCAGGAGCGGATGCAACGGTTTAGCGATATCGTGCAGAACCTTGAAAATGCGAGGGACCTTGCGCTTGGCTTCACCATGACCCCGAATGAAGCGGCGCGTCATGGGCTGGAGATCAACCGGGACGGGGTGCGCCGCTCGGCCTATGAATTGCTGGCCTATCCCGGCGTCGACGTCGCTTGGCTGGCCCGGATCGCCCCGCAGTTTGCGGGCATTGACAGCAAAACGGCAGAGCGCCTTGAAACGGAAGCGAAATATTCAGTCTATCTCGACCGCCAGCAAGCCGACGTCACGCAGATCAGGCAAGAGGAGAGCCGATTGATCCCGGCGTCGCTCGACTTTGCTTCCGTTCCGGGCCTGTCCAACGAGCTGAAGCAAAAGATGCTGTCGCGCCAGCCGCGCTCGATCGCCGACGCACAGCGTATGGAAGGCATGACGCCGGCGGCACTGGCAATCATTGTCGCGCATGTCCGCAACGCCGAGGCTGCCACGCGAAGGAATGTTGCGTGAGCGCTGCCTCATGGGCGGGCCTGCAATCGGCTGCCGGTCCGGTTTCACGTGAAACATTCGAACGCCTGGTAGAGTTCGAGACGGTCTTTCAGAAATGGAACCGCCGGATAAACCTGGCGGCGCAGTCGACGCAGGGCGACGTCTGGCGCCGCCACATCCTCGACAGCGCGCAGCTGGCGCGAATCAAACCAGACGCGAAGCGCTGGCTCGATCTCGGCTCCGGTGGCGGTTTTCCCGGCCTGGTGCTGGCGTTCCTGCTTGCCGAGCGCGACGGCGCCAGCATCGACCTGGTTGAAAGCAATCGGAAAAAGGCATCGTTCCTGCAAGCGGTCGTCGGCCAGTTCAACCTGCCGGCCAGGGTCGTCGCACGGCGCATCGACGACGCGTATCCGTTTGTTTCAACACCTCAAATCGTTACCGCCAGAGCGCTGGCGTCGCTTCCGGTGTTGCTCGAACTGGCGGCGCCGTGGCTGACGACGGGCACCTGCGGCCTGTTCCACAAAGGCCGGGATTACCGAACCGAATTGGCAGAAAGCGCTCAACGATGGTCGTTCGATCTGGTAGAACATGCCAGCGCGACCGACGCTCATGGCGTCATCCTCGAACTGTCTGATTTGCGCCAACTGACTTAGATCGGCGACCTCGGCATGAATTTCTGGCATAGACCCATGATGAAGAATGGCCCCCGAATCATCACCGTAGCCAACCAGAAGGGCGGCGTCGGCAAGACGACGACCGCCATCAATCTGGCCACGGCGCTGGCGGCGATCGGCGAGCGGGTGCTGATCGTCGATCTCGACCCGCAAGGCAACGCCAGCACCGGTCTCGGCATCGACCGGCGCGACCGCACCGTTTCCTCCTACGACGTGCTGACCGGCGAGCTCGATCTGGAGGCGGCGGCGATCCCGACGGCGGTGCCGGGACTGTCGATCGTGCCGTCGACGCTCGACCTGCTCGGCATCGAAATGGAGATCGCCTCGGCGCCGGACCGGGTGCTGCGGCTGCGCAACGCCTTGAGCGCCTCGGCCGAGCGCTCGGCGAATTTTGGCTATGTGCTGATCGATTGCCCGCCGTCGCTCAATCTGCTGACGCTGAACTCGATGGCGGCAGCCGATTCGGTGCTGGTGCCGCTGCAATGCGAGTTCTTTGCGCTCGAGGGCCTGAGCCAGCTTTTGGAGACGGTCGAGCAGGTCCGCCGCTCGATCAATCCCGAGCTGACCATCCAGGGCATCGTGCTGACCATGTTCGACGGGCGCAACAACCTCGCCAACCAGGTGGTGCAGGACGTGCGGGCGCATATGGGCGACAAGGTCTATGAAACCGTCATCCCGCGCAATGTGCGCGTCTCCGAGGCGCCGTCCTACGGCAAGCCGGCGATCCTCTACGACCTCAAATGCTCCGGCAGCCAGGCCTATCTGCAGCTTGCCTCCGAGGTGATCCGCCGCGAGCGCAAACTGCGCGCCGCTTAGAAGCCGAATTGATACCGAAACGATCTGGACAGACGATGAGCGAAGACCTTTCGAGAAAAAGACTGGGCCGGGGACTGGCGGCGCTGATCGGCGAAATCGATCGTCCGGCAGTAGTGGAAAAGCCGGGCATGAATGCCGACGGCAAGGCGCCGATCGAGTTCCTTAGCCCGAACCCAAAGAATCCACGCCGGCATTTCGGCGACGCCGACCTGACCGATCTTGCCCAGTCGATCCGCGAACATGGCGTGGTGCAGCCGGTGGTGGCGCGGCCATCGCCGACGCAGGCTGGCCGCTACGAGATCATCGCCGGCGAGCGGCGCTGGCGCGCCGCGCAGCGCGCCGGGCTGAGCGAGATCCCGATCATCGTGCGCGATGTCAACGATCGCACCGCGCTCGAGCTGGCGATCATCGAAAACGTCCAGCGCACCGACCTCAATCCGGTCGAGGAGGCGATGGGCTACCAGCAGCTGATCGACGATCACGGCTACACCCAGGCCGATCTCGGCCAGGTGATCGGCAAGAGCCGCAGCCATGTCGCCAACACGCTGCGGCTGTTGAAGCTGCCGGACGTGATCCGCGACATGCTGGTCGACGGCGCGCTGTCGGCCGGCCATGCCCGTACATTGGTGACGGCGCAGGATCCGGCGGGCCTGGCCAAGCGCATCGTCGAGGACGGGCTTTCGGTGCGCCAGGCCGAAGCGCTGGCGCAGATGCCGGCGGGTGCGCCGACGGTGAAGCGACAGCCTGCAGCACCGGTGCAAAAGGATGCTGATACGCGGGCGCTGGAAAAGTTCATGACCGACACGCTCGGCATGTTCGTCACGATCGAGCACAACGAGCGCGGCGGCGTGATCAGCGTCGCCTATCGGACGCTGGAGCAACTCGACGAGCTTTGCCGGCGGCTGAAGCAGGAGCAGTAGTTAGCCGGCAAAGAGCCTAGGGGGTCCCGCTTGCTTTAGACGAGGATCGGCGACCTTATAGGCTACCTGCTCCAGCGTTTGCGCCGCCCCTCACCTGCCTGCCGGCATCCTCTCCCCGTATAGTGACGGGGAGAGGGGGCTGTCATCGACGGCTTCGCCAATCACCAACGTTGCAGATAAGAGGCCGGCAGGGCAATGAGGGGCGGCGATTGCCAGCCCTTCCCTTTTCTAGCGCCGGTGATTGGCGAAATCGTCGAGGCTGCTGATCTCCCTCCCTGAGGGGGAGATGGCCGGCAGGCCAGAAGGGGTCGCCTCACATCAAGCGCCGGCACCTTGCTGAAGCGAAGAAGATGTCGGCGCTCCACGCGCTGCGACCCCCTCTGTCGCCTTCGGCGACATCTCCCCCTCAAGGGGGGAGATCAGGTGCGCGCCAGTCTTGCGCTCTCCACGGCGATGCCGAGCAGCGCCTGTCGGGCCAGCGCGACCGCGAGGTCCGGCCGGCGCCGGGTCTGCAGCACCGCCGTCTGCAGGCGGTTGAGCGCGCGGGCGAGCGCCTCGCTGCTCCAGCGTTCGAGGGCTTTTTCGACCAGCTTGCGCCGCGCGAAAAAAACCGGCGGGCGCGCCGCGGCGACGACCGAAGCGGCGTTGCGGCCGCCGGCGTCCATCAGGCCGCGCATTGCCTGGATCGCCTGCAGCTGCCGCATCGCCGACGACAGCACCAGAAATGCCTGGCCGCCGGACTGGCAGTGACGGGTGAAGGCTATGTCGAAGTCGCCGACCTTGCCGTCGAGCAAAGCATCGACGGCGTCATCGAAGGACAGGCCAGAGACGTCGCCCGACGTCGCCTTGACGTCATCGAGGCCGATTTCGCTCTGGCCGTGGGCATAGAGCACCAGCTTTTCGATCTCGCCGCGCGAGGCCAGCCGGTCACCACCGAGGTTGCGGCGCAGCGCCTGGCGGGCTTCCAGCGTCATCGACATGCCGGCCTTGCGCAATTCGTCGTCGATGACCGTATCGATGTCCCGCGCCTCGTCGGTGTAGCACGGCAGCGCCATGGCAATGTCCGCCGCCTCGACAATGGCGCGCAGCCCGACGCCCTTCTTCAGGTCGCCGGCCTCGATCAGGATAATGGCGTCACGCGGCGGCTCCGCGGTCAGCGCCTTGACGTCGTCGGCAAGCGCCTTCTGGCCGGACGCATTGCGCACCCAGAGCAGGCGCCGGTCCGAAAACATCGGCACGGTGCGGGCCTCGTCGAGCAGGCGGCCCTCGTCGCGATCGACTTCCGAACCGTCCAGCCTGACCACGGAGAACGGATCGTCGAGCGGCAGGCCGGTCTTGCCGGCAAAGGCGCGGGCGCGCTCGGCGACCAGCCCGCGGTCGGGCCCGTAGAGCAGGACGATCGAGACACGCGGGTCCGGCCGCGCCAACCACGAATCGACCTCGTAACCTTTCTTCTGTGCCATGGGTTATGGGTTAGCATGATGCGGGCGCCGGGTGAAACGATAGGTGGGCAATCGCTGCGGACAAACGTTGAGGAGCGTGATCCCCCCACAAGGGGGAAGATTGGCAGCTCCGGCCGCCGTGCTCAGCCTCAATCCGAGGCCTTGTCCAATCTGGCGGGAAACCCGGCGCAATCATGCGCCAAATTGCGCGCAGAGCCGCAAGATCGACAAGAAATTTCGCTGACATATCTTCATCCTGGCTAGTGCTGCTGACGGCGCGGTGGTTGGCCGGAAGCCTTGCCCGACGAATTGGCACTGGTCTCCCGGTGTGCAAGTATCTTGGCCGGGCAACATGGGAGGACGAAGGTCATGGCCGATGCGGGAATGTTGCGCTTCCATGTGCCGGAGCCCGAGGTGCGACCGGGCGGAACGCCGGATTTTTCTGATGTGACCATCCCCAAGGCCGGCTCGGTGCCGCGTCCCGAGATCGATGTCGATCCGCGTGATATCCGCGACCTGGCGTTTTCGATCATCCGCGTGCTCAACCGCGCCGGCGAGGCCGTCGGGCCGTGGGCCGGGCTGCTTTCCGACGACGAGTTGCTGGAAGGCCTGCGCCACATGATGACGCTGCGCAGCTTCGACGCGCGCATGCAGATGGCGCAGCGCCAGGGCAAGACTTCCTTTTACATGCAGCACCTCGGTGAAGAGGCGGTGAGCTGCGCCTTTCGCAAGGCGCTGGCGCCGGGCGACATGAACTTTCCGACCTATCGGCAGGCTGGCCTGCTCATCGCCGACGGCTATCCGATGGTTACGATGATGAACCAGATCTATTCGAACGAGGCCGACCCGCTGAAGGGCCGGCAGCTGCCGATCATGTATTCGTCGAAGGAGCATGGTTTCTTCTCGATCTCCGGTAATCTGGCGACGCAATATATCCAGGCAGTCGGCTGGGCGATGGCTTCGGCGATCAGCAATGATTCGAAGATCGCCGCCGCCTGGATCGGCGACGGCTCGACGGCCGAGTCCGACTTTCATTCGGCGCTGGTCTTCGCCTCGACCTACAAGGCGCCGGTGGTGCTCAACGTCGTCAACAACCAGTGGGCGATCTCGACCTTTCAGGGCATTGCCCGCGGCGGCTCCGGCACATTTGCCGCCCGCGGCCTCGGCTTCGGTATTCCGTCGCTTCGGGTCGACGGCAACGATTATCTCGCCGTCCACGCGGTGGCCAAATGGGCGGCGGAGCGGGCGCGGAAAAATCTTGGGCCGACGCTGGTCGAATATGTCACCTATCGCGTCGGGGCGCATTCGAGTTCCGACGATCCGTCGGCCTACCGGCCGAAGGCCGAATCCGACGCCTGGCCGCTCGGCGACCCGATCGTCAGGCTGAAGAACCATCTCATCCAGCGCGGTGTCTGGTCGGACGAGCGCCACACCCAGGCCGAGGCGGAAATCCTCGAAACGGTGATCGCGGCGCAAAGGGAGGCCGAGCGCCACGGCACGCTGCATGCCGGCGGCAAGCCTTCGACGCGTGACATGTTCGAGGGCGTCTATGGTGAGATGCCGCCGCATCTCAGACGCCAGCGCCAGCAGGCGGGGGTCTGACCATGCCAAGACGGACCATGATCGAGGCGATCCGCGACGCCATGGACGTCTCGATGGGGCGCGACGAACGCGTCATCGTGTTCGGCGAGGATGTCGGTTTTTTCGGCGGCGTGTTTCGCTGCACCCAAGGCCTGCAGGCGAAATACGGCAAGAGCCGCTGCTTCGACACGCCGATCAGCGAAGCCGGTATCGTCGGCTCGGCCATCGGCATGGCCGCCTACGGCCTGAAACCTTGCGTCGAGGTGCAGTTTGCCGACTATGTTTATCCGGCCTATGACCAGATCGTCTCGGAGGCAGCGCGGCTGCGCTACCGCTCGAACGGCGATTTCACCTGCCCGATCGTGGTCAGGATGCCGACCGGCGGCGGCATTTTTGGCGGCCAGACCCACAGCCAGAGCCCGGAGGCGCTGTTCACGCATGTCTCCGGCCTGAAGGTCGTCGTGCCGTCCAATCCGCATGACGCCAAGGGTCTTCTGATCGCGGCGATAGAGGATCCCGATCCGGTGATCTTCCTCGAGCCGAAGCGGCTCTACAACGGCCCGTTCGATGGCCATCACGAGCGCCCGGTGACGCCGTGGTCGAAGCATGAGCTCGGCGAGGTCGCCGACGGGCATTATACGGTCCCGCTCGGCCGGGCGGTGATCCGCCGGCCGGGCGCCGCTGTCACCGTGCTGGCCTACGGCACGATGGTCTATGTCGCGCAGGCGGCGGCCGAGGAGACCGGCATCGACGCCGAGATCATCGATCTGAGGACGCTGCTGCCACTCGATCTCGAGACGATCGTCGACTCGGTCAACAGGACAGGTCGCTGCGTGATCGTGCACGAGGCGACGCTGACATCCGGCTTCGGCGCCGAGCTGTCGGCGCTGGTGCAGGAAAACTGCTTCTACCATCTGGAAGCGCCCGTGGTGCGGGTCGCCGGCTGGGACACGCCCTATCCGCATGCGCAGGAGTGGGACTATTTCCCCGGTCCGGCCAGGCTCGGCCGCGCGCTCGTCGAAACGATGGAGGCCTGACGATGGCAGGCAGAGCCTCGGACCAATTGCCAATGGTGGCGCCGCCCCTCATCCGCCTGCCGGCACCTTCTCCCCGTGCAGAACGGGGAGAAGGGACTGGTCGCCACGCCGGCGATCCCCAACTCCCCGTTTTTCACGGGGGTCCGAAGGACGGGCGAGACAAGCGGCTCGCCCCGGAATGGGCAGGGGTGAGGGGCAGCGCAAACGCTTCGGTAGAGGGGACCTGACGATGGGCGAATATGTGATCAAGCTGCCCGATGTCGGCGAAGGCGTCGCCGAGGCCGAACTGGTCGAATGGCAGGTCAAGGTCGGCGATCTCGTGCGCGAGGACGCGGTGCTTGCCGCCGTCATGACCGACAAGGCGACGGTCGAGATTCCTTCGCCAGTCGACGGCGAGATCGTCTGGCTGGGTGCGGAGATCGGCGACACGGTGGCGATCGGCTCGCCCATTGTACGCTTGAAAGTGGCCGGCGAGGGCAATGTGAAGGCAGCTGCGGAGCCGGGTGGCGAGGCGGCCGCCAAGAGCACCGACCGCAGTACCCCAACCCCTGGCCCCTCCACACAAGGGGGAGGGGGACGCGCCCAGGCCGAAGCCAGTGCCAAATCGGCACCGCCCCCGCCCCCGCCCGGAAAAGTCTCTGAGCGTGAGGTTGCATCGGCGACGGAATCCCCCTCCCCCTTGTGGGGAGGGGTTAGGGGTGGGGGTGCTGCGGTCGATCGAGGTCCTGCATCCGTCGCCGCGCCGCGCCCCGAAGGTGAAAAGCCGCTGGCGTCGCCGGCCGTCCGCCTCAGGGCAAAAGAGGCCGGCGTCGATCTCCGACAGGTCAGGGGAAGCGGCCCGGCCGGCCGCATTCTCCACGAGGACATCGACGCCTTCCTGGCGCGCGGACCGCAGCTTGCGAAGGTCTCCGGCCTCGCCCGCAACGAGGCCGTCGAGGACATCAAGATCATCGGGCTCAGGCGCAAGATCGCCGAGAAGATGGCGCTGGCCAAGTCGCGCATCCCGCACATCACCTATGTCGAGGAGATCGACGTTACGGCATTGGAGGATTTGCGCGCTGCGCTCAACAAGGAGAAGCGCGGCGGCGTGGAGCGGCCGAAGCTGACGCTGCTGCCGTTCCTGATGCGGGCGATGGTCAAGGCGATCGCCGACCAGCCCAAAATCAACGCGCTGTTCGACGACGAGGCCGGCATCGTCCACCAGCATGGCGGCGTCCATATCGGCATTGCCGCGCAGACGCCTTCGGGGCTGGTGGTGCCGGTGGTCAAGCACGCCGAGGCACGCGACATCTGGGACTGCGCCGCCGAGGTTTTCAGGCTCGCCGAGGCGGCCAGGTCAGGCACGGCGGCGCGCGACGAACTGTCGGGATCGACGATCACCATCACCTCGCTCGGCGCCATGGGCGGGGTGGCGACGACGCCGGTGATCAATCATCCGGAAGTGGCGATCCTCGGCGTCAACAAGATGATGGTGCGGCCGGTGTGGGACGGCACCCAGTTCACGCCGCGCAAGATGATGAACCTGTCCTCCAGCTTCGACCACCGCGTCATCGACGGCTGGGACGCGGCGGTGTTTATTCAACGGATCAAGACGCTGCTGGAGACCCCGGCGCTGATTTTTGTGGATTGAGATGATGAACAGGGGATCGCAGGGGCGCAGAATGAGAGCAGTAGCGATCCTTCGCGCCCCCCTCTGTCCTGCCGGACATCTCCCCCTCAAGGAGGGAGATCGGCTGTCATCCCGACTTTCGCTAATCTCCAGCGTTGCAGGACCAAGCGGAGCGCCAAAGCTGCCAATCTCCCCCCTTGAGGGGGAGATGGCCGGCAGGCCAGAGGGGGGTGCTGTCCCGCCGGCTCGACCAACCAGGGTGCCATGATGAAGGAAATATCCTGCAAGCTGCTCGTCATCGGCGCCGGTCCGGGCGGCTATGTCTGCGCCATCCGCGCCGGCCAGCTCGGCATCGACACGGTTATCGTCGAGTTCGGCAAGCCGGGCGGCACCTGCCTCAATGTCGGCTGCATTCCGTCCAAGGCGCTGATCCATGCGGCCGAGGAGTTCGAGAAAATCTCGCACATGGCGAGCGGCAAGAGCCCGCTCGGCATTTCAATCGCCACGCCGTCGATTGATCTCGAAGCGACCATCGCCTGGAAGGACGGTATTGTTAGCCGGCTTAACAGCGGCGTTGCCGGCCTGCTCAAGAAGGCCGGGGTCAAGACCGTGCATGGCTGGGCGAAATTCCGTGACGGCAAGACCGTCGAGGTCCAGACCGAGACTGGCATGCAGGTCGTCCGCGCCGAGATGGTGGTGATCGCGACCGGCTCGGCGGCGGTCGAGCTGCCGTCACTGCCGTTCGGTGGGCCGGTAATCTCGTCCACCGAAGCGCTGGAGCTGAGCGAAGTGCCGGAAAGGCTTGCCGTCGTCGGTGGCGGCTATATCGGGCTCGAGCTCGGCATCGCCTTCGCCAAGCTGGGCGCCAAGGTGAGCGTGGTCGAGTCCTTGCCGCGCGTGCTGGCGCAATATGATGCCGAGCTGACCCGGCCGGTGGTGAAGCGGCTCACCGAGCTCGGCATCGAGGTGCTCGTGAACGCCAAGGCCAAGGGCCTGTCGGGCAAGGGCGATGCCTTGCTGGTCGAAACGACGACCGGCAAGAATGCCAAAATCGCCGCCGACAGGATCCTGGTCACCGTCGGGCGCAAGCCGGTGGTCGAAGACTGGGGGCTGGAGCAGATCGACCTCGACATGGCGGGCAAATTCATCCGCATCGACGACCAGTGCCGCACCTCGATGCGCGGCATCTTTGCCATTGGCGACGTCACCGGCGAGCCGATGCTGGCGCACCGGGCGATGGCGCAAGGCGAAATGGTCGCCGAGATCGTCGCCGGCCACAAGCGCAGCTGGGACAAGCGCTCAATTCCCGCCATCTGCTTCACCGATCCGGAGCTGATCACCGCCGGCCTGTCGCCGGAGGAGGCCAAGAGGCTCGGCGGCGAGATCAAGGTCGGGCTGTTTCCGTTCGCCGCCAACGGCCGCGCGATGACCAAGATGAGTGAGGATGGCTTCGTCCGAGTTGTCGCCCGCGCCGACAACCATTTGGTGCTCGGCATCCAGGCGGTGGGCCAGGGCGTGTCGGAACTGTCGACGGCGTTTGGCCTGGCGCTGGAAATGGGCGCGCGGCTGGAGGATATCGCCGGCACCATCCATGCCCATCCGACACAAGGCGAGGGTTTTCAGGAGGCGGCGCTGAAGGCGATGGGGCATGCCTTGCATGTTTGAGGGCTGGCTGGCCTCACGGCGGATTCGAACCTCGTTCGGTCGAGTTCCTTCGCGCCCCCCTCTGTCCTGCCGGACATCTCCCCCACTTGGGGGGAGATCGGCAGCCTCGCCGTCCCGCCCTACTTTAAGCGTTGGAGATTGGCGAAAGCGGAGATGCCGGCCAATCTCCCCCCAAGTGGGGGAGATGCCCGGTAGGGCAGAGGGGGGCGCTGTCCCACCGATCTCTGGTCAGCGAGCACCTAACCCGCAAGCCGGCTAACCATCTCGTGCTGCGCATAGGCGCGGCCGAAGCGGTTGGCGAGGAACGCGTCGAGCGCGATGTCTTCCTGCTTGATAAAACCCTGCGCCGGCAAGCTGCCGTCGGCCAGCATGTCGAGCACAGCGCAGATGGCGGAGGCGGTGGTGATCTGGATGGCGCTGCGCACCTTGTCGCCGACGCGCTTGGCGTAGATCTTGTTGGCGTAGGTTTCCTGGAGCAGGCGGCCGTTCTTGCGGCCGCTGACGGTGACGAAGACGATGACGACGTCCTGCAGCGTCGCCGGCAGGGCGCTCTCAAAAATGTCTTTCAGCACGTCGCGGCGGTGGCGCAGGCCGAGATCGTTGAGCAACGCCTTCATGATCGCGGCGTGGCCGGGGTAGCGGATGGTACGATAGTTCAGCGTGCGCACCTTGCCCTTCAGGGTTTCGGCCAGTGTGCCGAGCCCGCCCGAGGTGTTGAACGCCTCGTAGGTGACGCCGTCGAGCGAGAATTCCTCGCGCTCCTCCAGCGGCGGTACCTCGATCAGTTCGCCTTCGACGATCGCCTCGCAAGGCTCGCAATATTCGTTGATGACGCCGTCCGTGCTCCAGGTCAGATTGTAGTTCAGCGCATTCGACGGGTATTGCGGCAGTGCGCCGACCCGCATGCGCACGCTCTCCAGCGTGTCGAAGCGGCTGGCGAGATCATTGGCGACGATCGAGATGAAGCCCGGCGCCAGCCCGCATTGCGGGATGAAGGCGCTGTTGGCTGTACGCGCCAATTGCCTGACGCGCCGGGTCGCGACGACGTCCTCGGTCAGGTCGAGATAATGCACATCGGCACTGGCCGCCGCTTCGGCGATGCGCGTGGTCAGGTGGAAGGGCGCGGCGCTGAGCACCGCGAACTTGCCGGCAAGGGCCGCTTCGAGCGTGCCGGCGGCTTCGATGTCGAGTTCTAACGTCTCGACCGTTTCAGGCAGTTCGGCCGCGCCGAGCTGTGCGGCCGAACGGTCGGCGAGGGTTATGTGATAGTCGCCGGTGGAAACCAGCATCTCGGCGATGGTCGAGCCGATCTTGCCGGCGCCGACAATTATGATGTTCTTCATGACAGTTCCCTCGCCTTGCCTTTCACAGAGCGGACAGAATCGCAGCTTGCCTGTCGAAAGGAAGTGTTGAACTGTCCAAAACGAAGTGCCAAATTGGACAGTATGCTGATGAGGTTCGTCGAAAGTGCTTAGCAACGCCGAACAGGCCCTGCTCTCCCTGCTGCGCGCGAATGCGCGCGCCTCGACGGCCGAACTGGCGCGGCGGCTCGGCGTGTCGCGGACGACGGTGCAGAGCCGGATCGAGCGGCTGGAACAGCGCGGCATCATCACCGGCTATGGCGTCAGGCTTTCACCCGACTACGAACAGGGACTGGTGCGGGCGCATGTCCTGCTCACCGTCACGCCCAAGCTTGCCGACAAGGTGGTGCGCAGCCTGCAGGCGCTGCCGCCGGTGCGGACGCTGCATTCGGTGAGCGGCAATTTCGACATGATCGTCATCGTTGACGCGCCCTCGATCAAGGATCTCGACACGCTGCTTGATGAGATTGGCGCGATGGACGGGGTCGAGCGGACATCGTCGTCGATCATCCTGTCGACGCGGATCGACCGGTGAGTGCCTTGGCGGAGCATGGCACCGCTTCCCTCCTTCCAAAATGCTGCTGCCGGGCAGAACCTTGCGGAAAGTCGGCGGGACAGCGCCCCCCCTCTGTCCTGCCCTCTTTGCCAAAACTTGGCATCTCCCCCACTTGGGGGGAGATCGGCAATTTTTGGCGCTACGCTTACGCTTGCGACGCTCCTGTAACAAAGCAACATGAAGTCCGAAAAAATGTTGCTTTCTGACATGGCCTGTATGAGAATTGCGCGGACAACGAGAACAGACAGGAGCCGGACGCCGATGCAATTTGATCTCCTGCTGAAGGGCGGCCGCCTCATCGATCCGGCATCCGGCCTCGATGCGCAACGCGATCTGGCCATCGCCAACGGCCGCATCACCGCGATCGATCCCGACATTCCCTTCGAGCGCGCCGCGCGCGTCATCGATGCGACGGGGTCCATCGTCGCGCCCGGCCTCATCGACCTGCACAGCCACGTCTATTGGGGCGGCACCTCGCTTGGCGTCGATGCCGACCGCCTCGCTGCAAAAAGCGGCACCACAACCTTCATCGACGCCGGAAGCGCTGGCGCCGGCAACCTCCTCGGCTTTCGCCGCCACGTCATCGAGCGCTCGAAGCTCCGCATCCTGGCCTATGTCAACATTTCCTTTGCCGGCATTTTCGGCTTCTCGCAGACCGTTTCGGTTGGCGAGTGCAGCGATCTGCGGCTCTGCGAACCGCGCGAGACGGTGGCGGCGGTGCGCGAGCACGCAGACGTGGTCGTCGGCGTAAAGGTACGCTCGGGTCGCCATGCCGGCGGCAGCAGCGGCATCGCGCCGGTCGATCTGGCGCTCGAGGCTGCCGACCAGGCCGGCCTGCCGCTGATGGCGCATATCGACGAGCCGCCGCCAGGCCGTTCGGAAGTGCTGCCGCGGCTGCGCAAGGGCGACATCCTCACCCACTGCTTCCGGCCGTTTCCCAACGCGCCGGTCTTCGCCTCGGGCGCGGTCCGGCCCGACATGCGGCTGGCGCGCGAGCGCGGCGTCATCTTCGACATCGGCCACGGCATGGGCTCGTTCGATTTCTCGGTTGCCAGGGCGATGCTCAGCGAAGGGCTGGCGCCTGACGTGATCAGCAGCGACGTGCATCTCTACTGCGTCGACGGCCCCGCCTTCGACATTCTGGTCTGCATGTCGAAATTGATGGCGCTCGGCATGCCGCTGGTCGAGGTGCTGCGCGCGGCGACACAACGGCCGGCCGAGGCGATCGCAAGGCCCGAGCTTGGCACGCTTAAGGTCGGTGCCGTCGGCGACATCGCGGTGCTGCGGCTGCGTCCGGGCCGTTTTACCTTTGTCGACGCGGTCGGTGCCTCGCTGACCGCCGAGCAGAGACTGGTCTCGGACGGCATCGTGGTCGGCGGCACCTGGTGGCCGAACGAAGCGGCTAACGATTTTGGCGATACCGACCGCTACGAAGCGCATGCGCATCAGACGCATGTCGATGTGGTGAGCCGGCATTTCGGGCGTGGGTGAAGGCTGGGCAGCTCTTCCTTCTCCTTTGTGGGAGAAGGTGGCCGAGCGAAGCTCGGTCGGATGAGGGGTGCTCCAGAGAACACCAACGCCTCACTCCGTCCAACACCCCTCATCCGTCTTGGCGCTGCGCGCCAATCCACCTTCTCCCACAAGGGGAGAAGGAGAGATGCGCTGCTACCCATAGACCGGCGTCGCCATTCCTTCCATCCGCGCCTTGATCTGCAGCGCCACATATTTCGAATAGAAGCGCGACAGCGCCAGATTGCCGCCGTGGAACCATAGCGCTTCCTGCGCCGTCGGCTTCCACATGTTGCGCAATTCGCCTTGCCATGGTCCGGGGTCACCTTTCACGCCCGAGCCAATCCCCCAGCACGGCCCGACCTCGTCAGCGACGTCGCGCGAGACGATCGCCGCTACGGTTTCGTTCATCGACTGATAGCCGGTGCAGGAGATAATCGCATCGGCCGCCAATTCGCTGCCGTCGTCGAACAGGATTCCGGTCGGCGTCAGCGACTTGATCTCGACGCCGCTGCGGACGCCGATCGCGCCCTCGATGATCAGATCGGAAGCGCCGACGTCGATATAGTAGCCCGAGCCGGTGCGGTAGGCCTTCATCAGCAGCCCGGTCTCGTCGTCGCCGAAATCGATGGCGAAGCCGGCACCGCGCAAGCGGTCGTAGAAGGCCGCGTCACGCGCCTTGATGATGTCGTACAGCGCCCGCTGGCTTTGCGGCAGCAGCGCGAACGGCGTCGAGGCGACGATCATGTCGGCCTTTTCGGTGGTGATGCCGCGGGCCAGCGCCTTTTCCGAAAAGATCTCGAAGCCGACTTCCATCAGCGTGTCTGACTTGACCACCGTCGTCGGCGAGCGCTGGATCATGGTCACCGCAGCGCCGCTCTCCCAGAGGTCGACGGCGACATCGTGCCCCGAACTCGCCGCGCCGATGACCGCGACGCGTCTGTCGCGGAATGTCTCGCCGCTAAAATACTGGCTGGAATGCAGGATTTCGCCCTGGAACGCAGCGGCGCCCGGCAGGTCGATCTGCCGCGGCGGGCCATAGGCGCCGGTCGCAAAGACGATGTGTTTTGGCATCAGCGTGATGCGCTCGCCGGCGCGATCGACCTCGACCGTCCAGATTTTTTTGGCTTCGTCGTAGGACGCGCTGATGCATTCTGTGGAGGTCCAGTAATTGAGCTCCATGACGCGCGTGTACATTTCCAGCCAGTCGCCCATCTTGTCCTTGGGCGTGAACACCGGCCAGTTCTCCGGAAACGGGATGTAGGGCAGATGGTCGTACCAGACCGGATCGTGCAGCACGAGCGAGCGATAGCGGTTGCGCCAGGAATCGCCGGCCTGCGCATTCTTCTCGATGACGATCGCCGGCACGCCGAGTTGCCGCAGCCGTGCGCCCAGCATGATGCCGCCCTGGCCGCCGCCGATGACCAGGCAATAGGGCTGCTCAATGGCACCGAGATCACGCGTCTCGCGCGCCCTCGCCTCGGCCCAGGTCTCGCGGTCCGGGTCGGCCTTGTGGCGGACACCCAGCGGCCGCGCCGGTCCCCTGCGCTCCTCAAAACCCCTGAGGTCGCTCATCGCCGTGAACAGCGTCCGGCATCTGCCGTCCTGCAGGCGCATGATGCCTTGGCCCCAGGCCGACGACGTCTCGAAGCTGAACCAGGCCTCTATCATGCCTTCGTGCGAGCTTGCCTCGCCACTGAGCTGCCAGGCGGTCGGCTTGGTCGCCGCCAGAGTGGCATCCAGCATGTCGCGGATCGCCGCGCGGCCTTCCATCGTCTTGATGTTCCAGGTGAAGGTCAGCAGATCGCGCCAGTAGCAGTCCTCGACGAACAGATTGGTCGCGGCCGCGGCGTCGCCCGCCTCGAGGGCGCGGGAAAGAGAGGAAAGCCAGCAGGCCGCCTGTTTTGAGGGTGCCATGTCGAGCATTTTTTCTCCTTCGATTCGCCGCAGCTTCTTTCCTTCTCCCCTTGTGGGAGAAGGTGGATTGGCGCGTATGCGCCAAGACTGTTGAGGGGTGTTGGCCGAAGTGCCGTTGGTGCCAAGCTGGAGCACCCCTCATCCGGCCGCTTCGCGGCCACCTTCTCCCACAAGGGGAGAAGGCAAGAAGCCGCGCTGCTCAATCCCCCAGCGGCTCCATCTCCTTGCCCGTCCTGTGGATCTGGGCGTTGTATTTGATGCGGCGGACGGTTTCGCGGGCCGAGCCGTCGAGCTTGTATGCGGCCGCCACCGCCATCAGGTCGATCGCGGCCAGAAAGGCGAAGCGCGAGGCGGTCGGCTTCAGCGTGTCGGGATATTCGGGCACCGCCACCGTCAGCCTGACGTCGCAGGCGCGGGCAAGCTCGGTGTCGGGCGCGGTCAAGCCGATCGCATCGGCGCGGTAATGCTTGGCCAGCTCGACGGCCTCGATCACTTCGCGGGTGCGTCCGGTCGCCGAAATGGCGATCACCAGGTCGCCGGGCTTCAGGGTCGAGGCGGTCATCCGCATCAGATAGGGGTCGCATTGGGCGACGACGGTGATGCCGTAGCGGAACAGCCGGTACTGGGTTTCCTGCGCCAGCGCCGACGAGCTGCCGCCGAGGCCGAACACCGTGACCTGGCGCGCCTTGGCGATGAGCTCGGCGGCCTTCACCAGCTGCGCCGGATCAAGCTGCCGTTCGGCTTCCTGCAGTGCCCGGCGCGCCTCGCCGAACACGGCATTCCAGAACGGCATGCCATTGTCGCTGCTCACCGGCGGCGGCTTGCTCAGATAGAGCGCGCCGACGACCAGGCTCTGCGCCAGCTTCAGCTTGAAATCGCGAACCCCCTCGCAGCCGATGGCGCGGCAGAACCGGGTCACCGTGGGTTCGCTGACCTCGGCGCGCTGGGCGAGCACGGCGTTGGAGGCGTCGACCGCGAACCTGACATCGTCGAGCACGACATCGGCGACGCGCCGCTCCGCCGGGCGCAATTCACCGTAAGAGTCCTTCACCAGCGAAATGATGTCGGGGATGCGCCTGATATGATCGCGTCCATCCGGGTCGTCGCCCGAGGTCAATCGTACATGGCCTTCAGCTTCGGTCATGACTCATCCCCGCCGTTCGTGGAACTCGATCTCTACCATGTTTGCGCGGTCGGTTTGCGAAGTATGTAGGAAAGAAACAAGCTTTTCAAGAAATAGAAAAGCTAATTCAAACAACACTGTAGTCGCGGTGCGAACGATCCCGATGATTAGCGCCGTGGTCGCCGTTCGACCGCAAGTCGGAGAGTTACGGGACACGCGACTCCCCTTCTCCCCCTGTGGGAGAAGGTGTCGCCGAAGGCGACGGATGAGGGTGCTCCAGCTTGGCACTGACGCACTCCGTCCAGCACACCTCATCCGTCTCGGCGCTGCGCGCCGATCCACCTTCTCCCACAAGGGGAGAAGGAAAGGGCAGCGATGCCCCCCTCAGCCCGTGCGTCGATGCTGATCCGAACCGCCATCCAGCCACGCGATGTCGTCGGGCGAAAGCGCAATGTCGAGGGCCTGCAGACTGTCCTCCAGTTCGTCGAGCGTGCGCGGTCCGATCAGCGGGACGGACGGGAACGGCTGGGCCAGGACATAGGCGAGCGCGACATGGATCGGGCTCTTGCCCAGCCTGTTGGCGAGCTCGATCGCCCGGTCGCGACGGCCGAAATTTTTCTCGGAGTACCAGACCCGGACCAGCTCTTCATTGTCACGCTGGTCGCGCCCGGCGCGGCCGGTGAAGAAACCCCTTCCCTGGCTCGACCAGGCGAAATTGGGCATCTGCCGGGCGGTCAGCCAGGCCTTCCATTCGTCGCTGGACGAGGTGACGCAACCCGGCCAGATCGGCACCAGCATCTCGGCCAGCGAAAAATTGTTCGAAAGCGCGCCAGGCTTCTGCTTGCCGGTCCGCTCGGCATAGGCAATCGCCTCGTCCATGCGTTCCTTCGTCCAGTTCGAGCCGCCGAACGGACCGCGAATGCGGCCAGCCCTGACCTCCCGGTCCATCGCGTCGACGAATTCGTCGACCGGCACGTCGGGATCGTCGCGGTGCATGAAATAGACATCGACATGATCGGTCTGCAGCCGGTCGAGCGACTGGGTGAGCTGCTTGCCGATCACATCGGGATAGCAGAGCGGGGTGTGCGCGCCCTTGCCGATGACCACCGAGTGCTCCCGTACGCCGCGGTTCT
This sequence comes from Mesorhizobium sp. WSM4806, assembly GCF_055811635.1. Classification (NCBI taxonomy): domain Bacteria; kingdom Pseudomonadati; phylum Pseudomonadota; class Alphaproteobacteria; order Hyphomicrobiales; family Phyllobacteriaceae; genus Mesorhizobium; species Mesorhizobium sp. WSM4806. The sequence goes on along the minus strand of NZ_JBVVQZ010000020.1, from coordinate 129,047 downwards.
TCAACCATTGGCCGAGCAGCGTTTCGGTGTAGCCGCTGCCGTAGATGAAGGCGGTGTCGAAGACGTTGCCGCCGGCTTCGAAATAGGCATCGAGCAGGATCATGCCGGAGGAGAAGGTGCGAAAATCCTCGAAGCCGAGCGCCAGGCACGAGGCCGGCCGCGGCAGGCCCGGAATTTCGCGCTTCGCAATGATGGTGCCGCCGGAGCGCAGCCGCCGGCCAGAAATGGTGTCGACGCGTTTTTCGGGTTTTTCGATCTCGTATTCGAGCCCGATGGCGGCACGCCATTTGTCGAGCACACGCAGATTGCCGAGACTGTCGGCCCAGCCCATGCCCGGCCAGGCAAACTCCTGCTTTCCGGCCAGGATCGCCTCGCCGGCGGCGTCGACCTCGAAAGCGTAGAGCCAGCGGTCTTCCCTGACCTCGACCACCTCCTCACCGCCTGAACGGATGATGCGGATCTCGCCGGTGCCGCCTTCCCTGCCGCTCGCATACCAGAAATCCGCGACCTCGATGCGGCCTTTGGTACCAAGGATGCGCAGGACATTGTCCTGGGCGAGCGAGATCCCGCAGGAGACTTCGGCGACGATGCCGTTGGGAAAATGCAGCAGCGCCGAAGCCCATTCGTCGACGCCGGACTGGCCGAGATGCGCCGCACCCGCCACCTTGTCCGGCTCGGCGAAAGGCTTTCCTGATGCGGCCCCGGCAATCAGCCGCGCCATCGAAACGGGGTAGCCGCCGACGTCGAGAATGCCGCCGCCGGCGAGATCGTTGGCATAAAGCCGGTGCTCCGGCATGAAGCCAGGCATGGCGAAGCCGAAGCTCGATTTCAGCATGCGCACCTCGCCGATCGCGCCGGACCTGACGAGGTCGACCAGCTTTGCCGTCTGCGGATGCAGCCGGTACATGAAGGCCTCGCCGAGAAAGGTGCCGGCCCTGCGCGCCGCATGGATCATCGCGTCCGCTTCGAAAGCGGTCAGCCCCATCGGCTTTTCGCAAAGCACATGTTTTCGGGCCTCGGCCGCCCTGATCGCCCATTCGGCGTGGCTGGGGTGCGGCGTCGAAATGTAGACCGCATCGACGTCCGGGTCGGCGAGCAGAGCCTCATAGCCGTCGAGGATGCGGGCGCCGGGGAAGTTTTCATTAAGGCCCGATTTGCCGGGATTGCGCGCACCAATGGCGACCAATGTGCCGGTGCGCGAATGGGCGACGCCGCCGGCAAAGGCCTTGGCGATGGTGCCGGGCCCGAGAATGCCCCAGCGGATTTTTTGTGGTTCGGACGTCATTCCTGGATCTCCTTGGGGTCGCCTCGGCGTCGCGAGTTGGTGAAAGAAAATTGCGTGTCTTGGTGTGCATGGCGTTGTCCCAAACCGCTGCGCACCCTCGGTTCACGCCCGAGGGCATGCTTTTGGGCACTAGCGAATGCGAGCACCTGACTTGTCGAAGAGAAGCGATTGGCCAGCCTTGATCGACACCACCATGTGGTCGCCAGTCGCCCGCTGCCGCGACGCCTCGCGCTCGATGATCAGTTCCTCTGGTCCGGCATTGGCATAAATGTAGCTCACCGATCCGAGGTGCTCGGCGACATCGGCCTTGACGGCGATGTCGCAATCGCCTTCGCCGGCCTCGAAGAAATGCTCCGGCCGCACACCGAGCACGACCTCGGCGCCGGCCGCAGGCGGGGCGCCCGACAGCGGTTTCTGCAGCCGAGCGCCGCCATGGTTGGCGAGTTCGAGGAGCGTTGCATTGCCGTCGTTGCCGACCACTTGTGCCGCCAGAAAATTCATCTTCGGCGAGCCGACGAAACCGGCGACGAAGCGGTTGGCGGGGTCGTCATAGAGATCGAGCGGCGCGCCGATCTGCTCGATATTGCCGGCGTTGAGCACGACAATCCTGTCGGCCAGCGTCATTGCTTCGGTCTGGTCGTGCGTCACATAGATCATGGTGACGCCGAGCTCCTTGTGCAGGCGCGAGATCTCGACCCGCATCTGCACCCTGAGCTCGGCGTCGAGATTGCTCAGCGGCTCGTCGAACAGGAACACTTGCGGCTCGCGCACGATGGCGCGGCCGATGGCGACGCGCTGGCGCTGGCCGCCCGACAATTGCCGCGGGCGCCGCTTCATCAGCTCGGCGATGCGCAGGATCTCGGCGGCCCGCTTCACCCGCCGCTCGGTGTCAGCTTTCGGGTTGCCGTTCATTCTCAGCCCGAAGCTCAGATTCTGCTCGACGCTCATATGCGGATAGAGCGCGTAGGACTGGAACACCATGGCGATGCCGCGGTCCGCCGGCTCGACATTGGCTTGCCGCCGATGGCGATCTCGCCGCCGCTGATGTCCTCGAGCCCCGCGATCATCCTGAGCAGCGTGGACTTGCCGCAGCCGGAGGGGCCGACGAAGACGACGAATTCGCCGTCCTCGACGCCGATGTTCGCGCCGTGAACGATCTCGAAGACGCCGAAGCGCTTGACGACATTTTTGAGTGTGACCGCTGCCATGCTGATCCTATTTGATGGCGCCGGCGGCAATGCCGGCGACGAAATGGCGCTGCAAGAGCACGAAGACGACGAGCATCGGCACCGTGAGCATCACGGCGCCCGCCATGATGCCGCCCCACGACACTTTGGTGAGGCCGATCAGCGTGCCGAGCGCCACCGGCGCCGTCATCGCGCCGGGCTTGGAATTGATCAGCAGCGGCCAGAGATAATTGTTCCAGGAGGCAAGGAACAGGATGATGGCGAGCGCCGCCAGCATCGGCCGCGCCAGCGGCAGCGCTACGAACAGGAAGATCCGCCATTCCTTGACCCCCTCGACGCGTGCGGCGTCGAACAGATCGCCCGGCATCATCGAGAAGCTCTGCCGCATGAACAGCACGCCGAGCGAATTGAACAGCGGTGGCACGATCAGCGCCACCCAGGTGTTGGCGAGCTTGAAGTCGCGCGCCACCATGATGAATTGCGGGATCAGCACGACAGCATAGGGAAGCGTGATGGTGCCGAGGATGATGGCGACGACGACGCCCTTGCCGAAGAACTGGTAGCGCGCCAGCGCCCAGCCGGCCATCGAGGTGAGCAGCACCGACAGGAAGGTGTAGGTCACCGCCACCGAGACGGAGATGCCGATGGCGCCGATGAAATTGGTGTCGCGCTGCAGATTGTTGACATTGTCGAGGAAGCTGCCGTGCGGCAAGAGCTCGATACTGGGGCTGAAAATGCCCCTGTCGGGCATGGTCGAGAAGATCACCATCATCCACAGCGGAAACAGCCAGATCAGCGCCAGCGGCGTCAGGAAGAGATGCAGCGCGATGCTGCGTCCCAATCTGGATGAGGAGCGGCTGGAGGAGGAACGTGAGCTCATTTCGGCTCCCTCGTCAGCCACAGTTGCACCAGCGAGATGGCGATCGCCAGCCCGGCCATGGTGTAGGCGATGGCCGAGGCGTAGCCGAAATTGAGCGACCTGAAACCCTGGCGGTAAAGCAGCAGCCCGAGCGTTTCGGTGCCGCCGCCCGGCCCGCCGCGCTCGGTGATCAGGAACGGTTCGGTGAACAGCTGCATGGTGCCGATGATCGATAGCACGGCGCAGAACACGATGATCGGCTTGAGCAGCGGCAGGGTGATGTAGAAGAACTGCTTGAGCTTGCTGACGCGGTCCAGCGTCGCCGCCTCATAGACATCCTGGGGGATGGACTGCAGGCCGGCGAGCAGGATGATGGCGTTGTAGCCGGCCCAGCGCCAGGTCACCGCGATCATGATCACCGCCATTGCCGGGGTGACGTTGGAAAACCAGTCGATACGCGGCAGGCCGACGCCGTTCAGCAGCTTGTTGATGATGCCGTAGTCGAGATTGAACATCAGCCGGAACACCGCCGAATACGCGACTTCGCCGACCACGACCGGGGCGAAGAAGGCGAAGCGGAACAGGCCACGGGCCTTGAGCAGCGGCGAATTGAGCAGCACCGCCATGATGATCGCCAAAGTGATCATCACCGGCACCTGGATGACGAGGATGAGCAGCGTGTTCTTCAATGCGTTGAAAAAGGCCGGGTCGCCGATCAGCCGGCCCCAGTTGAAGGTCGGCGCGAACCGCCACGGCACGGTGCGCGTCGCCTGGAAGGAGATCAGGAAGGAGTTGATGATCGGCCACAGCCAGAAGATCGAGAAGATCAGCAGATAGGGCGCGAGGAAGCGGTACGCCGTGGCGTTCTGATAGCGCATCGTTGCCTCCTTCGCTTCCCGTTTCTAGGTTTACCGGCCTGCTTTGCCTTCTCCCCTTGTGGGAGAAGGTGGATTGGCGCGCATGCGCCAAGACGGATGAGGGGTGCTGGACGGGATGAGACGTTGGTGTTCCCTGGAACACCCCTCATCCGACCTCGCTTCGCGAGGCCACCTTCTCCCACAAGGGGAGAAGGGGAGTCGCGTTCAGATCACTCCTCGACCGGCAGGCCGGTCGCCGAGGCGATCTGGCTTGCGGCATCATCGAGCGCCGCCTTGGCGTCGGGGTAGCCGCCGCCGAGATATTTGGTCTGCACTGCGCGGACGATGATTTCCGCGTCGCTCTGGAACGGCGTGCCGCGGCTGGGGACGACTTTCGGCAAGGTCCCAAGAATGTCCTTCCACACCGCCTGGCCGCCCCAATAGGGCTGTCCTTCGGAGACATAGGGGTCGTCGAGCGCCGAGATCAGCGACGGCACCAGGCCAAAACCCTTCAGCATCGCTATCTGGCCCTCATTGGTCGCGAGCGAATATTTCAGGTAGGCGTAGGCGGCTTCCTTGTTGTTCGACACCGAGGTGATGGCGAGCGAGGAACCGCCGAGATTGGCGGCGCGCGGGCCGTCGGCGGTGAGGCTCGGCATCAGGTAGACGCCCCATTTGCCGCTGCCGTCGGGCGATTCGGTGCGTATGGTGCCCTCGTACCAGCCGCCATACATCTGGCTGGCGACCTTGTCGGCGGTGTTGTTGGTGATCTTGGTGCCCCAATCGGCCGAGGTGATGATGCCGGCGTCCTTCATCTCCTTGATCTTGGTCATCGACGCCACGCAGCCCGGCTGGTTGACGGTGATCGACTGCCCGTCGGCGGCGAAATAGGCGCAGCCCTGCTCGTTGGCGATCATGCGGAAGAATTCGGAGTCGCCGTTGAAATCGGCGTTGGTCATGGTCACGCCGGGATTGGCCTCCTGGATCTTCTTGCCGGCGGCAATGAAATCGTCCCAGGTCTTGATCGAGGTCGGGTCGACGCCGGCCTTCTCATAGAAGTCGCGGCGATAGTACATCGCCACCGGGCCGGAATCCCACGGCATCGCATAGGCCCTGTCTTCCACTTCGAGCTCGGTGCGCTTGAAATCGGGGAATTTTGCCTGGTCTTCGGCGGTATAGCCGAGCGTATGGAGGTCGACGAAGCAGTCCGGGAACTGGCTCCAGTAGTTCTCGGCCTCACCGTTCTCGATCGTCACGATGTCCGGCAGCCCCTCTCCGCCGGCGGCGCAGCCGGCGATCGACTTGTCATAGGTCGGCTGGTTGCCGAGATCCTGGACCGTGACCTTGATGTCGGGGAACTGCTTGTTAAAACCTTCTATGGTGGCCTTCAGCGACGAAGCGGCGACGTTCCAGCTCCAGATCGTGATTTCGCCGGATTGCGCAAAGGCCGGGGCTGAGCCCAGGGCAAGCGCGAACGCGGCGCAGGTCAGTGTGATGCGCATTGAAATCCTCCCATTTCATTTGCTCTCTCTTCGCGAGCATGGCTAGACTAGGCGCTGGCGAAGGCTTGTCCGCGACAAAGGGAATAAAGAATGGGCGGAAAGTAAGATGCCGGAAAGGCCATTTTACCAGCCCGGCGCCAGCAGCGTGGAGGGTCTGCCGCTGCTGCTGCAGATGTTTCACACCCAGCCCCTGGTGATGCTGAAGCCGCATTGGCATGCCCAGGTCGAGGTGAATTTCATCGTCCGCGGCGCCGTGCACTACCGCATGGACGAGCACGAGATCGCGCTTTCGGCCGGCGACATGTGCCTGTTCTGGGGCGGCCTGCCGCACCAGATGGACGATGCGTCGGACGATGCCGTCTATGCCGGCGCGCATCTGCCGCTGGTGCACTTCTTCCGGCTGCACCTGCCCGCCGACGTCCGCAACCGGCTGATGACCGGCGCGACATTGGTGACCAATGCCACCGACCGGTCCGACAGCGACAATTTCGAGCGCTGGAACCGCTACGTCCGCTCGGGCGATGCGGGCAAGGCCGAGCACGCCGTCAACGAACTCTTGCTGCGGCTGGAGCGGGTGCGCTTCGAACCCTACCGGCTGGTACCCGAAACGCCGATCGAGCAGGAAGCAGGCAGCCCCTTCGACCAGCAATCGCTGCGCAATGTCGGGCGCATGTGCGACTTCATCGCCGAGAATTTCCTCTACGACATCGACTGCGTCGACATCGCGGCGGCGGCCGACATCCATCCCAAATACGCGATGAGCATTTTCAAGAAATCGACCGGCATGACGCTCAACGAGTATGTCAATTTGTTGCGGCTCAGCTACGCCCAGGCGCTGCTGATGCACCAGGACGCCAACGTGCTGCGCGTCGCCATGGACTCCGGTTTCGGCTCGCTCAGCGCCTTCAACAAGTCGTTCCGCAAGCTGGCCGGCATGTCGCCGTCGGATTTTCGCAAAGGCGCCGGCGCCAGATAGCAATGCGCAGGGCATTTCGAGGTCGATGCCGGCGCGCTCGATCCATTCGCACCGGCCAACCTCCCGATCCCGTGCCCTGCCTGCTGCTCGGACAGCTGGCCACCGACGCCGGCTGGGCCGGCCGCGGCATCGGAACCGGCCTGGTCAAGCACGCGCTGCAGCGCTGCGTAATGGCTGCGGAGCTCGTCGGCGGCCGCGCGCTCCTGGTCAACGCCATCGATCCCGAAGCCGCCGCGTTCTGGCAGCGGCGTGGTTTCATTCCGCTAAGGGATGATTCGCTCGTGCTGTTCCGCTCGATTGCGGCGATTGCCGCTTCGTTGGCCAACGCGCATGGATGAAGATCGGCCGGAAACGGCCACGGCTAGCGCCAGTCGAGCCCGCGCCCCAAGAACGCACCACCGGCCCGAGGCCGGTGGTGCTCGCTGGACCGTCTGTAGGGGCAGGACCGTTCCAGGGGATCCCTTAGGATCGGACTCGAATGTCGGCTGTTTCTTGACCCACGGCATCGGCCGAACAGATGAAGCAGCCCGGCAAGTGACCAAGAATCTCGATGCTAGGATGCGCCGCCGCGCAGCGCATGATTTGCGATTTTTATTCGGCTGCGTCAGGAATTTCGCCGGAGGTATCGTCGGCCGGATCGGCCTTTCTTGCCAGGAACTTGTCCAGGGCTGCCTGCAAGGACAGGGTGGCCTGCGGCGAGGCCGGCGTCGTCGAAACGACAGCCATTGCATGAGCAATTCCCCGCGTGGACTTATCCCTAGCCGCCGCAGACGTTGCGGCTCCGTGGCCCTGCGATCCGGCTGCAGCCGAGTTTCCGCCGTTGCCGTTGCTTGCGCCATTACCCTTCCCGCCACCATTGCCGCCGGGGCCGGCGAGGACTGGAGACGCGACAAGGGCGAGAGCGGCGACCGTTGCGAACAGACTGGTTCGAGTTTTCATAATTCCTCCTTCGAGCCGCCCTCCCGCCAGGATGGTTCCAGACTATAAATAGGAGGACTCTCTAATATGATGGTCCACTACTTCGCCAGTTTGGTTTAAATACACCTGTCCGCAAGGGACCTTGGTCCGAAATTGAAAAGCAAAAGTCCTAACTCTATTGGGGGTATTCCGAGCGGCGAACAAAGCGCCTGAAGGCCACAGGCAGCCGGCAAGTGACAAGCTCGCTCCGTCTGCTGGGTGATGCCGTGCTGCCCAAAAACGAAAAAGCCGCGGTGGACCGCGGCTTTTCGATGCTTGATTCCCTTAGAGGACACTGGAGCGGGTGAAGCGATTCGAACGCTCGACCCCGACCTTGGCAACCCATTGATTCCACGAAACTTATCGTCGCAAACCGTAACCTATTCAGCCAGAAAACGATTGTCCAGCGCTCCGGGAGCGGAACACTCTGTCCCACGGAGTTCCGTCGAAAACCGCGCCTTGCGGCTCCCCCTCGGAAACCCGGCAAACGATCGACTCAAGCAACCCGAACACCCAGGGGAGCAAATGGCTAGGACGAGTAAGAAGCGACTGACGAACCAGGTACTTGAACGCATGACGCCGCCCAAAACAGGGCGGCTGGAAGCCCGGCCTTGCGATTGCGTGGCACGGTTCTTGCTTCTACAGCTTCAGACATGCCGGGCGGCGAAGACCCTGTTCCACATCAATACCGGCGTGTGAGGTAGGGACAATGATGTCGCGTAAGCTTCTGTTCGGCCCTCCAGCAGCGTTTTTGGCCGCCGCCCTGGGGGTAGGCCTCTTGTCGTCCGTCACCTCGTGGGAATTTTTGACTGCGACCCAATCCGATTCGGTCTTTTGTTCAAGCGGCCGATCAACCGAGACCGTATCGACGTCGGCGTCGCGGACTTTGCCACCATGTCCGCCGGCCGTCACAAGGTCATAAGGAGCGCCTCGATGGCCGCGAGACTGTGGATGTGGTCGCACATAGCATTCCTGAAAGATGCGGCCGCCGCCGGTACATCCGCGGTCGGCGGAAAAGGCGTCGTAGCGCAGACAAAAATCGGGAACGAACAGCCTCCCGCGGCGGCGGCTTGCGGTTACAGGAATCGGCTACGAGTGCGCCCAGGGAAAGTTGTCATGGATCGTTCGACTCGGTTGGCATCAGCCTTTCGCGAACTCGTTGCACCGCGCTACCGGCCGGAGCTCCACTATATGCGCGGCCCGGGGCCAGCCTCCGCGCGCCGCGAGAGCGCACTGAAGGCCGGCCCTCATCCCTCCTGATCTGATCTCTTGCAGTGCCGCATGCCCCAGCAACCGCGCGCCTCGCTGACCGTGCACTGCGTCTTCCGGCTTGGCGCCCAGGCACTCGGCAAAACATTTCCGGTCCGGTCGGTCCGGTATGTCTCCAATTCTCCTGCTGCCTTCGCCACTAACGGTTCTTGGTTGCCGTTCGCGCTTAGAATTAGAAAGAGATCGGACCGACCGGACCGTTTCGAGTCCGAAAACCACGTTCCTCTGGCGCGAGTGCAGCATGGCGTGCCTGATCTGTCTGGATGACCATGGACCCGAGTGGATTAGCAAGAGACTGGTGTTGGTTCTTCCTCTAATTTTGGTCTGAGAAACCTGACCGGAGGAATCGCCATGACTGCCCCACGTCCGTCCAAGACGCATATTGGAAATCATCGGCTGCATCCGGAAACGTTGATGCTGAGCTACGGCTTCGACCCTCAGCTGTCGGAAGGTGCGGTGAAGCCGCCGGTGTTCCTCACCTCGACCTTCGTGTTCCGATCTGCCGAAGAGGGCCGCGATTTCTTCGATTTCGTATCCGGACGCAAGGAACCGCCGAGCGGAACCGGAGCCGGGCTGGTCTATTCCCGCTTCAATCATCCCAACAGCGAAATCGTCGAGGATCGCCTGGCAATCTACGAAGGGGCCGAGGCCTGCATCCTGTTCTCGTCCGGCATGTCGGCCATCGCCACCACTCTGCTTGCCTTCGCCCGTCCGGGTGACGTTATCGTGCATTCGCAACCGCTTTATGGCGGCACCGAAACTTTGTTAGCCAAGACCTTGGCCAATTTTGGCGTCGGCGCTGTGGGTTTCGCCGATGGCGTCGATGAGTCAGCCATTCGCACAGCGGCGGATGAAGGCTGCAGGAAAGGCCGCGTATCGCTCATCTTCATCGAAACGCCCTCCAACCCCACCAACTCGTTGGTCGATTTCGTGGCGGTCGACCGCATCGCCGACGAGATCGCCGCCAAACAGGGACAGCGCCCGGTCGTCGTGTGCGACAATACTTTGCTCGGACCGGTTTTTCAGCGTCCGCTTGACCACGGCGTGGACGTTTCCGTTTATTCCCTGACCAAGTATGTCGGCGGCCATTCCGATCTGATCGCCGGCGCGGCACTTGGCAGCAGGGCCGTCACCAAATCCATCAAGGCGCTAAGGGGGGCGATCGGCACGCAGCTCGATCCGCACTCGTGCTGGATGCTCGGCCGCTCACTGGAAACGCTGAGCATTCGCATGGAGAAAGCCAACGCCAATGCCCGCATCGTCGCCGAATTCCTGGCCGACCACCCGAAGGTCGCAAGGGTGGCATATCTGCCGTTCCTCGGCGACGACACTCCGGCCGCAGGCGTATTCAGGACGCAATGCACGGGCGCCGGATCGACATTTTCGTTCGACATTCGCGGTGGTCAGGTCGCGGCGTTCGCGTTTCTCAATGCCCTTCAGATATTGAAACTTGCCGTCAGCCTTGGCGGCACGGAATCGCTGGCTAGCCATCCTGCCGCCATGACCCATTCGGGCGTGCCCAAGGACGTTCGGGAACGGATCGGCGTTCTTGAGTCGACAATAAGGCTGTCGATCGGCGTCGAGCACCCCGACGATCTTGTTGCCGATATCGCCCAGGCGCTTGCCCTCGCCTGAAATATGCCTGACCGCTGGTGGGCGGACTGGCGTCCATCTCGTCGCGATTGCCGCGTCCAGGAGTCACCCTGACCCCACCGGTTTTTTTTAACCGGGAGGGGGCATCTCCGCTGAAAAAAGCGCGGCGGCTCCCCCGACGCTCCCCGCGACCGGTCCAGCGCTGGCAAGAAGCCCGCACCAACAAGCTTCGCGGCCCGGCACCCTAACCCTTGCAGGAGTATGCTGGAGCTGATTGGCGCGCAGCTCCAACCTTAAAGTCAAACGCTCCGCTCCCTGGTGTTTTCTCGTCAGTCGTGGCTTATTACAAGAACCCGCGTCCAGTAAGATTACCGGCATGCCCCCCGAGATTATTGGTTTGATCGAAGAGCCACATCTGCTGATCGCCGTTCTCTTGGTCGGCGCCTTTGGTGGTATGGCCGTCGAGCGGTTCTGTTCAAAGATACGACGGCAGGCGTGGCGGGAAAAGAACCGTTGGCGCTGGGACAGGAAGCGCGATTGGAGCAAAATAGATAACAGGCCGTTAGCGCCGAAGCCTGATCCAGTCACTCCAAAACAACCCGACGCTGCTGACCAATTACGCATCGTTATGGGGGCTCACTTCACGATACAGCCGCTCCTCAACAAGAGCGAAGCGCGCGTATTCCGGGAGCTCGACACCATAGTGATAGGCTGCAATCCCGGATGGCAGGTGATGGCACAAGTATCGTTAGGCGAAATTCTGCGCAGCAAGGACGCGGACGCCTACCGTTGCATCAACTCGAAACGGGTCGACCTGCTTCTGGTGAACGAGGACTGCCAGCCCCGACATGCGATCGAATACCAAGGCGGCGCCCATCACCAAGGTCTCGCCGCAGCGCGCGATGCTGTCAAGAAGGAGGCCCTACGAAGGGCAGGGATCGGTTATCACGAGGTTGTTGCCGGGCACACCACTCCTTCCGAGCTCAGGCGGCTGGTCGAGAAACTCGTAGACAAGCCAAAGGACGGCTGAGTATCTGCTACGCCAGGCTGAGTAGAGCTAAACACTATGTGCCCTGAAATCATTATCGCGGGAGATCGATCCGTTGCCAGCGATGCCGATCGGCGACGTACCGCCCTGTGCGTTAGCGAAGGCAGCGAGCGTCTCTATGGTTACGCCTTCCGGGACCCTAGTACGCATCAAACCGTTCAATCACACGTGCACCGTGACGTCGTGTCTCAAAGAACGCAAAGCCTTACTTGTACGGCCGTTGCGCGGTGGAAATTGGTTCGGCAGGGCCCAGCCTACTAGCTCGCCCATCGCGCTAATGCCGAAGTTTTCAATTCTTAACTTTGGGTCGTGCAAAGCATCCCACATGCGGCTAGGCAGTTCCTTCGCAGGGCCGCCGTAAAGTACATAATTCAAGGTCGCCACCGGTGACGGCCCACCTCTCTCTGGCTGCTTATAGATGTGTTTGGCCAAAGCGATCACTTTTTCGGACATGTTGTAAGGAGGGCCCTCCTGAAGACCCACCGCCCGGTTTGACACTCGGCGCGCGTATTCTATTGCAGCGTGGATGTGGGACAGAATCTCAGCAAATTCGCCCTCCGTAGTCGCCATGATGCGCTCGGCGCTTAGCATCTGACGAAGATATGGTGCCCACTTGTTAAGAGTGAGGTCTTCACCGTTTGGAGCTGACTTAAGAGATCGCCACCGAGACAAGGCTGTCTCTTCAGCCAAGCCGGGGTTTGTTTGGTGGCTTTTAAAATGCGTCTCGTAATCGGCTCGCCGACCATCGAACGTATTTTGATAGTAGTGCGCATGGAGAAACTGGTCAGCCTGAGCGCCCCAAGGTGCATCCTTGGCGACCCAACTTGGTCTATTCTCATCGGCGGAAACTTTTGCGGCCAGATCGCGGAGGAGTTGAAGCGTCTGCATCCACTCATTCAGAAACGCATCTCTCCTGAGGTCGAGGGCGGCTTTGCCTGAAACGTTCCCAAGCCCCTCCCATGGCTGCACGTAGTCGGTGTTCCAAAATTTCTTTGCAGCTTCGCGATCAATTGCGGCCTGTTTGTCCAAGGCGGCAGATCGTTGCTCGATCAAAGCGTAAAGCTCGTCGGTAAGTGGAGACGAGTGGGCATGAACAGCTTGGAAAAACAATTCAAGTTCCAGAGCCTTGTTGTCGCCTACCAACTCGTCGCCGTGAGGAAAACACCGACTTCGACATTCTTCCACCAAGCAGACTGGCTTAGATTAGCAGAACCGATGTAGACTCCAAATCCTCTCCACCAAATCACCTTTGGATGAAACTGTCTGACGAGTCTGCAAACGTAGTTTGGGGATTTGCGATCAAGGAAACGTTTAAGGATGTGTGGACTGATCGGGACGCCCTCATCAAAGCGCCCCCAAAACCGAAGAGGAATATCTCGCTTCCAACACCACTCAAAAAGAAGATCTTGGTCTGAAACATACGCTACGGCCGCGTCCACCCGTTCGGTCAGATTGGAGCCGTTTTTCAGTTCGGCCGCCGCGCTTTCAAGAATGTTTCGCAGGTAGCTCCCGTTGAGCCCGTTTAAAACCATCTTCAATTTGTCGTCCCCCGCCATCGCTTTCGTAGGACGCTAACCTTTACAAGTATAAGTTAATGGTCCGCCCATGCGACCGACATAAGTCGGACAGCGGCTGATCGCCGAGGCGGGTATGTTCAACTTCGAGGGTGCGATACGATGCCTGCCGATTACAGATTGTCGAAAGTCGTAATCAAAAATTTTCGCGGAATCGATTATTTTGAGCTCGAACTGCAACCAGGGTTTCCAACTGTCCTAATCGGAACTAACAACGCCGGTAAAACTACAGTGCTTAACGCCATTGCTTTGACGTTTCACCAAGCCGAGTTCTACAATTGGTCGCCCGCCGAAACTGACTACTCTGCGATTCGACGGGCAGCCGGTCAAAAGAATTTTTGGTTCAAGTCCATTTTCAAGCTGGCGGTGAACTGGCGCTGCCTGCCGTCCGGACAATCGGTGATGCAACGTTCGTTCACGGAGTCCAAGTCGTAGGTAAGACCAGCAGGGACGGCATTTTCAGCCATACTCGAACGCTGTTGGGAAAGGACGGTAAGTCCATCACGCTCAATCTTCGAACAAAGCAATCTGAGGCCGATAAGAAGGCCCTGGTCGATCAAAATGTCGGCTGGAAAACAGTGAACGCGAAGATAGACGAAGTCCGCGACCATCTGCCGGAAACCTGGTTCTTCAAGCCGGAGGACATAGAGGCTTCCCTTTACATCTGGAAGACCGGCCCGCTCGCGAAGCTGTCGAGGCATTTGGCAGAGCGGTTCATGAGCGACAGTTGGGAGATGGAGACCGTGAACGGTGATAAGCGGGAGATGCCAGCTACATTGGAGAATGGGTATCGGTTCTTCCAGAAAATTGTTGAGGCATTTCCCTTCTGGAAGGATGTCATGAAACCGGATCTGGAGAGGGTCTTCAGCGGCTACGTCGGGGGGCAGCCCGCATTGATCTTAAGACCAGCACTCAGTCGATCAAGGATTGGCTAGCGCAGCAGCTAATGATCTCGATGGCAACGGATCCGGAGAGCGCTCCAACGCCATTGCGAAGTATGGGCGACGGTTGGCAGAGTGTTATCCGTCTCGCTGCCCTGGAAGCCTTAACTCTTTACCCCGAGCTGATCCGAGAGCGAGTAGTTCTTTTGCTCGAAGAGCCAGAGACGCACCTGCATCCGCACCTTCGTCGAAAAATACGGAAAACCCTCGGCGACCTGGCGACGAAGGGATGGACCATTATCTACACTACGCACTCTTCCGAGCTTGTGTCATTCGAGGACAAGATGGCTATAACCCGCCTCGTCCGCACCAAAGGTAGCGTGTCGATGAGGACCGTCTACACGGACAAGATTGAAGCGCCGGCCAAACTTCAGTCCAAGCTTGACGACAATGGCTCCCACGACTTCCTTTTTGGAACGGCAGCAGTGTTCTGCGAAGGTCCATCCGATACCTTCAGCTTGAAATACGGAATGGAAAAGCTGGGCTTTGATCTTGATGGCCATGCGGTAAGCATCACCTTTTGTGGCAGCTGCACCGCCATTCCCTCGTTCGCCTACATCGCGTCCGCGCTGGGGATTCGCTGGTGTGCCTTGACTGACGAGGACCGGCTGCCCGACCAAACCGTTAAGCCGCAGATGGTGCGGCAGCGCGCGAATATTGAGAAGCACCGCACATCCTCTGACGCGCAGGTCATGTGGAAAGTCGATCTTGAAACTAGCCTGGGGATACTCAAAGGCGGAGCAAACTCTCGAATATCTTCGAGAAGCTGAACCTACCTGGATGGACGACGGACTTCCCAAAGTTCAAAGCGACACTGTCTGAGATCGCGACCTGGGTCGATCCTGAGATAAGGGTGTAGCTGAGGCAGCCGCGGATAGTTGCCCTTCTGCGCAGGCTCAGGTCCAGGCTGCCGGCAAAAGGTTCGGACACAAGAGTGCGCAAAGTCGAGGCTGTCAAGAAATCCAATGTGCTAGGCAGCCATTGTTTGCGAAAGTTGGCGTAGCCTTGAGAGGGGTTAGGGATGTGGCAATGGCTGTCAGAACTACAGGGTGCGCAAGCGAGCTTGCTAGGCTCGTTTGCCGGCTTTTTGTTCGGTATCTGCGCGCTTGTCGTCGGCGCACTCGTCAATTTTCGGCTAAACCGCAGAAGGGATGCCCTGCTTCGTGGTGAGGAAGCCGACTCGGTCGCTGCGGCCCTATACGGCGAGATCGTCCTCATTAGGAAGGAATTAGCACGAACGGCCAACATCGTGGCGAAGACTGAAATGAGAGGTGGTACGTTCGACAAACACTTCCTCGAGTTGACCCGACTTCAAGAGCCGTTGCTCTACAAGGCGCTCGCAAACAAATTGGGCCTGCTTGCCCCGGAGGTGGTTCTGGCAATTACCGACTTCCATGGCAATGTTGAACTCGCACGCGGCTGGCTTCCCCAGCTGGTAGAAAGTGATGATCGCAAGTTCAGCTACAGTCCGCTTACCGTCCTGGAGCCGGCAATAAAGGCGATCGATGGCGTTAAGCCGACGCTGGATCATACGCCAAAACAATGCGAATTGGACCGCCAGAAGATGATTTCGATCTCAGCAATCCCTATGCAATCGCCGAAAATGAAAGGGAAAAATTTGGAGAGAGATAGGCGCAATCTGTGGCAAAGGCGCACTTCAGGGAGACCTGGTGACGCCGCGATCCCATACGACTTCTTAACTTCGCGAACTCGTAACCGCGCGGTAACCATGGCCTTCTGAGCTGCCTAAGCCAACTGCGATTTCGACAACCCCGAAAACGAAAAAGCCGCGGCGAACCGCGGCTTTTCGATGGCTTGATTCCCCTTGGGGAAACTGGAGCGGGTGAAGCGATTCGAACGCTCGACCCCAACCTTGGCAAGGTTGTGCTCTACCCCTGAGCTACACCCGCTCGCGCGGCGTTTGGGCCGCAAGCCGAGCCTATATGGCTGAAGGGCGCGGCGATTGCAACAGGGAAGTCGCAGGTTTTTTGGCCGCACCCGGCGACGTAAACGAGCCTTCCCGGCGCGGATGGGAATGCAATCGGCAGCCTTGCTGCGCAATGGTCTTGTCTCGGCCGCGTCATTGGCCGTAAACGGCATGATCCAACCACGACAACAAGCCAAACCGCAACAACAAGAAAGTCCGACAAGAAACGACATGCCGAAAACCGAAGCCGAGCTTTTCGCCTTTCTCGCCGATCTCGGGATCGAGGTCTCGACGCTCCGCCATCCGCCGCTGTTCACGGTCGCCGATTCGCAGGCGCTGCGCGGGGAAATCGCCGGCGGGCATACCAAGAATCTGTTCCTCAAGGACAGGAAGGACAATTTCTTCCTGGTCAGCGTCGCTGAGGAGGCGGTGGTCGATCTCAAGCAGATCCACCAAATCATCGGCGCCGCCGGGCGCGTTTCCTTCGGCAAGCCGGAGATGCTGATGGAGCTTCTCGGCGTCGTACCGGGTGCGGTCACCGTGTTCGGCTTGATCAATGATACGCAGTTGCGGGTCAAGGTCGTTCTCGACCAGGAGTTGATGCGCCATGCCGTCATCAACGCCCATCCGCTGACCAACGAGGCAACGACATCGATCGCCGCCGCCGACCTGGTCAAATTCGTCGAGGCAACCGGGCATGATGCTGTTATCTTGAAAGTCACGGCATGATCGCCACATGGATGACGATAAACCGGCTTCTGAGTGAGAATTAAGGATGTTGCGCCGGGCTGGCGGCCGGGCGGCGACCGAAAGGGCACGAGATGAGCGACAACAATCAATTTGGCGGCCCGTTTGGCAGCAATGCCGGACAGTATGCCACCACTGTGCAGTATGGCGGCACTGACGCCACCCCCGCGAAAGTGGCGCTTGGCGACCCGCCTGTCGCTGCCGACGTCATCAAGGAGACGACGACCGCCACATTTGCCGCCGACGTCATCCAGGAATCGCGCCGTCAGCCGGTGCTCGTCGATTTCTGGGCGCCATGGTGCGGGCCCTGCAAGCAACTGACGCCGCTGCTGGAAAAGGCGGTCACCGCCGCCGGCGGCAAGGTCAAGCTGGTCAAGATGAACATCGACGACCATCCTTCGATCGCCGGACAGCTCGGCATCCAGTCGATACCGGCAGTCATCGCATTCAAGGACGGCCAGCCGGTCGACGGTTTTATGGGGGCCATTCCCGAGAGCCAGATCGCCGCCTTCATCCAGAAGGTCGGCGGCAAGGGCAATGGTGCGCCGCAGGTGGCCGAGGCGCTTGCCGCGGCCGCGGAGGCGCGCGTCGCCGGCGATGTGCATACCGCGGCGGACATTTTCGACGCGATCCTGGAACAGGCGCCGGAGACGATCGAAGCGATTGCCGGGCTGGGCGATCTGCTGTTCGAGGCCGGCGATGCCGAGGGCGCCGAAGCCGTGCTGGCGCGGGCGCCGGAAGCAAAAAAGGATGCGCCGCCGCTCGCCGCGGTGCGCGCCAAGATGGCGCTCGCCGTGCAGGCACAAGCACTTGGCAATCCGGCCGAGCTCGAGCGCCGCCTGGCTGAGAACCCCGGGGATCATCAGGCACGTTTCGAGCTTGCCATGATCCAGAACGCCAACGGCGAGCGCATGGCCGCAGCCGACAATCTGCTGGCGATCGTCAAAGCCGATCGCTCGTGGAACGACGACGGCGCCAAGACGCAGTTGCTGCAGTTCTTCGAGGCCTGGGGCATGACCGACGAGGCAACGCTGGCGGCACGGCGGAAATTGTCGTCGCTGCTGTTTTCCTGAGCCCGCACCAAGCTGTTTTTGCCTGATGGCCTTGCGGTCGACAATGGCTGCGCCAGATTAGGAGGCCTGACCGATCCGTTCTTCGCTTGCTGGCGATTATGCGCCAGGTTGCGAAAGGATGGGCGGGCTTGGTGCGCTTCTTGAGGGAGCGAGCGGAGGTTTGAAGTGCAGGCGGGAAACGCGCATTACCGGCTCGATACGGATTTGCCGCCGACGGTGCCGATCTTCCCGCTTGAAGGCGCCTTGCTGCTGCCGGGCGGCCGCATGCCGCTCAACATTTTCGAGCCGCGCTATCTGGAGATGGTCGATGAGGCGATCGCCGGATCGCGGCTGATCGGCGTCATACAGCCCAGCCTCGACGGCGCGCGGCGTCCCGACGGCGAGCCGGCGCTTTGCAATGTCGGCTGCGCCGGCCGTATCATCGCGCTTTCCGAGAGCGGCGACGGCCGCTACCTGATTTCGCTGCAAGGTGTGTGCCGGTTCCGCATCGTGCAGGAGCTTGTGGTCAAGACGCCCTTCCGCCAGTGCCGGTTTGCACCGTTTCTCACCGATCTCGACGAAGATCAAGCCGAGGCCGAGATCGACCGGCCGGCGCTGCTCAAGGCATTTCGCGCCTATTTGCAGGCCAATGATCTTGAAGCCGACTGGGAAAGCGTCAGCCGCGCCGAAAACGCCATGCTGGTCAATGCGCTGTCGATGATGGCGCCCTACGGGCCGGCCGAGAAACAGGCGCTGCTCGAAGCGGCGGACCTGAAGACACGCGCCGAAACGCTGATCGCCATTACCGAAATGGCGCTGGCACGCGAAAACGAGGATTTCGGGTCGAGTTTGCAGTAGAAGGCGCCTCCTTCTCCCCTTGTGGGAGAAGGTGGATCGGCGCGCAGCGCCGAGCCGGATGAGGGGTGTTGGACGGAGTGCCGGTGGTGCCAAGCTGGAGCACCCCTCATCCGTCGCCTTCGGCGACACCTTCTCCCACAAGGGGAGAAGGAAGAGCCGCGCGAGACCGGCAGCGATTGTCCCAGAGAAGGTAGACAAAAAATGGTGGATGGGCGTGAGGGAAAGAAGGCCAATGTCGACCCCAAGCTGCTGGAATTGCTGGCCTGCCCGCTGACCAAGGGTCCGCTTAGCTGGGATCCGGAGCGCAGCGAGCTCATCTCGAGGGTCGCACGGCTTGCCTATCCGGTGCGTGACGGCATTCCGATCATGCTGCCTTCGGAGGCACGCTCGCTCCCCTTCGACGACGGATTGCCGCCGCCGCGGTTGGGTGGGCCGTCCTGAAGCGTGGTGATCCTTCGCTGTCCCGCCGACACATCCCCTATTGAAAATTGCGCCCCTTGGGCATGACCCTTTCTGCCTTCCCCGCGATGTCCTGCCGGTCGTTTTGCACGACAGGGACATCGGGTTTCTCCTGCAAAAGCACGGACAGCCAGGGTGTCAGGTCCTCGACCTTGTCGGCGACGATATGGATGACGTCCGATTCCGACTGCAGTTTGCCGGTGACGCGGATCAGCCGCGCGCCCATGACAATGGGCCGGTAGCGGTTGAAGGTCCTTTCCCAAAAAATGACGTTGGCGACCGCCTGCTCGTCTTCCAGCGTCAGGAAAATCGCTTTGGCGTTGCCCGGCCGCTGCCGCACCAGGACAAGGCCGGCGACCGAAACGCGCTTGCCGTCCCGAACCTGGCCGAGGCGCGCATTGGGGGTGACGCCGGAACGGTCCAGCCGCTGGCGCAGAAAGGCCAACGGATGCGCCTTCAGCGACAGGCCGAGCGAACGGTAGTCGTGGACGACGTGCTCGCCGAGCGGCATTGTCGGCAGCCTGGTCTCGGGTTCGAGATCGCGCAAGCGGATCGCCGGCCGGTCGAACAGCGGCAGGGTCTCCGTGGCACTCCTGCCGTCGAGCGCGCGGACTGCCCACAGGGCGTCGCGGCGGTCGAGGCCGAGCGAACGGAAAGCGTCGGCTTGCGCCAGCTTCTCGATCTCGTCGACGTGGAGGCCCGAGCGCAGCCAGACATCGCGAACGGATGTGTAGCCGTCGCCGCGTCTGGCGACAAACACCTCCATGCGCTCCTTCGACAGGCCCTTGACCTGGCGAAAGCCCAGCCGGACGGCATGATTGGTCCGGATGATGCCGCGCATCTGGGCATGGCGGTCGAGGATGCGGGTTGGATCGAAAGGCACTTCCTCCAGCGCGCAGTCCCAACCGGAAAAATTGACGTCGACCTCGCGGATTTCAACGCCATGGTCGCGCGCGTCGCGGACAAGCTGAGCCGGCTGATAAAACCCCATCGGCTGGGAATTCAGGATCGCGGCGCAGAACACGTCGGGATAGAAGGTCTTGAACCAGCAGGAGGCATAAACCAGCAGGGCGAAGGAGGCGGCATGGCTTTCGGGAAAGCCATATTCGCCAAAACCCTCGATCTGCTTGAAGCAGCGCTCGGCGAAGTCCTTCTCGTAACCCCGCAAAATCATGCCGTCGACCATCCGCCTGCGATAATTGCCGATCGTGCCGGTGCGCTTGAAGGTGGCCATGGCGCGGCGCAGTTCATCGGCCTCGCCTGGCCTGAAGCCGCCGGCGACAATGGCGATCTTCATCGCCTGTTCCTGGAACAGCGGCACGCCCAGCGTCCTGCCGAGTATCTCTTCCAGTTCCGGCTTGGGATATTCGGGCTTTTCCTTGCCTTGCCGACGGCGCAGATAGGGGTGGACCATGTCGCCCTGGATCGGGCCGGGCCGGACGATCGCCACCTCGATGACGAGGTCATAGAATGTTTTCGGCTTGAGCCGCGGCAGCATCGACATCTGGGCGCGCGATTCGATCTGGAAGACGCCGATCGTGTCGGCGCGGCAGATCATGTCGTAGACATGTTTGTCCTCGGCAGGGAGGGTGGCCAGCACATAGGGCCGGCCAAAATCATCCCGTGCATCGGGATAATGATCTTCAAGCAGGGTGAAGGCGCGCTGCAGGCAGGTCAGCATGCCGAGCGCCAGCACGTCGACTTTGAGGATTTTCACCGCGTCGAGATCATCCTTGTCCCACTCGACCATCTTGCGCTCGTCCATCGCCGTCTTGATGATGGGCACGATCTCGTCGAGCCGATCCCTGGTAATGACGAAGCCGCCGACATGCTGCGACAGATGACGGGGAAAGCCCATGATCTCGTTGGCGCATTCGATCACCTGCCTTGTCGACGGATCGGTCTGATCGAGGCCGCCGGCCCTGGTCTCCTTTTCGCCGAGCTCCGAGGTCGACCAGCCCCAGATCGAGCTGGACAGCGCGCTCCTGACATCGTCCGACAGGCCCATCGCCTTGGCCACTTCGCGCATCGCCGACCGGCCCCGATAGCTGACGACGGCCGCGGCCAGCGCGGTGCGCTTGGCGCTGTATTTCGAGTAGATATACTGGATGACCTCCTCGCGCCTTTCATGCTCGAAGTCGACATCGATGTCGGGCGGCTCGTTTCTTTCCTCGGAAATGAAACGCTCGAAAAGCGAATCGATCCGCTCGGGCCCCACCTCGGTGATGCCGATGCAATAGCAGACCACCGAGTTGGCCGCGGAGCCACGTCCCTGGCAGAGTATGCCCTGGCTGCGGGCGAATTTGACGATGTCGTATACAGTCAGGAAATAGCGCGCGTAATTCAGGCGCTCGATCAAAGCGAGCTCCTCGCGGATGCGCCTGGTCACATCGGCGGGAACGCCCGAGGGGTAGCGTATCGCGGCTCCCTCCAGAGCCAGCCTTTCCAGTTCGGCCTGGGGCCCGAGGCCCGATTCCGTCGGTTCGTCGGGATAGTTGTATTGGAGGTCACTGAGAGAGAAGCTCAATTCGCCGGCAAAGTGCTGCGTTTGCGCCAGTGCCTGCGGATGCCGCCGGAACAGCCGCGCCATCTCCATTGGCGGCTTCAAATGGCGCTCGGCATTGGCCGCCAGTTCCAGCCCGGCTTCGGCAACAGGCACGTTGAGGCGGATCGCCGTCAGCACGTCCTGCAACCGGCGCCGTTCGGACGTATGGTAAAGAACGTCGTTGGTCGCCATCAGCGGAATGCCTGATGCCTCGGCCATGGCAGCCGCCTGCTCGATACGGTAGCGGTCGTTGCCGTGATAATCCGGCGAAACGGCAAGCCGCAGGGTCTTGCCGAAGCGATCTTTCAGGCGGCTGATCAGCCTGAGGTGATCCTCGGCCGGCGTCGACAGATCGGGCAGGATCGCCAGCGACATGCGATCGCCCCATTCGAAAAGGTCGTCGCGATAGAGCAGCGGTGCGCCCTTTTCGCTGTCGTCGCGCATATTGGCCTGCGTCAGCATGCGGCACAGATGGCCCCAGCCCTTGCGGTCCTGCGGATAGGCGAGAACGTCGGGCGTGCCATCGCAAAACACCAGGCGGCAGCCGGGATGACAGGAAAGACCTTCCACCTTGGCCTGCTGCCAGGCGCGCACGACGCCGGCCACCGTGTTGCGGTCGGCAAGCCCGATCGACGAAAAGCCCAAAAACTTTGCCGCGACCACCAGCTCCTCCGGTTTCGAGGCGCCGCGCAGGAACGAGAAATTCGACTGGATGCCGAATTCGGCATAGGGAACGACCGCCAGCGCATTCATGCGAAGACCCCATGCATGAACCAGCGCGGCGCCGCCTGCGAGGCGCCGTAGAGACCCTGGCGATAAAGCCAGTAACGGCGGCCGTCGCTATCCTCGATGCGGAAATAATCCCGGGTCGCTTCCTGCCCCGCTGCCTCCCGCCACCATTCCGCGGCGATGCGTTCCGGCCCTTCGGCGCGCGCCACCCGGTAGAGAGCCCGCCGCCAGCGGAAATTCATCGGCGGTCCCTCAGGCATTTCGGTGGCCGGCACCTCGATCGGTTCGGGCGAACGGAACAGCCGGATCGGCCGTTCCGGCGGAAAGACAGGCCTAGTGTCTTTCATCTTGCCCGGCTGCTTCGGCGCAGAGACCCTTTGCGGCGCCTCCGCATAGGGAAGCATGGCGACGGCGCGCTCGGGCAGATGACTCTCGACGGCGACCGGTTTCAAAACCGCGCTGTCGCCGAGCCGGGCGCGGATGCGGTCGGCGAAAAGCGCGATGTCGGCGCCGTCGTCGCGCGTCTCGCCGGTCAGATCCGCCTGCTGCATGTCGAAGGCCGCGGCCGACAGCACCGAGAGGCGCACGAGATCGAAGCCATAGCCGGCATCGATGTCCTGTTCGAGCGCGGCAAGCCTCTCGTGGAACAATTTCTGGATCAGCAACGGCTCGCGCAACGGCCGCGAGGTGCCGACGGCGATGCGGCTGACGGCGCCGTCCACGCGGAAAAGCAGCAGCGCCAGCCTTCTTGCGCCCTCGCCGCGGCGCTCGAGGTCCGCCTTCAATGTCGTCGCCAGCATTTTCACCAGCCGCTCTATTTCGTCGGTCAGCATGATCGGTTCGGCGAGATGGCGTTCGACCGAAAGCGGCGCCACCGGCAGGCGCGGCGACACCGCCTCGTCGAGGCGGCCGAGCGCCTGGTCGAGACGCAAAAGCAGCGATCTGCCGAAGCGGCGGGCCAGCGGCGCGCGCGGTGCTGCCATGACGGCGCCCGCCGTGCGCAGGCCGACGCTTTCCAGGCTGGCGCGGATGTCAGGCTCGATGCGCAGCGCCGCCAGCGGCAAGGGCGCGAGAAGCGCTTCCTCCTCGCCACCGGGGACGATGCGATCACCAGAAAACCGCGCTGCCGCCCAGGCTGCACCTGGTGTGGCGGCAAGGCCGGCGCGGACATCGAAACCCTGATGGAAAAAGCGCGACAGGATGTCGTCCAGCATCGCCCGTTCGCCGCCGAAAAGATGGGTGCAGCCGGTGACGTCGAGGAACAGGCCATCGGCTGCGTCGATCGCCACCAGCGGGGTGTAGCGGTCGCACCAGTCGGCGAGGCTTTCGAGCAGGCGGCGGTCGGCCTCGGGATCGGCTTCCACGACGTCGATCGACGGATGCATGGCGCGCGCGTCGGCTATGCCCATGCCGCGCTTCAGATGAAGCGCCTCAGCCCGCTCGTCGAGGGCGGCGATGCGCTGCGCGTTCGCCTGGCGATGGCTGATCACCAGCGGCAGGTGATCCGACGGCCGCGAACGCCAGGACCGCCCCAGACGCTGGCGCAGGATCCTTTCCGCGGCGAGATGCGGAAACCACAGGGACAGGATTCGCTGCCCGTTCTTGCCGTCTTTCCCCGGCCCTTCTTTCCTCGAAACTGCGTTCATCGGGGTTCCACTCCAGTGTGAATTGTCCTGGCAAGGCGGTGCGGCTCTTGCCGATGCTGACGGTGAAGGCGGGACGGCCGATCGAGCCGGCGAGCGGCCCGGCGATCGTCTGGCGTGGTGCCGACGGCGCCGCCGACAGGACGAGGCGGACGGGTGCCGCCGTCGGCTCGGGTTCGCCGGCCTGGCGCAGCAAAAACACCGGCCGGCCGGCGCTCTGTGCCCGGGCGTGCAGCCGCCGCGTCGCGGTGAGGTCCAGCCGCTGCGGACTGCCGCGGATTTCGAGGATGACGGCGGCGAGCGCCGTCATCCGGGCGGCCTCCTCGGCGGTCCACAGCGCATCGAGGAGCCTTGGCGCCTCGGAAAACAGCAATTGCTCCGGCTCGATGCCGAAAAGGCGATGAAGTCCTGTGGCATAGGGGAAGCCGGCCTCGCGGAAGATTTCCGCGGTGCCGATCCACAGGACCGGCAGTCGCGGCCCCTGTTTGAGGATCAGGCTGACGAGCGACAGGGCGAAGCCGGCGACGGCCCCGGCATCGCGGGTCGCGGCGCCATGGATCTCGCTCAGCGCCGCCTTCGGCAGGCCGCCGCCGAGCGCAGTATCGAGATCTTCGGCGCCGGTGCGCAGAAACGCATCGGGCGGCGCCACGGCGAGGCCGCGGCGGACGATTGTCAGATTCTTGGGCGTGATTTTTTTGGACGTGACATCAGCTGTTGGATTCCGGGGCGCATCAACGGGGGCTGCGGCCGGCGCCTGCAGGCGCTCGGGCAGCGTTCCCTCGATCTTCGCGATCTGGCGGCGCAGGGCAAAAACAGTCTCCCGCGCCACGGCGCTTGTCGCCATGACGGTCAGCTTCCACTCACAATTGTTCCTGTTATGTTCTAATAGATTCCAGAGGGCGGCCGAAGAGTCAAGCGGAGTCATGGGCGCAGTCATGAGGAATTTATTCCTGCCGCGCGTGGACGGCAACCCGGCCAATTGCCGAGTCCGGCGCGAAAGCCTATATGCCGGGATCAGAAGGACAAAGCATGGCCCGCATCTACAAAACCCGTACCTGGCACGACGAGCTTTCGCCGTCGATGGAGGAAATGGAGTTCCTGGCGCTAGAAGCTTACGCCCATCTGCCGGAGGAGTTTCGCAAGCTGACCGGCGAGATCGTCATCCAGATCGCCGAATTCCCGACCGACGAGATCATGGACGATTTGTCGCTGGAAACGCCTTTCGACCTGCTCGGCCTGTTCGAGGGGCGCGGCATCGCCGAGCGCTGGAATCCGCAGACCGGCGAGGGGCCGAACCGCGTCACGCTCTACCGCCGCGCCATCCTCGACTACTGGGCCGAGAACGAGGAGACGCTGGGCGACATCGTCACCCATGTGCTGATCCACGAGATCGGCCACCATTTCGGCCTGTCGGACGATGATATGGAGCGGATCGAAGAGGCAGCCGAGTAAAGGGATCGACGTCTCATTCCTTCGCGGCCCCCCTCTGTCCTGCCGGACATCTCCCCCTCAAGGGGGGAGACTGGCAGCTTTGGCCCGCACCGCACACGCTGCAACTCTGAAGATTGGCGAAAGCCGATGCGACATCCGATCTCCCCCCTTGAGGGGGAGATGTCCGGCAGGACAGAGGGGGGTGCTGGCCCGCCGACATCTGGAAGATGTTTATGCTCGATGCGATGTCACCAATCGCTGAGCTTGGTGCCAGGGCCGTATTCCTGGCCCTCGACATCCTTCACCACGGCCTGGCCGCAGCGCATGACCTTGGTCTGCTTGTCGTAGGAATAGGTTGGCGAGCCGAACAGGTGCCAGCCCTTGTTCAGCGCCGCCGTCACCTTGTGGCAGAAGCTGGAATCGTCCGGGCCGGACAGAAAGCGGTAGAGTTTCATTTTTCATTCCTGTGGTGGGTTGCGATCATGTCCCGCTGGCGCTGGCGGCCGCCTTCGCCAGCAGTTTCTCGGCCTGCGCCAGATGCAGCCGCTCGAGCATTTTTCCGTTCAGCGCAATGACTTGCCTGCCGGCATTTTCGGCAAGCGCGAAGGCCTCCTTGACCGCACGCGCCTCGGCCACGCCTTCGGCAGATGGTGCAAAGGCGCGGTTTGCGGCATCGATCTGGGCCGGGTGAATCAGCGATTTGCCGTCGAACCCCATGGCGGCTGCTTCCGTGCATTCGCGCGCAAAAGCGTCCAGATCACGAAAATCGTTGAAGACACCGTCAAGCAGGTCGAGGCCACCGGCGCGTGCTGCGAGCACCATCTGCATCAGCCATGGCGTGAGATAGCGCCGGTCGGGCGTAGCGAGAATGCCGGTGTCCTTGACCAGGTCGTTCGTTCCGGCAACGAAACAGACCAGCCGCGAGGCCGGATCGCGGCCAAGCTCGGCAATCGGGCCGATGTTGAGCAGCGCCTTGGGCGTCTCGATCATCGCCCACAGCTTCACCGCGTCGGGTGAAAAATTGTCGTCGAGGACGTCGCCGGCTTCCAGGACGTCGCGCGGCGTGTCGACCTTGGGCAGCAGGATGGCGTCGGGCTCGCAGCTTGCCGCCGCCAGCAAGTCCTTGGCGCCCCATTCGCTGGAGAGCGGGTTGATGCGCACGATCATTTCGCAGCGCAGGTTTGCGCGGTGAGCGAAAATATCAGCCAGTTTTTCGCGCGCAAAAACCTTGTCGGCCGGGGCGACGGCATCTTCGAGATCGATGATGACGGCATCGCAGGCCAGCGACGAGATCTTGGCCAGCGCCTTGTCGTTCGAGGCCGGGACGTAAAGCACCGAGCGGCGCGGGCGGCAGGTTTCAGTCATGCCTGATCTATGCCGCCTGGAGGCGATCGAAGCAAGCACACAGGGCAATCGCTTCGGGCAGTCATAGCTTGCATTGGATGCAAGCCAATCATCGAAGTTGGCGCCGCCCCTCATCGCCCTGCCGGGCACTTCTCCCCGTATAGGGACGGGGAGAAGTGGGTGGCGCAGCCTCGACGCCATTCTTGCAACGCTGGTGATTGGCGAAACCGGCGATGAGAGCACCCTCTCCCCGTTACTATACGGGGAGAGGATGCCGGCAGGCAGGTGAGGGGCAGCGCAAGAGCCCGGAAAGGGGTGACGGGGCGGATTCAAAGCTGAAGTGATTCCTGACCCTGCACAAAAACTGCACAACATTGCGGAAAATCTCCTCGGACCCGCCTCGCTGCCTGCATTTCGGCCGGCGAAAAGGGCGCATGCAAGAGCGCGAAAAGCCCCGTTGGTTCCTGCCCCTCCGCGATGACGGTTGCTGGCTCATCGATCCGCCGCGTTCGGCGACTCTCTTTCCCTTCATCCGCAAATCTCCGCCCCCCGGCCGGATCAAAGCCGCTGAGAAAACCCGATCATGACATCGCTGCTTACCGCCGCGCCGGGCACTTGCGCGCGCTTCGGCGTTGCCGTCCTGCTTGCCGCGCTGGCCGATTTCTTCTTCTATGGGCAGCCGGTCGGCATCACGCTCTTCCTGTTCGGCATGACGCTGGCCGCCGCGGCCGCGGCGCTCCAGCCGTCGGCGCTCGGCGCCGGCCGGGGCTGGTTCAAACCCGTTGGCCTGCTTGTCGGGCTACTGCCGTTCCTTGAAAATGTCAGCGCGCTGTCCGTCGCGATCGGGCTTGCGGCGCTGGCCGTCTTTACGCTTTCGCTGGTCGGGCGGCTGCGGCGCGGATTTGCCCGCATTGCCGGCCAGGTCGCGCTGTTCCTGCTCGCAGCGCCGTTTCGGTTCGTCCACGATTTCGTCCGCTGGCGCAAGGCGGCGCAGCGGCTTGGCCGGCGGCGCATCGGCTTTGCGGCGATCGCCGTCTGGATCATGCCGCTGACCCTGGGCGCAGTTTTTCTGGCGCTGTTCGGCGCCGCCAATCCGGTTATCGAGAACTGGCTGTCGCTGATCGATCTCCACGCACTGCTCGACCTCATCCAGCTGCCGCGGCTGGCCTTCTGGCTGCTCGTGCTTGCCGGCGTCTGGGCTTTTTTGCGGCCGCGCCTGCCGCGCTTCTTGCGCCGCATTGCGCATCGGGGGACACCTGTCCCTGTCAGCGGGGTGACGACAACGACAAAACCCGCCAGGGCGATCGAGGACATCATCTTCGGCAAGGCCGCCATCCTTCGCGCGCTGGTGGTCTTCAACATCCTGTTCGCGATGCAGACGGCGCTCGACGCCACCTATCTGTGGGGCGGCATCGCCCTGCCCGACGGGCTGACCTACGCCGCCTATGCGCATCGCGGCGCCTATCCGCTGATCGTCACGGCGCTGCTCGCCGCCGGTTTCGTGCTGGCGGCGCTCAGGCCGGGAAGTGCCACTTCCAGCGATCCGTTCATCCGCCGGCTGGTCTATGTCTGGGTGGCGCAGAACATCGTGCTGGTCATCTCGTCGATCCTGCGGCTTGAACTCTATGTCGGCATTTATGCGCTGACCTACTGGCGCGTCGCCGCCTTCGTCTGGATGGGGCTGGTGGCGGCGGGCCTTACCCTGATCATCGCCCGCATCGCGCTCGGAAAATCCAATGAATGGCTGCTTTCCGCCAATCTTCTGACGCTATCGGCGACGCTTTATGCCTGCTCGTTCATCAATTTTGCCGCCCTGATCGCCAACTACAATGTCGAGCACTCATTCGAAAT
Organism: Mesorhizobium sp. WSM4806; assembly: GCF_055811635.1. Taxonomy (NCBI): domain Bacteria; kingdom Pseudomonadati; phylum Pseudomonadota; class Alphaproteobacteria; order Hyphomicrobiales; family Phyllobacteriaceae; genus Mesorhizobium; species Mesorhizobium sp. WSM4806. Next base: position 100,413 of record NZ_JBVVQZ010000020.1, on the reverse strand, counting down.
GACCGGCCATGGAACCGAGCTCGATTTCTGGTACCTGCGTTCGCTCGGTCCCAGCGCCCGGCCGGCACTCGATCGCTTCCTCGAGCAGCAGGCCAGGACGAATGCGGCCAGCTTTTCCCCCTACCGCGAACTCGCCCGTTTGCTGGGACAGGACGAGGCCCGCTACCGCGCGGCCCAGGAAAACTGGCGCGCCTTGAGCTTTCGCGACTGGCGGCTCCTTCGCACTCTCGACACGTCTATCCCGTTCGTGGTTCCTCAGGGCTCCGAACCCTTCGTGCCGGGCCGCTGATCGATGCCGCATCACATCCTGATCGCCGACGATGATCCGCACATCCGCGAGATCATCTGTTTCGCGCTTGAAAAGGCCGGCATGAAAACGGTTGCGGTAGCCGACGGCGCCGCCGCCTTGCAGGCGATCGAGCGCCGCGCGCCCGACCTTGTCGTGCTCGACATCGGCATGCCGGAGATGGACGGGCTGGAGGTCTGCCGGCGGCTGCGGCACACATCCGATGTACCGGTGCTGTTCCTGTCGGCGCGTGATGAAGAAATCGATCGCATCCTCGGGCTCGAAATGGGTGGCGACGACTATGTCACCAAGCCGTTCAGCCCGCGCGAGCTGGTCGCCCGCGTCAACGTCATCCTGCGGCGTGCCCGCCCGGCAAAAGCCGAACCGGCCGACGACAGGCAATTTTTGCACGGCCGTCTGGCTTTGCTGCCGGCCAGCCACGCCGCCAGCTTCGACGGCAGGCCGCTGGTGTTGACCTCGATCGAATTCGCCATCCTGAAAGGGTTTCTGGCGCGCCCGGCGCATGTGCTTGGGCGCGACATGGTGATGGCCAATGCCTATGCCGGCAACATCCATGTCGCCGACCGCACCGTCGACAGCCATATCCGCAACATCCGCGCCAAGCTGGCGGCGGCCGGCTGCACGGATGCGATCGAGACCGTGCATGGCGTCGGCTTCCGGCTCGGCCGGTGCGGCGCGTGACCGCGCATAAATGGCGGCCGCGCCTCGCCACCATCGTTGTCGCCATCCTGATCATGGTGATGGCGCTGCCGCTGGTCGGCCTGTTCTTCTTCAGGCTCTACGAGAACCAGCTGATCCGCCAGACCGAGGCCGAGCTGATTGCGCAAGGTGCCGCCCTTGCCGCCATCCATGCGCAAGAGGTCCGCGACGCCGGCATCGCGGCTGAAAAGCTCGGCGCGGCCGTGCCTGCCGACAGCGACAATCCGGACTCTCCCTACCGGCCGATCGAGCCGCGTCTCGATCTCGCCTCCGACAGGGTTCTGGCGACACGGCCCGCGGCGACGGTCGCCACCGTCGATCCCGCCTTCACGGCGATCGGCGCGCGGCTGTCGGGTATTCTTGCCGAGACGCAGAAAACCACGCTTGCCGGCTTTCGGCTGCTCGATCCCAAAGGCGTCGTCATCGCCGGACGCGAGGAGATCGGCCTGTCGCTCGGCGCCGTCGGCGAGGTTCGCGCAGCACTTGCCGGCCGCTATGCCAGCGCGCTCAGGCAGAGGATATCAGACGAGCCGCCACCTTCGCTCTATTCGGTCAGCCGCGGCACGAGAGTCCGCGTCTTCGTCGCAATGCCGGTCGCCGTCGCCGGCAAGGTCGCCGGCGTCGTCTATCTGTCGCGGACGCCGAACAACATCGTCAAGCATCTTTATGGCGAGCGCGGCAAGGTGGTGCTGGCGGCGATCGCCATCCTCGGCGGCACGCTGCTCATCGGCCTGATCTTCCTTCGCACCGTCAGCCGGCCGATCTACGCGCTGATGGAGCGGACAAAGCGCATCGCCGCCGGTGATCGAGCAGCGATCAGGCCACTCGACCATCATGGCACGCGCGAGATGGCAGCGCTGTCCGACGCTTTCCTCGAGATGGCCGAAAAGCTGCATGCGCGCTCCGACAGTATCCAGACCTTCGCCACCCATGTCTCGCACGAGCTCAAATCGCCGCTGACGGCGATCCAGGGGGCGGCCGAACTGCTGCGCGATTCAGGTAGCGCAATGGACGAGGCCGAGCGGCGGCGGTTTTCAGACAATATCGTCACCGACGCCGGGCGGCTCAATCTGCTGGTGCGTCGTCTGCTCGACCTGGCGCGCGCCGAAAATCTTGCGCCCAGCGGCGAAAGCACGTCGCTCACTGCGGCCCTGGCGCTGTTGCCGACCGAGGACAGGCTGGCGCTTCGGGTCGAGGCGGGCGGCGAGACCGGCCTGCGCATCTCGGCCGAGAACGCAGCGATCGTGCTCGCCAATCTCATCGACAATTCGGCAAGGCATGGCGCGACGATGGTTTCGATCACGGCGGCGAGCGCAGGCGGCAAGGCGACGATCCAGGTGAGCGACGACGGCGCCGGCATTTCGCCGAGCAACCGCGCGCGTATTTTCGAGCCATTCTTCACCACACGCCGCGATTGCGGCGGCACCGGCATGGGCCTCGGCATCGTTCTGGCCCTGCTGAAAGCGCATGATGGCACGATCCGCCTGGTTGACTCCGAGCGCGGCACGCGCTTCGAGATCATCTTGCCGGCTGTATGAATTGCAGCATGATCGTTTCAGAAAACCGGCTTCGGGATCATGCTTCAGAACTGGAGAAGCGAAAAAGTGCGCTACGACGTCATCATCATCGGCGGAGCCATCGTCGGCTCCTCGATCGCCTATTATTTGCGCGCGGAAGGGTTTTCGGGCTCGATCGCGCTGGTCGAGCGCGACCCGCAGTTTGCCCATGCGGCGACGACGCTGTCCTGCGCTTCGATCCGCCAGCAGTTTTCGATTCCGCAAAACATCCGGCTGTCGCAGTTCACGCTGAAACTGTTCCGGCGGCTGACGGAAGAGTTCGGGGCCGACGCCGATATAGGTTTTCGCGAAGGCGGCTACCTCATCCTTGCCGGCGAGAACGGGTTGCCGATCCTTGAGGCCAACCACCAGACGCAGTTGGCCGAGGGCGCCGACATCGTGCTTGAGGATGCGGAGGCGCTCGTCCGCCGGTTTGCATGGCTGTCGGCCGAGGGCATCACCGCCGGCGCCTATGGCCGCAGCGGCGAGGGCTGGTTCGACGCGCATGCCATGCTGATGCTGTTCCGCAAGGCGCTGCGCGACAAAAAGATCGATTTCATCACCGCCGACGTGACCGGCATCGAACGGCAGGGCGACCGTGTCACCGGCGTCAGCCTCGACAATGGCGAAAGGCTCGACGCCGGCATCGTCGTCAACGCCGCCGGGCCGAATGCCGGAAAAGTCTCGGCAATGGCCGGACTGGTGCTGCCGGTGGAACCGCGCAAGCGCAATGTCTTCATCTTCGAGGCGCGCGAGAAATATGACGACATGCCGCTGCTGGTCGATCCCTCAGGCATCTATGTCCGGCCAGAAGGCTCGATCTACATCACCGGCGGCGCCGAACCGGAAGACGGCGACGGCCCCGCCGATCCCAGCGATTTCGAGCCCGACTGGCCGCTGTTCGAAGAGGTAATCTGGCCAGTGCTGGCGACCCGCATTCCGGCCTTCGAGGCGATCAAGGCGACGCGCGCCTGGGCCGGCCATTACGATTACAACACGCTCGACCAAAACGCGGTGATCGGCCCGCATCCGCAGGTGCAGAATTTTCTCTTCGCCAATGGTTTTTCCGGCCACGGCCTGCAGCAGGCGCCGGCGGTCGGCAAGGCGCTGGCCGAGCTGATCGTGCATGGCGGCTACCGCACGGTGGACTGCTCGGCGTTTGGGTACAGCCGTGTCGCTGAGGGGCGGGCTTTCAGGGAGTTGAATGTGATCTGACGCTGGCGGGCATCAAAGGGTTCCGCACCGCAAGGCCAGCCGTCAGCGCTCGCGGCCAAACCAGAACGCGTCCGCCATCCGCGTCATGCCGATCCGTTCGTAGAAGCCGACGGCGTCGGGCACGGAGATCAGTGACATGGCGACGGATGGCCCGAGCTGCCGCCGCGCTTCGTCGAGCAGGCCCTTGCCGATGCCGAGCCCTTGCGCCGATTTGCAGACGGCGAGCTCGGAAATATAGCACACCCACGAGAAGTCGGTGATGCCTCGGGCGAGGCCAATCAGCGGCTTGCCAGGCGCATCGAGGCGCGCCGTCAACACCAGATCTGCATTGGCAAGCATCGCCTTCAGACGGACGTCGTCATCGATGGGCCGAGTGACGCCGAGGCCGGATTCCACCAGCACGCGGCGGAACTCGGCTGCGTCGAGGTTCGGTTCGGTGGCGTAGAGTACTTTGGGACGTGTTGTCATGCCGGCCAAGGTGCACCATAGGGCGGCAACTTTGAAGCCGTCCGTGCTCTAGGACCAAAGCTTGCGAAAACAGCCGCCTTTTATTTGCCTGCAGCTTTGTATAAACCGGGCGCCAATACATCCCCGCAGCGAAAAGAAGACGGGCAAGACCTATGGAAAAATTCACCAAGCTCACCGGCGTTGCCGCGCCGATGCCGATCGTCAATGTTGACACCGACATGATCATTCCCAAGGATTATCTCAAGACGATCAAGCGCACCGGGCTCGGCAGCGGACTGTTTGCCGAAATGCGCTACACGGACGACGGCTCGGAAAACCCCGACTTCGTGCTCAACAAGCCGGCCTACCGCAAGGCGCAGATCTTGGTCGCCGGCGACAATTTCGGCTGCGGCTCGTCGCGCGAGCATGCGCCGTGGGCGCTGCTCGACTTCGGCATACGCTGCGTCATTTCGACCTCGTTCGCCGACATTTTCTACAACAACTGCTTCAAGAACGGCATCCTGCCGATCACCGTCAGCCCGGAGGATCTGGACAAGCTGATGGACGACGCCTCGCGCGGCTCCAACGCAACGCTGTCGATCGACCTCGAAGCCAAGGAAATCCGCGGACCGGACGGCGGCGTGGTCAAGTTCGACCTCGACGACTTCAAGCGGCACTGCCTCTTGAACGGGCTCGACGATATCGGCCTGACCATGGAGAAGGCCGACGCCATCGCCTCGTTCGAGAAGAAGAACGCCGAGCTGCGGCCCTGGGCCTGAACGGTAGGATGACCCCGGCCGCGACAGGCCGGGTTCGTGGCGGCTGAACGGAGGGACAGGCATGACACGTTCGCTGCTTGCCGGCGCCTGGGCGCTGGCGTGGATTCTGATGCCGGTGGCTGGCGCGCATGCACAGACCGACACGGTGCTCGTGCCGGCTGACGATGCGTCCGGCGGGGCCGCCGACCTGGGCGCGTCGAGCAATGCGGCCCTGGCCGAGGATGACGGCCAAGCACCGGTCCCGTTCGAGAATGGGCAGCTGACCATCACCCAGCAGGAAGACTATGGCGAGAAGGTGCTGGCTTATGACGGCAAGCAGCTGGCGCGCAATTACGATGTCTTCTTCGACAGGATTGTCGAGGTCGGCGGCGTTACGGTGGCGCTGGTCGATGTCGGCGACGGCGGCAATCAATGCGGTCCGGCCAAGGTGATCGTGTGGAAGCCGGAAGGCGGCACGATCCAGACGACCACCGTCGAGCAGGACGAATGCGGCGCACCGCCGGCCGCGCTATCCGACGGCGCCATCTATTTCGTGCCCAATCTCTTGCCGGGCGAATCGAAGCCGGCGCTGCAATGGTCGCCGACCGGCGGGTTGTCGACCTCGGGCAACCTCGCCTACATGCCGGAGCCGGGTACAGGCTGGAAAGATGTCGACCCGGAGAAATACGACAGCATCGTCGATGCCTTCCATAACGAGGCCGTCTACAGGCAAGCCGCGTCGCTGCTCGGCAAGGAGATGCCCGACATGGCGACCAGCCTGCTGGTCGGCGGCGGCACCGAGAAAACCACCTCGGGCGTCTTCCACGCCAGCGGCTGCATCCCGCATGATTGCGGCGGCGACGACGGCTTCATGGCGATCGATTCGGCCAACCACAAGCTCTATTTCGCGCGCCGCGGCGACAAGACCGAGCCGGATGCGTGGCCGGCTGTGAACACGTGGCCCCCGGACGTGAGGGAAGCGATGGACAAGGCGCTCGGCTCGCCGAATTAGCTTCTCTGCTTCATGCCTTCGTTCGCAAGGCGGGGCCGAGCGGCGGCAGTCGTACTCAGACCATCGACAAAAAAGCCCGGCGCATCGCCGGGCTTTCCGTCGAATAGAGACTTGTATCACTCGCCGTCGATCGCCGTGGCGATGCGGGCGATGGCCTGTTGATAGTTGCTCGCGTCATTCCAGCCGGCAATTGCACCGAGATTCGCCTGTGCGCTGGCACCCGCCTGCCAACCATGAGCCTTGAGGAAGTTGGCGGTGGAAGCCAACGCAGTGGCCTTGTCGCGCAGATTTCCGCTGCCGACCCCGTATTTCAAGACATTTCCGGGCAGGAACTGTGTATGGCCAATCTCGCCATGCATGGCGCCGACCGACGAGGCGCTCAACGCGCCGCGATCAACCAGTTTCAGGGCTGCAACAGCATGCGGGTAGAAGAACTCCGGGCGGCGGCAATCATAGGCGAGCGTTACAATGGCAGAGACCGTATTCTGCTTGCCCAAGAAGGAACCGAAGCCGGTCTCCATCCCCCAGATGGCGAGCAACACACCCGGCGTCACGCCGTAGGTCCGTTCGATCTTGTCGAACAGCGCCGCGTTCGACTTCTTCAGTGAACGGCCCTTGGAAATGATCGTGGACGCGCCACGGCGCTTCATGAAAGCATCCACCGAGCCACCGAAAGCCTTGTGGATAGCGCGGTCGGCGGCGATCGTCCTTTTTGCGTAGGTCGCACTAGCCAGAGCGGCCAGACCCTTCGAGCCTACACCGCTGGCCCTTGCTTCCTGCGCGAACTCCGCCTTCCACGCTTCGAAGCCCGCGCCCGTTTTGCCGCATTGGGCGGCCTGTGCCGCTGTTGCCGCCGCAAGCATCATCGATGCCGCCGCCGCTAAAATCTTTGCCTTGGCAAAAAATGCCATGTTGCTCTCCTGGTTGCCTGGATCTTGTCCCAAATACGAATTTGCCAGCGAAACGCCCGCTTGTCACCGTTGGAGCGATTTGCGCCCACTTGGACGCAGACGCTCCAACACTTTACAATCTGCGCATCGTGCTTTCCGAAAATCGGCACCGATTTTCGAGCCGATGCGCTAAGAACTCGTTTACGCATCCTCGCCGCAGCGCTGGCGAATGCCGGACAACTTGCTTACGATCAAGTAATTATTGTGGCGGGGGGCTAGAATATTCATGGAAGACGTTGACGTCGTGGTCATCGGCGCCGGTTCGGCGGGACTTTCCGCCGCCAGGACCCTGCGTACGGCCGGCCTTTCCTTCAAGCTGGTCGAAGCGATGAACCGTATCGGCGGCCGCGCCTGGACCAGCGACCAGCATTTCGGTGTTCCTTTCGACATCGGCTGCGCCTGGCTGCACGCGGCCGACCGCAATCCCTACTTTCCCGAGGCGCAAGCCGCTCGCTGGACGCTCCATCATCACGACATGAATGTCGATCATCTCTACTATCGCAACCGAAAGGCGAGCGAGGACGAAGAGGCCGCGATGAAGGCGGCCGATATCAGGCTGTTCGAGCTGCTGGCGGCGCATGAGGTCAAGGTTGGTGACGACGACCGTCTTTCGGCCCTGCTCGCCAAAGGCCATGCGCCGCGCGCCGCCGCCACCTTTGCCGGGCCGATGGACTTTGGCGCCGACGAGGACGAGATATCGATCCGCGACTTTCAGGCTGCCGCCGATCTCGATCCGAACTACTTCACCAAGGAGGGGTTCGGCGCGCTGGTCGCCCGTTTCGGCGCCGACGTGCCGGTCGAGCTGTCGACGCCGGTGCGGAAAATCCTCTGGGACGTGCCCGGCGTCGCCTGCGTCACCGATCGCGGCATCATCCGCGCCAAAGCGGTCATCGTCACCGCCTCGCCGGCGGTGCTCGCCTTCGAGGAGATCGAATTCGCGCCGGCGCTGCCAGACAGGCATTTCGCTGCCTTCTTCGACCTGCCGATGGGCATGCTGACCAAGCTGCCGGTTGAGATCAGGGGCACAAGGCTCGGGCTGGCGCCGTTCGACGACCTGCTGATCGAGCGGCTGGCCAGGCACGACATCTACTTCCTTTGCTTTCCCTTCGACCTCGACCTGATGGTCGGCTTCGTTGGCGGCGATTTCGCCTGGGAGATGTCGGCGGCGGGCGAGGCGGCAGGCGTCGACTTCGTCGTCGACCGGCTGTGCGCCATCTTCGGCGGCGACGTCAGAAAACATGTCGGGCGCGCCATGATGACCAATTGGGGCGGCGAGCGGTTCGTGCGCGGCGCCTATGCGGCGGCCCGACCCGGCCGTTCGCAGGCGCGCGCCACGCTGATGCAACCAGTGGCGGAAAAAATCTTCTTCGCCGGCGAGCATCTGGCCGGTCCGCTGATGCAGACCTGCGGTGGCGCCAGGCTGTCGGGCGAGGCGGTGGCGAAAACGGTCGCCGCCCAGCTTGCGGCAAAATAGCAACAGCAGGAACGCCGGCCGCCGACAGGCGTTTGGGCGATATGCCGCTGCGCACTATATCCGGGCCTGATGATTTGAGACTTGGTGATTTGAGATCTGGTGATTCGAGATCGGTATGAAGCTCTTCGATTGCCCGCATTGCGGCCACCGCCTCTATTTCGAGAACGCCCAGTGCCTGAACTGCGCCAGCTCCGTGCTCTACGATCCCGGGCATGCGCGCTTCGTGCTGTCTGGCGCCGGCGGCGTTTTCCAGTGCACCAATGCCGACGAGTGCGCCTGCAACTGGATGGCGGAACCTGGCCATGCCTTCTGCGGCGCCTGCGCGCTGAACCAGCTGATCCCGGACCTTTCGGTCGATGGCAACCGCCGTCGCTGGATCCGCGTCGAAGCGGCAAAGAAGCGGGCCATCTATTCGCTGCTCGCCGCCGGACTGCCGGTCGCGCCCAAGCGGAACGCCGGCGACGAGGCCGGCCTCGCTTTCGATTTCCTTGCCGATCCGATCGGCGGTCCGGGTGGCGCGCGCATCCTGACCGGCCATGACAACGGCCTGATCACACTCAATGTCGCCGAGGCGGATTCGGCCGAGCGCGAAAGACGGCGCGTCGAGATGGGCGAGAACTATCGCACTTTGCTCGGCCATTTCCGCCATGAACTCGGCCACTATTACTGGGACCGCCTGATCCGCGACGACCCGCAACGGCTTGCCGCCTTCCGCACATTGTTCGGCGACGAGCGCGCCGATTACGAGCAGGCGCTGAAGGCCTACCATGCCAATGGCGCGCCGCCCGACTGGCAGCAGGACCACATTTCCGCCTATGCCACGTCCCATCCCTGGGAGGACTGGGCCGAGACATGGGCACACCATCTGCACATCACCGATACGCTGGAGATGGTGCATGCGCTGAATTTCCCGCTCGGCCGGCTGGAAACCATGGAGGCCAACGACCTGTCGCGGGGCGACACCGGCGGCGAGCTCCAGCCGGCGCCGTCGGAACCTGCCGCCGTTCCCGAACCGTTCGAAAAGGTCCTAGCCCGCTGGCTGGTGCTGTCGGAAGCGTCCAACTCGATCAACCGCTGCATGGGCCTGCCGGACCTCTATCCCTTCGTCATCTCGGAGCTGACGGCACAGAAGCTGGCCTTCGTCCATGAACTCCTGACCGGAGTCGTGAAAGAAACCGGAACAAAACGTGAGCCGGCCGAGGCGTTTTAGCCGGAACGCATGAGGTTTTGTTTCGTTTTCGTTCGCGAGGGACCATCAACACGGAGCGAAACCATGAAGCGCATACTGTTTCCTGCTGTCGCCGGAGCGCTTGCCGCCATGTCCGGCACAGCCTTGGCCGATACCGCCGTTTCGGCGGTCGCCGATCTCAACATTCGCGCCGGCCCAGGGCCGCAATACCCGGTGATCGGCGTGCTCGCCGCCGGCCAGTCGGCAACGCTCGATGGCTGCATCCAAAACAGCAAATGGTGCACCATAGCCGAGGCCAATGGCCAAGGCTGGATCTATTCCGACTATGTGACGGCCGATTTCGGCGGCAACGAGGTCGTCCTGACCCGGCGCCCGGCCGACGCAGACATTACCATCGTCGAAGCCCCCGCCGATGTCGACGATCCCGACATCTATACCGGAGCGATCGTCGCTGGCGAGCCGATCGAGCCGATCAGGCGGCCGCCGGCCGAAGTCCGCACCTACATCGAGACCAACCGGGTCGACCCGGTTTATCTCGAGGGCGAGGTGGTTACCGGCGCGACCTTGCCCGATACCGTCGAGTTGCGCGAGATTCCGGACTATGACTACCGCTATGTCTATGTGAACGGTCAGCCGGCACTGGTCGACCCCGGCACCCGACGCATCATGTACGTCGAGCGCTGACGGTGCCGAACAGGGCAATCGCCTCAGACAATTGACGGAATCCATGCTCGTTGGAGACCACCAATTGTTGAGATTGGCGCCGCCCCTCATCGTCCTGCCCGTCCTCCGCAGCAGCTGCGGAGGGTGGACCGGGCACTTCTCCCCGTATCGTGACGGGGAGAAGTGACCTTGCAATGCTGGCGGCTAGCGATTGCGCGGCACGACCCGATCGAATAGATCATGCGACCCGAAGCACCAGCCTGTGAGCCCGCGTGATAGACCCTGCCGCCTTCGAGCGCTATCGGCATACTCCCAACGCCAAGACGACCCTGCCGCGGCTCCTGCTCGGAACGGCGATCGTCGTCCTGTTCTGGGTCGCGACGACCGTCGCCGTGCTGTTCGGCGGCGCCTATTTCTTCGTCGTCTGGCAAGCATCGTCCGGCGCCCCGATGGAAGGAGGGGCGGTGCAGAATTTCATGGCCTCGTCCACCGGGATCCTCGCCGCGCTCGCCTCCTTTGCCGGAATCTGGCTCGGCCTGTGGGCTGCCATGCGCTGGGTCCATCGCGAGCCGCTGATGGCGCTGATCGGCACCAGCCGCCGCGTTTCGCGCTCGGGATTTTTTAGGGGATTGGCCGCGGTGCTGGTCACATCGCTGCTCTCCGAGATACTGCTCTATCTCTTGCAGCCCGACATTGCGCGCGGTGCGATCGGCCTGTCGTCCTGGCTGCTGTTCCTGATCCCGATCGCCGCGCTGACCCTGCTGCAGACCTCGTCCGAAGAGGTGCTGTTTCGCGGCTATCTCCTCAGGGGCCTGGCCAACCGCTTTCAAAACCCCTTCATCTGGGCGCTGCTGCCAGGACTTCTGTTCACTGCGATGCATTGGAACCCAGGCTCGACGACCGCCATCAACGCCTGCGTGCTGGCCTCGATCGCCGCTTTTGCGCTGCTCCTGACGCTTGTGGTATATGCCACGGGCAATCTCGGCGCGGCCTTCGGCGCCCACCTCGGCAACAATCTGACCGGCTTCCTGCTGATTTCGCACCAGCAAAGCTACAATTCCTTCGCCCTGCTCAACGCCAAGCCGCTCGAAGGCCCCGGCTGGACGACGCTTGATGCCGTCCTCATCGCGGCGATCGGCATCGTCTGCAGCCTGTTGACCGTTCTGCTGCTCCTGCACCCGCGCTCGCCGCTGAAGGTCGAGCCGGATTTTTCGCACCCCGGCGGCCCAAGCTGATGCGCATCACGCTGGTGGTGCTGCCATAAACCAAACCGGCCCGGTTCAGCGTATTCGGCCCGTACCTTGACTCCGCGGCCGATTTCCTGTCTACAGCCCGCGAATTCCGCGACGAGTATCCCTCCGAGCAAGCCGACCGGGACGCCGAAGCCTGTTTGAGGCGACGTGCTGTAAATCGATCCTGGAGGCCAACATCCGGCAGCGCTGTGCGCCCCCGGGTGCTTTTTGGCTTTTGGCTTTTGCCTGGACAGCTTGGGTTGGATACTGGGCGCGAACGCATTACCTCTCGGGCATCATCCGGGTGCCAGGGAAAAGGAAGAAGAATGTTTGAATCGCTACAGGAACGTCTTGGTTCGATCCTGAACGGCCTCACCGGCCGCGGCGCCCTGTCCGAGGCCGATGTCTCGGCGGCGCTGCGCGAGGTGCGCCGTGCGCTGCTTGAGGCCGACGTTGCGCTGGAAGTGGTGCGTTCCTTCACCGACAAGGTGCGCGAGAAGGCCGTCGGCGCCGCCGTGCTGAAGTCGATCAAGCCCGGGCAGATGGTCGTCAAGATCGTCCATGACGAGCTGGTCGGGATGCTGGGCGCCGAGGGCGTCGCCATCGACCTCAATGCACCGGCTCCAGTCGTCATCATGATGGTCGGCCTGCAGGGTTCCGGCAAGACCACGACATCGGCCAAGATCGCCAAGCGCCTCACCGAGCGTCAGAACAAGAAGGTCCTGATGGCCTCGCTCGACACGCGGCGTCCCGCCGCGCAGGAGCAGCTCCGTCAGCTCGGCGAGCAGGTCAAGGTCGCCACGCTGCCGATCGTCGAGGGCCAGACGCCGGTCGACATCGCCCGCCGCGCCGTGCAGGCGGCAAAGCTCGGCGGCCATGACGTCGTCATCCTCGACACCGCCGGCCGCACCCATATAGACGAGCCGCTGATGGTCGAGATGGCCGACATCAAGAAGGTCTCGTCGCCGCACGAAATCCTTTTGGTCGCCGATTCGCTGACGGGCCAAGATGCCGTCAATCTGGCAAAAAGCTTCGATGAGCGCGTCGGCATCACCGGCCTGGTGCTGACCCGTATGGATGGCGACGGCCGTGGTGGTGCGGCACTTTCCATGCGCGCCGTCACCGGCAAGCCGATCAAGCTGATCGGCACCGGCGAGAAAATGGACGGGCTGGAGGAATTCCATCCCAAGCGCATCGCCGACCGCATTCTCGGCATGGGCGACATCATCAGCCTCGTCGAAAAGGCTGCCGAAAACATCGACGCCGAGCAGGCGGCGGCGATGGCCAGGAAGATGCAGTCGGGCAAGTTCGACCTGAACGATCTTGCCGGCCAGCTTCAGCAGATGTCGAAGATGGGCGGCATGGGCGGCATCATGGGCATGATGCCGGGCATGGGCAAGATGAAGGACCAGATGGCTGCCGCCGGTCTCGACGACAAGATGTTCGGCCGCCAGCTCGCCATCATCTCGTCGATGACCAAGGCCGAGCGCGCCAACCCCGATATTCTGAAGCACTCGCGCAAGAAGCGCATCGCCGCAGGCTCCGGCACCGATGCGGCCGAGATCAACAAGCTCCTGAAGATGCACCGCGGCATGGCCGACATGATGAAAGCGATGGGCGGCAAGGGCAAAGGCGGTGGCCTGATGCGTGGCATGATGGGCGGTCTGGCCCAGAAGATGGGACTCGGCGGCATGATGCCAGGGGGCATGGGTGGCCCGGGCGGCATGATGGGCGGCGGCATGCCGGACCTGTCCAAGATGGGCCCCAAGCAGCTCGAAGCCTTGCAGAAGCAAGCACAGGCAGCCGGTCTCGGCGGCATGAAGGGTCTTCCCGGTGGCCTCCCAGGTGGCGGTGGTCTGCCTGGGCTGCCCGGCGGCATGAAGCTTCCTGGTTTGCCAGGATCCGGCGGCGGTCTGCCAATGCTCGGGAAGAACGCCCCTGGCAAGAAGAAGTGAGGGCGCGATGAACGAAGAGAAGGACATGGCCGACGCACGCGCGGCGCTGGTCGACTACCGCGCCTCGATCGACAACATCGACGCAGCGCTCATCCACATGCTGGCCGAGCGTTTCCGCTGCACCAAGGCGGTCGGCGAGCTGAAGGCATCGCATGGCCTGCCGCCGGCCGATCCGGCGCGCGAGCAGCAGCAGATCGCCCGCCTTCGCCAACTGGCGAAGGACGCCCATCTCGACCCGGATTTCGCGGAGAAATTCCTGAACTTCGTCGTCCGCGAAGTGATCCGCCATCACGAGCATATCGCCGCATCCAACGGCGTAACGAAAACCGGCTGAGGACCAGCCGTAAACCCGAAAATCAGCGTTTTAGGAGAAAAGAAATGCCCTTGAAAATCCGACTGGCCCGTGCGGGCTCGAAAAAGCGTCCCTATTACCACGTCGTCGTCGCCGACGCCCGTTCGCCGCGCGACGGCCGTTTCATCGAGTCGCTCGGCTCGTGGAACCCGCTGCTGCCCAAGGACGGCGAGCGGGTCAAGGTCGACGCCGACCGCGTCAAGCATTGGCTCTCGCACGGCGCCCAGCCGACCGACCGCGTGCTGCGCTTCCTCGACGAGGCCGGCATCGCCAAGCGCGAGGCCCGCTCCAATCCCAAGAAGGCCGAACCCGGCAAGAAGGCGCAGGAACGCGCCGCACTTCTGAAGAAGGCGCAGGACGATGCAGCCGCCGCGGTTGCCGCCGCGGCAGCCGCGCCGGCCGAGGCGGAAGCCGCGACCGCCGAATAATCCGCTTTTTATCGCTTACGGAACGGCGGGCGCTTTGCCCGCCGTTTCATTTCGTCGGAGCTATGACGCGGCCCGATCAATAGCCTGCCGGGCAGCGGGCGATGTAGACGCGTCCATAGCGATCGCGATAGCGGCACCGGCCGGGTTCGGTCGCACGACCGATCAGTGCGCCGGCGACGGCGCCGACAGCACCACCAACAACAGCTCCCTCCACCGGGTCATTTGCAACGGCAGCGCCGACAGCAGCGCCTCCCAAGCCACCGACCGCGGCGCCCTGTTCTGTCCGGGAACAGGCTGCGAGCGTGGTTGCCAATATGATCATGACCACCAATTTCTTCATCGTCGCTCCTCCCAAATGGGGTTTTCCGTCCTCGCCCCACATCGTCTAACTCGCAACCGGGCGATTTGATCCACGGACAAGGAAGAAGGGTGGCGGCGCCCTCTCTGGCGGCGCGACCGCCATCGAACGGCTTTGATGTCGCCGCTACCGGCTGAACGGGATCAGCGAGCGCACCCCGGGATTGCGCAGGAAAAGGCCGCCCCACAGAATGAGGCCGAGATAGACGCCGAACAATGTGTGCGAGAACAGCGGGCTGCCAAGACGCGCGTGGGTCGCGATGGCGCCGCCGAGATAGGCGGTGAGCAGGACGGCGCCGAGCACCGAGGTGCGCGGCACCGCATAGAGCGCGGTCGAGACCAGCCCGACGATGCCGAGCATGCGCGAGACATCGGGATCGGCCGGCCAGCCGAGTTGCACCATGGTCTGGGTGACGACATCGAGCGGCGGCAGCTTGATGACGCCGTCGAAGGTCATGAACAGCACGATGAGGGCGCTGAGCCCGCGGCCGGTCCACAGCGCGCTCGGCGTGACGGATGCTGTTTGAGACATGGTCATTGGTCCTCCGGTTGTTTCGAGCCCTCTTGGCGAGGGTCGAACCAAGGACGCGGCGTGAGGCGGCGATCCGACACGCTTATGATTTTTCCAGCGCACGGTGCTTCGGTGAGCGCGGGAACAAACCCTAGGAAAAATAGTATTTTTTGGCGGGGATCATTTTTGGCGGCGCTTCGCCGAGCGCCTCGAACACCGAGATTTCACAGACGCGGCACAGACCGTCGAGGGCGAGATCGTTGGCCTCGGTGCCGAACGGGTCCTCGAGTTCCTCCGAAAGCGCGTCGAGGCCGAAAAAGGTGTAGGCGATCAGCGCCGTGAACAGCGGCGTCGCCCAACCGGCAGTCGAGGCCAGCCCAAACGGCAGCAGCAGGCAAAAGATATAGGCGGTGCGCTGCAACAGCAGCGTGTAGGCAAACGGAAGCGGTGTTCCCATGATGCGCTCGCAGCCGGCCTGCGCTGCGGCGATTTGCGACAGGCGCTCGTCGAGAATGCGGTAGCCCATGACATCGATTGCGCCGGCCCTGTACAACGCGGCGGCTCGCTCGCCCATCCGCCGCAGCATGGCGTCCGGCGGGTTGGCCAGCTTGGCAGCACTTTCGGCCGCTTCATCGATGAACGCGCGTGCTTCGGTCGTGGCATCGACCCGCCGAAGCAGGCCGCGCAGGAAGTGACAGAAGGCGATCGCCTCCATCAGCAGCCCGTGCAGTTCGACCCGATCCTCGATCAACCCGGTGCTGGCGCGCGCCAGATTGCGAATGTCGAACACAAGCTGGCCCCACAGCTTGCGCGCCTCCCACCAGCGGTCATAGGCGGCATTGTTACGGAAGCCGAGATAGATCGACAGCGCCACACCGAGCAAGGCGAGCGGCGCGGGCCCGGCATTGCCGAGGTCAAGCTGCAGGGCCCCGACCGCCAGCACCACCAGTGCGCCATAAATGCCGAAGCCGAAGATCTGCGGCAGGATGCGCGGCACCACCGAGCCGCGCATGATGAAGAACAGATGCAAAAATCCCGGGCGCGGGCGAACGATCATCGAAACCCCTTTCACGGACCGGCAATGATCCTGGTCGGTTCCATTGTGCGACGCAGTACACGCACAAGCCCAGCCGCCAGCGACATGGCGATGTCGTCTTGCCGGTTTGAGGGCAGAGCAGGGCCAGGTGATGCCGGCCCGACGCGACCTAACTGAGGCGCCGGTGCCGCCCCTCATCCGCCTGCCGGCACCTTCTCTCCGTGAACGGGGAAAAGGGGGCTAACGGCCGAAGGCCGAGCCCGCGACTGCGGGCCGCCGGTCGTCCGGCGCCCCGCGGAGGGCCCGCCGCGGCAGCGGCGATACGGCCCGTGAGCGAAAACTACGCCGCCTTCTTCTTCGGTTGGATCAGCCCACGCTCGATCAGCAATTCGGCGATCTGCACCGCGTTGAGTGCGGCGCCCTTGCGCAGATTGTCGGAGACGATCCACATCGACAGGCCGTTGTCGACGGTCGAATCCTCGCGGATGCGCGAGATGAAGGTCGCGTCCTCGCCGGCCGAGTCCAGCGGCGTGATGTAGCCGCCGTCCTCGCGCTTGTCGAGAACCTGGCAGCCCGGCGCTTCGCGCAGGATCTCACGAGCTTCCTCGGCGGTGATCGGCTTTTCGAACTCGATGTTGACCGCTTCGGAATGGCCGATGAACACCGGCACGCGCACGCAGGTCGCCGTCAGCTTGATCTTGGGGTCGAGCATTTTCTTGGTCTCGGCGACCATCTTCCACTCTTCCTTGGTGAAGCCGTCGTCGAGGAAGACGTCGATGTGCGGGATGACGTTGAAGGCGATGCGCTTGGTGAACTTCTTGACGTCGACCTGGTCGGCGACGAACACCGCGCGGGTCTGCGTGAACAGTTCGTCCATGCCTTCCTTGCCGGCGCCGGACACCGATTGATAGGTGGCGACGACGACACGCTTGATGGTGGCGAGGTCATGCAGCGGCTTCAGCGCCACGACCAGTTGCGCCGTCGAGCAGTTCGGGTTGGCGATGATGTTCTTGCGCGTGAACAGCGAAATCGCGTCCGGGTTCACTTCCGGCACGATCAGCGGCACGTCCTGGTCATAGCGGAAGGCCGACGAATTATCGATGACGACGCAGCCCTGCTTGCCGATCTTCGGCGACCATTCCTTCGAAACGTTGCCGCCGGCCGACATGATGCAGATGTCGGTATCGGAAAAATCATATTGGTCGAGCGCCCTGACCTTCAGCGTGCGATCGCCGAACGACACTTCCGTGCCCTGGCTGCGCCGCGAGGCCAGCGCCACCACCTCGCTCACCGGAAAGCCGCGCTCTTCCAGTATGTTGAGCATTTCCCGACCCACATTGCCCGTGGCGCCGACGATTGCAACCTTGAAACTCATCGAAATCTCCTGTCCTCTCCGCTCGGTTTTTTGGAGAAAACCCGCCGGCCGATGCGGGTTTCAACCCCCGGGCCGGACCCGGGAGAGGGTGGTTAGGCCAAGGGAATCAGACCGTTTTAGGGGTCGTTTTACCGGTTTTTTTGGCCAAGAACGTGGTTTTGCTGGAACGAGCAGACGCGCCGAAACGCCCGGCCCAATGGTTCACATTGCGGCCCGGGACGTCGAAGGCAAGAAGCGCCATCAAAAGGCCGCGCATCGAAACTACCCCATTCGGTGCCGGCTTTTACGCGGTTTGCGTAAAGAGTCAATCGCGACGCAGCCAGACGGCTTGCCCTGTACAATGGCGGCGGCGCGAAGTACGAACGATTGGATCGTTTGGCTCGTGGCGCTCCTGGCGCTCGCCGACGGATGACCCATTGCCGGGCATAAAAGAATCCGAATTCCGAAAGAGTGAAATGTCCAATTTCGAAGCACTTGTCCCCGCGCTGGCAAAGGCGCTGGAAAAACGCGGCTATGTCGAGCTGACGCCGGTGCAGAAGGCGGTACTCGAGCTCGGACAGGCCGATGCGCTGGTTTCCGCCCAGACCGGCTCCGGCAAGACCGTCGCCTTCGGGCTGGCTCTGGCGCCGACCCTTCTCGACGGCGCCGAGCGCTTTTCCCAAGCCGCAGCACCGCTGGCGCTGGCCGTGGCACCGACGCGGGAGCTCGCTTTGCAGGTGACGCGCGAGCTCGAATGGCTCTACGAACTGACCGGCGCAGCGATAGCCTCCTGCGTCGGCGGCATGGACATGCGGACCGAGCGCCGCACGTTGGGGCGCGGCGCCCATATCGTCGTCGGCACGCCCGGCCGGCTGCGCGACCACATTACCCGCAATTCGCTCGACATGTCCGAGCTGAAGGCAGTTGTGCTCGACGAGGCCGACGAGATGCTCGATCTCGGCTTTCGCGAGGATCTGGAATTCATCCTCGACGCCGCTCCGGCCGAGCGCCGCACCTTGATGTTTTCGGCCACCGTGCCGCGCTCCATCGCGACGCTGGCCAAGGGCTACCAGCGCGATGCGGTGCGCATCTCGGCCGCCGGCGAGGAGAAGCAGCATCTCGACATCGAATACCGGGCGCTGAGCGTAGCCCAGGCCGACCGGGAAAATGCCATCATCAACGTGCTGCGCTATTACGAGGCGAAGAACGCTCTTGTGTTCTGCAACACGCGCGCCGCCGTCAATCACCTGACCGCGCGCTTCAACAACCGCAACTTTTCCGTCGTCGCGCTTTCGGGCGAGCTGAGCCAGAACGAGCGCAGCCACGCGCTGCAGGCGATGCGCGACGGCCGCGCAAAAGTCTGCATCGCCACCGACGTGGCGGCGCGCGGCATCGACCTGCCCAACCTCGAACTGGTGATCCACGCCGACCTGCCGACCAATCCGGAGACGCTTCTGCACCGAAGCGGGCGGACGGGACGGGCGGGACGCAAGGGTGTCAGCGCGCTGATCGTGCCCAACAATGCTCGCAGGCGCACTGAACGGCTGCTGCAAAGCGCTGGCCTTGCGGCGACCTGGGCAAGCCCGCCTTCGGCCGACGACGTCCTGCGCCGCGACGACGAGCGCATCCTCGCCGACCCGGTTTTCAGCGAGCCTGTGACGGATGATGAACGCGGCTTCATCAATGCGCTTCTTGAGCAGCATGGCCCCGATCAGGTGGCCGCCGCCTTCGTGCGTCTGTGCCGTTCCAGCCGTTCGGCGCCCGAGGATCTCCTAGACGTCGCTCCGTTCACGCCGTCGGGCGACAGGCCCTCTGGCGACAGATCTACCCGTCGCGACGAGGCGCCAAGCCGCCGCGACGATTTTGGCGACAGCGTCTGGTTCTCGCTGTCGGCGGGACGCAGGCAGAATGCCGAGCCGCGCTGGCTGATCCCGATGCTGTGCCGGACCGGCGGCATCTCCAAGCGCGAGATCGGCGCCATCAAGATGCAGCCGGAGGAAACTTTCGTGCAGATCGCGGCGGATTGGGCCGATCGGTTCCTCCAGGCGATCGGCCCGGACCGCAAGCTGCAGAACAACATCGCGGTGAAGCGGCTGGACGGCACGCCCGACCTGTCGCGGGCCGGCTACCAGGAGCCACGGCCGGACAAGAAGCCGCACCGCGGCAAGCGGACGTTCGACCAGAACGCGCCCAAATTCGAGAAGCGCGCACCGTCAGCCGATCAGCGCCCCGCCGCATTCGAGGCAAAACCCTGGGCCGGGAAGACAAGCAAGCCGAAATTCGACAAGGCCGGACCCGCCAAGAGCAAGAAAGCGAAGAAGCGGCCGGCTTAGCGATTTGCTGGCATCGTTGGCTTGTCATGGCCTGCAAGGGCTGGTCCTCGCCAAGGCAATCGATTCAGGTCTGCGCCGCCCCTCATCCGCCTACCGGCACCTTCTTCCCGTAAACGGGGAGAAGCCCGCTGGCCGCAGCCTCGGCGTTCTTTCCGCGACGCCCGCGATTGGCGAAACCGGCGATGACAGCGTCCTTCTCCCCGTCACTATACGGGGAGTGCCCGGCAGGGCGATGAGGGGCGGCGCAGACTTCGACGATTGGTCGTCTCCAACACGAGTCGCGCGCTATCTTTTGTCTGGAGCGATGCTCCCGCGCACGCACCCCTTGCGGTCTGCCGCAACTTTGAACAGTCTGGCCAGCGGGACGAGGGGCAGGACATGCGCGGCGAAGTGCTTCACTATGACGAGGATCAGGGTTTTGGTTTCATCTCCGGGGCCGACGGCAACCGCTACACGTTCGCGCGCGAGGATCTGCGCCGAGAGGCGACGATACGCAGGGGCACGGCCATCGAGTTCCAGCCGGCTGGCGGACGGGCACGCGAGGTTTTTTCGATCCGTGTCCAGGCTGCCAGTCCGACGGACGCAACCGTGGCCCCGTCTCAGGCCGGCAATGCGCCCGTGGCGCCGCAACATTTCGGCCGTTTCGCTGAAAATGCTCCCGCCACCGACCTTTGGAGCTACTTCCGGCGGGGCCTGACTGAAAATTACTTCAATTTCGCCGGCCGTGCCCGCCGCAAGGAATATTGGGGCTATTGCCTGTTCTGGGCGATCGCGCTGATCGTGGTCGTCGGCGTCGGCCTCTTCATCGACGACGCGATGGGCGATCTTGACGAATTGCCGGCAGCGACGGTCGGTCTTTGCGGCGCGTTTGTGCTGGCGACAATCCCGCCTTGGATCGGACTGAACGTGCGTCGCCTGCACGACATCGGCCTGACCGGCTGGCTTTTTCTGGCGGTGCTCATCCCGACCATCGGCTGGCTGATCATCCTGGTCTTCGCGCTGATCCCGACGCAGACCCGTGAAAATCAGTGGGGCCCGGTGCCGGCGGGGGTCAGGGCCTAGCTGGTCGACACAGCGATTTTGAGGGACTGGAAGCCGGGCGGACGTCGATCGCCAGCAGGCTTAGCCCAGGAATCTGGCGATGATCGCGTCGCCCATCTCAGCGGTGCCGACCTCGGTCATGCCAGGGGAAAGAATATCCCTAGTGCGCAAGCCCTGGTCGAGCACGGCGGCGATGGCGCTTTCCAGGCGATCGGCCTCAGCCACCATGCCGAAGGAATAGCGCATGGACATGGCGAAGGAGGCGATCATGGCGATCGGGTTGGCGATGCCCTTGCCCGCGATGTCGGGCGCCGAACCGTGCACCGGTTCGTAGAGCGCCTTGCGCTTTTTCGTCTTGGCATCCGGCGCGCCGAGCGACGCCGAAGGCAGCATGCCGATCGAGCCGGTCAGCATGGCGGCGATGTCGGACAGCATGTCGCCGAACAGATTGTCGGTGACGATGACGTCGAATTGTTTCGGCCAGCGCACCAGCTGCATGCCGCCGGCATCGGCCAGCATGTGGTCGAGCTTGACGTCGCCATATCTGGCCTTGTGCGTCTGCGTGACGACCTCGTTCCACAGCACGCCCGACTTCATCACATTGCGCTTTTCCATCGAGGTGACGTGGTTCTTGCGCGTGCGTGCCAGCTCGAAGGCGACGCCCGAGATGCGCTCGATCTCGAAGGTGTCGTAGACCTGGGTGTCGATGCCGCGCTTCTGGCCGTTGCCGAGGTCGATGATCTGCTTGGGCTCGCCGAAATAGACGCCGCCAGTGAGCTCGCGCACGATCAGAATGTCGAGCCCCTCGACCACCTCCTGCTTGAGCGAGGAGGATGCCGCCAGCGCCGGATAGCAGATGGCCGGCCTGAGATTGGCGAACAGCTCCATGTCCTTGCGCAGCCGCAGCAGTCCGGCTTCCGGGCGCACCTCATACGGCACCGCATCCCATTTCGGCCCGCCGACGGCGCCGAACAGCACCGCGTCGGCGGCCATCGCCTTGGCCATGTCGGCATCGGAAATCGCCGCGCCATGCGCGTCATAGGCGCAGCCGCCGACCAGCCCCTCATCGGTGACAAAACCGCTGTCGAGCTTGTCGTTCATGGCGGCGATCAGCTTCTTCACTTCGGCCATCGCCTCGGGGCCGATGCCATCGCCGGCGAGCAGGAGAAGATTTTTCGAAGCCATCCGGAACCGTCCTAATTGTGGCGCATGAAATCGGAATCGATTTCGCAAAGCATCATGCGCAGAAACAAAATTCTACAGCGTCCCTTTTCGCGGCCAAAGGACGCGCGGCGCTGTCGTGAGCCGCGGCCTTGCTAAACGCCCAGTGGGCTATGTGCAAGCCTTTGCATCCTTGTCGATGAACGCGCCTCGACAAGGTCGCGCAAGCTCCTGCACCGCCGTCGAACTCAGCGCTTGAGTGCCGTCACTTCGATCTCGATCTTCATTTCCGGCTTGTTGAGCTGACAGACGATCATCGTCGCCGCCGGCCTGATGTCGCCAAAAGCCTCGCCGAGGATCGGAAAGACGATGTCGACGAAGGCCGCGTCGGAGATGTAGTAATGCGCCCGCACCACATCGGCCATCTCAAAACCGCCGTCCTGCAACGCCTTGGCAATCGTCGCCAGGCAATTGCACGTCTGCGCCTCGACCGTCTCCGGCATCGACATGGTCGCATAGTCGTAGCCCGTTGTTCCGGAAACGAAACACCAGTCGTCCTGTACCACGGCACGCGAATAACCGGCGGCCTTCTCGAAGGGCGAGCCGGTGGAGATCAGTTTTCGCATGGTTCCCTCGCATATTCTTCAGGCGATATTGAGCTGAAGACGTGCCTTCCGGCTATGGGCCAGGCGGGGTGGATCGACAGCGCAAACCGTTATAGGCAGGCATGTCGGCCCTGCGTTCGATCGCAGCGAGGTCGAGCGAGCGGCTCGAACTCCTCAAGGCCCCACCAGAAAGGCAGCGGAACAGGCATCGGCCAACGCAGTGGTCTCCGTCCCGAAAGCCGAGCGGCAGCGAACGTCGATTGTTTCAGCGGCGATTTCATGGCAGGGCGCAAGGACATTCGAGATTGGCCGAAAAATCCTCCACTTCGTCATCCTAGGGCGAAGCAAGGAGCGAAGCGACGCGGCGCAGACCCTTGGATCCATGCCGTCACCTCGCGGCAGTGCTCCTGCGGACCAGAACCGAACGCTACCACCCCGTTCCGCGCTCGACCCTTCTGGATTGGTCTTCTCGATCAGTTCGATCTTCCATTGGCGCAGCGGTGGACGCAAGCGCCGTTCTGAGCCGCTGCATTCTTGGGCTGATGTCACGGAATGGATCCCAGGGTCTGCGCTGCGTCGCTTCGCTCCTTGCTTCGCCCTGGGATGACGAGGGCGTAGTAGCTCACGGCTTGTCGCAGACGCTGGTGATTGGCAGCTGGGGCAGGCGGCCGCCAACGACCGTCCATCGTCTCTTTCGGGCTCGGTCTAAGAGCCAAAGCCCTCCGTGCAGAGAAACTGGCTAGCTTTTTCGGCCCCGCGCCGCCAGCGTCCGCAACCTCAGCGCGTTGAGGCGGATGAAGCCTTCGGCGTCCTTCTGGTCGTAGGCGCCGCGGTCGTCCTCGAAGGTGACCAGCGCGTCGGAATAGAGCGTCTTGTTCGACTTGCGGCCGGTGACGATGACGTTGCCCTTGTAGAGTTTCAGCCGCACCGTGCCTTCGACGTCTTCCTGGCTCTTGTCGATCATCGCCTGCAGCATCAGCCGCTCGGGCGCGAACCAGAAGCCGTTGTAGATCAGCTCGGCGTAGCGCGGCATGAACTCGTCCTTGAGGTGGGCGGCGCCGCGGTCGAGCGTGATCGATTCGATCGCCCGGTGGGCTGATATCAGGATGGTGCCGCCGGGGGTCTCGTAGACGCCGCGTGATTTCATGCCGACGAAACGGTTCTCGACAAGGTCGAGCCGGCCGATGCCGTTGTCGCGGCCGAGATCGTTGAGCGCCGCCAGCATCGTCGCCGGCGATAGTTTCTTGCCGTCGAGCGCGATCGGATCGCCCTTCAGGAATTCGATTTCGATCTCGGTGACCTTGTCCGGCGCGTCCATCGGCGAGATGGTGCGCTGGTGGACGAATTCCGGCGGCTCGCTCCACGGGTCCTCCAGCACTTTGCCTTCGGAGGACGAATGCAGAAGATTGGCGTCGACGGAAAACGGCGCGTCGCCCTTCTTGTCCTTCGGCACCGGGATCTGGTGCTGCTCGGCGAAGTTGATCAGGTCGGTGCGCGACTTGAACGACCAGTCGCGCCATGGCGCGATGACCTTGATGTCGGGATTGAGCGCATAGGCCGAAAGCTCGAAACGGACCTGATCGTTGCCCTTGCCGGTTGCGCCATGCGCAATCGCATCGGCGCCGGTTTCTTTTGCGATCTCGACCAGGTGCTTGGAGATCAGCGGCCGGGCGATCGAGGTGCCGAGCAAATAGGTGCCTTCATAGACGGCGTTGGCGCGGAACATCGGGAAGACGAAGTCGGAGACGAACTCCTCGCGCACGTCGACGATGCGAATGTCCTTGATGCCCATCATCTCGGCCTTGCGCTGCGCCGGCTCCAGTTCGCCGCCCTGGCCGAGATCGGCGGTGAAGGTGACCACCTCGGCGCCAAGCTCGGTCTGCAGCCATTTCAGGATGATGGAGGTGTCAAGGCCGCCGGAATAGGCGAGCACGACCTTCTTGACGGCTTTTGCTTTCGACATTTGGCTGTTCCGCGACAGGGTTCTTTGCGGGCGAGGTATCACGGCCTTTCCGGGCTGCGCAAGAGACGAACGGTCCCTCGGTCGCTGCTGGCATACTGGATCAGGCCAGTCGCTGGTGCGGAGAAGACGCTTGCGGTATAGGCTGCGCTTTCTTTATCCAGGGGCCCGCAGATGTCCTTCATTCCCGACACCACCACGCTGATCCAGTTCGCCATCGCCACCGTGATCCTGGCGATCACGCCGGGCCCCGACATGACGCTGTTCGTGTCGCGCACGCTGAGCCATGGCCGCGCCACCGGCTTTGCCTCGATGGCCGGCGCGCTGTTCGGCACGCTGATCCACACCACGCTGGTGGTGGTAGGAATCTCGGCGTTGATCGTCGCCTCGCCGATGTCTTTCCTGGCCCTGAAGATCTTCGGCGCTGCCTATCTCGTCTTCCTGGCGTGGCAAGCGATCACCAAGGGATCGGCGTTTTCGCCCGAGAAGAAGAGCGGGCCGGAGATTTCGCTGTTTCGCGCCTGGGCGGCAGGGCTCGGCGTCAATCTGCTCAACCCGAAGATCATCCTGTTCTTCATGACCTTCCTGCCGCAGTTCGTCTCGGCCCATGATCCCAACGCGCCCGAAAAACTGTTCTTCCTCGGCGCGATGTTCGTCGTTTTGTCGATCCCGGTAACAGCGCCGATGGTCTTTGCGGCAGAAAAATTCTCGGCCGCGATGAAAGCAAGCCCGCGGGTGACGCGCGCCGTCGACTATCTGTTCGCCGGGGTGTTTTCGGCCTTCGCGCTCAAGATCCTGACCGCCCAGGCGAAGTAGACCTTCCGGCTTGGCGCCAGCTTCCGGCCGAGCGCCCGGCGCTCAGCCAGTAGAAAATGCCGCCGACCATGCCGCTGCCGATCACGGCAGCGACGACGCGCGGGTCGGTGATCTCGAAGTTGGCGTCGGCGGTCTGGTGGGCGAAGCCGAGGAAGACCGCCGCGACCACCGCGCCCGCCAGCGCATAGAACAGCCAGTCGCGCCGTCCGAGGATTTCCGAGACGAGAATCGCCACCGCTGCCGGCATAAAGGCGAAATAGGCGACGAACAGCGCAACGAAGGGGATTGAAAAATACAGCGAGGCCGTCGCCGCCGGCTGCACATGCTCCGGCGTATAGCCCAGCGACGCCAGGAACATGACGTTGAGGAAAGCGCTGGCCGCTAGCGCGGCAACGCCATAACCGATCAGGATGATGGCGAAGCGGATGAAGTAGGCGACAAGGCGGGTCACGCCTCGCCGTGCCCCGCGATCATCATTGCTTCCAGCGCGAGCCGATCGACCTTGCGCATGCGCTCGGATTCCGACTTGAGCTGGCCGCAGGCGGCGAGGATATCGCGGCCGCGCGGCGTGCGGATCGGCGAGGCATAGCCGGCATTGTTGATGTAGTCGGCGAATTTCTCGATGGTCTCCCAGTCCGAGCACTGGTAGTTGGTGCCCGGCCACGGATTGAACGGGATCAGATTGATCTTGGCCGGAATGCCTTTGAGCAGCTTGATCAGTCCCTTGGCGTCCTCGATCGAATCGTTGACGTCCTTCAGCATCACATATTCGAAGGTGATGCGGCGGGCGTTCGACAGGCCGGGATAGGCGCGGCAGGCGGCGATCAGCTCTTTCAAGGGATATTTTTTGTTGATCGGCACCAAAAGGTCGCGCAGATCGTCATTGGTGGCGTGCAGCGAGATCGCCAGCATGACACCGATCTCGTCGCCGGTGCGGAAGATCTCCGGCACGACGCCGGAAGTCGACAGCGTGATGCGTCTCTTCGACAGGGAAAGCCCGTCGCCGTCGGACGCGATCAGCAGCGCCTTCTTCACCGCCTCGAAATTGTAGAGCGGCTCGCCCATGCCCATCATGACGATGTTGGACACTTTCCGGCCCTCGGCCGGAACGACCGCGCCATCGGGCGTGTCGCGGTCGGGGAAATCGCCGAGCCGGTCGCGGGCGGTCAGAAGCTGGGCGAGGATTTCCTCCGCGGTCAGGTTGCGCACCAGCTTCTGCGTGCCGGTGTGGCAAAAGGAGCAGGTCAGCGTGCAACCGACCTGTGAGGAGATGCAGAGCGTGCCGCGGCCTTCTTCGGGAATGTAGACGGTCTCGATCTCGACCGGCCGGCCGGCGCCGCGCGGCGGAAAGCGAAACAGCCATTTGCGCGTGCCGTCGGAGGAAATCTGCTCCTCGACGATCTCGGGCCTGGCGACGGTAAAATGCTTGTCGAGCTCGGCGCGCAGATCCTTGGAGATGTTGAACATACCGGCAAAGTCGGAGACGCCGCGCACATACATCCAGTGCCAGAGCTGCTGGGCGCGCATCCTGGCCTGGCGCTCCGGCACGATGCCTGATGCAACGAGCGCAGCGCCAAGCTCGGCGCGGGTCAGGCCGATCAGCGACGGTTTTTCCGCCGGCGCGGCGCGGGGGCGCAACGCGTCACGGGCGCCTTCAGTGGTAAGGTCGAATGAGAGGGTCATTGTTGCGCCAATATAAGCGATTCACGGCCGATTACAGCATCGTGCCCGAAATGAAGCGCGGCGCATAGCACAGCTTGACGGCGGAGTCATGCAGGGGCGATCTTTACCTTCTTCCCACAAGGGGGGGAAGGGAGAGCCGTGCCAGGCCCGGACCCGGCCGCTCACTCAAACCCGGCTTTGGCTATTTGCACTTGGCGATGGACGACAGCGCCGCCGAAATGCCTTTCAGCGAAAAGACATAGGTGGTGGTGTTGCCGCGGCCGGACTTCGCCTGCACCTTCATGTCGCTGCCGGTTTTCATCGCGGCGATCAGCACCGGCTCCTCGGCGGCGTTTTCGACCCAGGCCGACTTGCCGCGGGTGAACATCGAAAAGCTCTTGCCGTCGATGGTGACGGTGGCCTTGGAGTTTTCCTGGAAATTGTAGCCGGCGATGAATTGCGGCTCGTAAGACACTTGCTGTCCCGGCCGCTGGCTGACGAAGAAGAACATGTCGCCATGGTCAAGCGTCGGCGGCTGCTTGTCGGTCGGCACGGTCAACACATAGCAAACCTTGCCGCCCGACGCCTGGTAGCTGTAGGTGCCCCAGGCATTGTGCTGGCCGATTTTGGTTGCCGACTGCGCCAGAGCCGGCGCTGTCATGGCCACCAGTGCCAGGCTCGAAATTGTAGCAATCAATCCGCGCATCGCTTTTCCCATATATGGTGCGGAGGCAGGCCGGCTCGGCGTCCTGCCCGTCGCTTCATTTTGATTTAATCTGGGTTACCAAACGGTGAAGTTCCCTCAGGAAAAGGACATCCACCCCAGGAAACCGCCGCCATCCTTGCGCCCGTCGCTCGAAAGCGGCAGTTGCAACGTCCCTTTCGCGACTTGGATGCCACGAAAGCGGCAAGAGTTTGACTTTTCTGCCTTATCGCCGGCTCAGCCGTTGTCGGCAATCGCCTGTTTGGCGGCGAGCCGATGCGCTGATGTGATGTGGGCTTTGACGGTGGTGATCGCGGCGGTCAGCACGGCGATGTCGTCGGTAAAGCCCAGTCCGAGGACGAAGTCGGGGATGACGTCAGCCGGCAGCACGAAATAGCCCAGCGCCGCCACCAGGATGCCCTTGGCGCGCAGCGGCGTGTTCTTGTCCATGGCGCAGTAGTAGGCGGCGACCAGTTCCTCCATGAACGGGATCTGCCGGGCAGCCCGCTTGGCCGTGCGCCAGAATTTCTCGCGCACTTCGCTCTCGTCGCCCGGCTTGCCGCCAAAGCCGAAGAAATCAAAACCTGATTTTTGCGCCATCAGTCTCTCCTAACGAGGCTGCGCATGGCGTTCCACGCGCGCCTGCCAGCGGAAAATGTGGTGAAAGCCCCAGTCCACTACAAGAGCCCGGCCGTTCCGCGGCCTGAAAAATCAGGCTACGGCGTCGACAGATCTCCAACGACCTGACCGAAATAGCGGCTCATCGTCCTGGCCAGTTCTAAGTCGAGCGCGGTCAGGCCGCCGGCATCATGGGTGTTCAGCGTCACGTTCACGGTGTTGTAGACGTTCGACCAGTCGGGGTGATGGTCGATCGTCTCCGCCGCCAAGGCGACGCGGGTCATGAAGGCGAAGGCTTCGGAAAAATCGCTGAAGGTGAAGCTGCGCGTGATCGAGCCGCCATCCTCGGCCAGCGACCAGCCGTCGAGCCCGGCCAGCGCCTCGGCGACCGCCTCCCTGCCCAGTTTCTCTCTCGCCATGGTCGCTTCCCGTGCTATCTGGATTTGCAGTCTTCAGCATAGTGCCGGATCGATGAGCCCCAAGCCGATAAAATCCATTCTCTTTGTCTGTCTCGGCAATATCTGCCGCTCGCCACTGGCGGAGGGCGTGTTGCGCGCCGTCCTGGCAGAGCGCGGCCTCGATCGGGATATCCTGCTCGATTCGGCCGGGACCAGCGACTGGGAAGCCGGTTCGGCACCCGACCCGCGCTCGATCTCGATCGCCAAGCGGCACGGCGTCGATATTTCCGGACAGACGGCGCGCAAGCTGGCGCCGGACGATTTTTCGCGTTTCGACCTCATTCTCGCCATGGACCGATCGAATCTCCGGGATCTTAAAGCGCTGGTGCCTGCCGCCATGCGCGACCGTGTCCATCTGTTCCTCGAGTTCGCCGAGGGAAAGGTGGGCGACGTGCCGGACCCCTATCATCAGGGGCCGGAGGCGTTTGCCTCGGTCTACCGCATGATCCGCGAAGCGTCGGAGGCGCTGGCGACGCGGCTCGATGCACGGGCATCGGCGCCCGACAGCGGCCAGGCCTCCTCGACGATGTAGGGTCCGCCGCCGACCGAATCGCGCGACGACATCAGGACGAAGCGGCCGACACGGAAGGGCAGCGTCGAAAAATTGCCGCGCGCCGAAAGATACTGGGCGACGTCGAGCGGGCTCGAATTGCGCAACCTGGCCAGCGTCACATGCGGCATGAATTTGCGCGGGTCGGCGGGGATGCCGAGGCGCTGGCAGATGCGCTCGATCTCGGCTTGCAGCGCCGCAAGATCGGGCGAGAAGGAGACGCCGGCCCACACCGCGTGCGGTTTTTTCTGGCCGAAGGCGCCGACGCCGGACAGTGTCAGCGCGAAGGATGGGCGGTGGACACGGTCGAGCGCGTTGGCGATCTCGTCGGCGACATGGCCCTCGACATCGCCAATGAAGCGCAGCGTCATATGGTAGTTCTCGACGTCGATCCAACGGGCCCCGGGCAGGCCGCCCCGGAGCAGGGACAGCGAAAGGGCGGCATCACGCGGTATTTCGAGGGCGGTGAAAAGACGCGGCATGGCAAGCCTCCTGTCCTCGAATCGAACTCTGCCCCTAGCGAATCATCGAAAATCGAGCGGGGCAAGCGGTTTGTTGGTTGCACCTGGCCTAAAATCAAATCGTGCGGGAATGCGGAGCTTCATCGAAATCCGGTCCCTTCAAGAGTTGCCCTTAACCACGGCAATGGCTTTCTCGACATCCGGCAGTACGCGCTCGACCATGCGGTCGATGCCCTTGGCATTCGGGTGCAGGCCGTCCTCAAGTTGCATAGCTGGTTCGCCGGCGACGCCGTCGAGAAAGAATGGATAGAGCGGGACGCCGTGTTTTTCCGCCAGTTTCGGGAAGATCGCGTCAAAGCCGTTCTGGTAGTCGGCGCCGAGATTGGGGGCGGCGCGCATGCCGGCCAGCAGCACGGCGATGTTGCGCTGCTTCAGCTTCGCCAGCATGGCGTCGAGATTTTTTTGGGTGATATCGGGAGAAACGCCGCGCAGCATGTCGTTGGCACCGAGTTCGAGAATGACAAGCTGCGTGCCGTCCGGCACCGACCAGTCGAGCCGCGACAGGCCGCCACTCGACGTATCGCCGGATACGCCGGCATTGGCGACGGTCACATCGTGGCCCTTGGCGCGGAGTGCTGCCTCAAGTTTCCGGGTGAAGCCTTCGTCCGGTCCGAGGCCAAAGCCTGCCATCAGGCTATCGCCGAAACCGACGATCGTGAACGGCTCGGCGCGCGCCGAT
The DNA here is from genome assembly GCF_055811635.1 of Mesorhizobium sp. WSM4806. NCBI lineage: Bacteria > Pseudomonadati > Pseudomonadota > Alphaproteobacteria > Hyphomicrobiales > Phyllobacteriaceae > Mesorhizobium > Mesorhizobium sp. WSM4806. The sequence goes on along the minus strand of NZ_JBVVQZ010000020.1, from coordinate 69,811 downwards.
GAAACGGCGCCGCAAATTTCGAGGAAAAGGAAGAAGGCTGCGGCAAGTCGGTGTTTGAAAGCCATGCGGCCGGGCCCCATATGACCGAGAACATTATACTGGCGGTAGGCGGAATTCTGCCCTCCCTTTCCCATATAGGACGATTTTATTTTGACAGAAGCCGTCATCGCGCTGAAAAATGTATCGCTGACGCTCGGCGAAGGAGCGTCTTCCGTCCATGTGCTGAAAGGGATCAGCCTTGACGTGTCAAGTGGCGAGGCGACCGGCATCGTCGGGCCGTCGGGCTCGGGAAAGTCGACGCTGCTGATGGTTTTGGCCGGTTTGGAAAGGGTCGATTCGGGTACGGTACGGATTGCCGGCGAATTGCTGAACGGCAAGAGCGAAGACCAGATCGCATCGTTTCGTGGGCGAAACATTGGCATTGTCTTCCAGTCCTTCCACCTCATTCCCAACATGACAGCGCACGAAAATGTCGCAGTGCCGCTGGAACTAGCCGGCCATGCCGATCCGTTCGGGGTGGCGGCGCGGGAGCTCGAGGCGGTGGGCCTGAGTGACCGCGTCACTCACTATCCCGGCGAATTGTCCGGCGGCGAACAGCAGCGTGTGGCGATCGCCCGGGCGCTGGCGCCTTCGCCGCGCATCCTGATCGCTGACGAGCCGACCGGCAATCTGGACCAGGCGACGGGACGGCAGGTCGCCGATCTCCTGTTCGCCAAAGCGGCCGAGCGCGGCATGACGCTGGTGCTGGTCACCCACGATCCGGCGCTCGCCGCACGCTGCTCCCGGCAGGTGTCGATGCGGTCGGGCCGAATCGAGGATGCGCCATTGCTTAAAGTGACGGCGTAGCGCAATGGCTGATAAGACCCCCTCATCCGGCCCTTCGGGCCACCTTCTCCCCGGCGGGGCGGTGGCGACCTCTTCTCCCCTCGGGGAGAAGGTGGCCGCGAAGCGGCCGGATGAGGGGGTCCCTTGGGCGCGCACCTTTTCACTCGCCTTCCGCTTCTCGCTGCGCGAGATGCGCGGCGGGCTGTCCGGCTTCCTGATCTTCCTTGCCTGCATTGCGCTTGGCGTCGCGGCGATCGGCGGCGTCAATTCGGTGGCCCGGGCGATTACCGCCGGTGTCGCTAACGAAGGCCAGTCGCTGCTCGGCGGCGACCTTCGTTTCCAGCTCAATCAGCGCGCCGCGACGCAGGCCGAGCAGGTCTTTCTTGACGGGCTGGGCACGGTCTCGCACAGCGCCAACATGCGCTCGATGGCGCGGGTCGAGGACGGCTCCGACCAGGCGCTGGTCGAGGCCAAGGCGGTCGACGGCGCCTATCCGCTCTATGGCGCGCTGCAGACCGAGCCGGCGCTGTCGAAGCAGGAATTGTTCGGCGAACAATCCGGTGTTTTCGGCGCCGCCGCACCCGACCTTTTGTTCGAGCGGCTGAACCTTCGGATCGGCGACCGGCTGAAGCTGGGCAGCGCCACCTTCGAACTGCGCGCCCGGCTCGTCAACGAGCCGGACGCGGTATCCGACGGCTTCGGCTTTGCGCCGCGGCTGATGATCTCGACGGACGGGCTTGCCGCTTCCGGTTTGATCCAGCCCGGCAGCCTGGTCGAGAACGCCTACAAGGTGCGCCTGCCCGGCGGCACCGGCGAAACGCGCATAAAAGCCATTCAGGATCAGGCGGCGGAGGAGTTTCCCGAGTCCGGCTGGTCGATCCGCACGCGCAGCAATGCAGCACCGGCGTTGTCCGCCAATATCGAACGGTTTTCGCAGTTCCTGACGCTGGTCGGGCTGACGGCGCTGGTGGTCGGCGGCGTCGGCGTAGCCAATGCGGTGCGCGCCTATCTCGACGGCAAGCGCGGCGTCATTGCCACCTTCAAGAGCCTGGGAGCTTCGGGCGGTTTCGTCTTTGCCGTCTACCTGGTGCAGATCCTGATGATCGCCGTGCTTGGCATCACGCTCGGCGTCGTGCTTGGCGCGCTGATGCCGTTCGCGGCGAGCGCGGCGCTGCAGTCGATCATTCCGGTGCCGGCGGAAGGCGGATTCTATCCCGGCGCGCTCGGCATGGCGGCGCTGTTCGGGCTGCTGGTGACGCTGGCTTTCGCCTTGCTGCCGCTCGGCCGGGCGCGCGACGTGCCGGCGACGGCGCTGTTTCGTGAAATGGGTTTTGAGGGCCGCGGTTTTCCGCGCCCGCTCTACACGGCGGCGGCGCTCGGCATCGCGCTGCTGTTGGCGGCGCTGGCCATTCTGTTTTCCGGCGACCGCTACATCGCCTCGATCTTCGTCGGCGCCACCATTTTTGCTTTTTTGGTGCTGCGCCTTGTCGGCGCGCTGGTGCAGTGGGCCGCCAAAAGGAGCCCGCGCGTTGGCTCGACGGTGCTCAGGCTCGCCATCGGCAACATCCATCGGCCGGGCGCCTTGACGCCGTCGGTGGTGCTGTCGCTGGGACTGGGGCTGACGCTTCTGGTGACGCTGGCGCTGATCGACGGCAATCTCAGGCGGCAGATTTCCGGCAGCCTGCCGGAGCGGGCGCCGAACTTCTTCTTCGTCGACATCCAGAGCAGCGATGTCGATGCGTTCTCGGCGCTGGTCGGCAGGGAGGCGCCGCAAGGCACGCTGGTCAAGGTGCCGATGCTGCGCGGCCGGGTGATGGCGCTGAACGGCGTCGACGTCGACAAGGTCAAGGTCCCGGCGGAAGGGGCCTGGGTGCTGCGCGGCGATCGCGGGCTGACCTACGAGGCCAGAATTCCTGCGAATGCGACGCTGACCGAAGGGACATGGTGGCCCGACAATTATGCCGGCGAGCCGTTGGTGTCGTTTTCGGCCGAGGAAGGCAAAGAGATCGGGCTGAAACTCGGCGATACCGTCACCGTCAACGTGCTTGGCCGCAACGTGACAGCGAAGATTGCCAATTTCCGCCAGGTCGAGTGGGAGACGATGGGCATCAATTTCGTCATGGTGTTTTCGCCCAGCACATTTGCCGGCGCGCCGCACAGCTGGCTGGCGACGCTCACCGAAAAGGGCGCGTCGCCGGCCGACGATGCCCGTCTTCTCAACGCTGTCACCCGTGCCTTTCCCGCGGTGACGACAGTCAGGGTCAAGGACGCGCTCGACATCGTCAACCGGCTGGTGGCGCAACTCGGCACCGCGATCAGGGCCGCGGCCGGGGTGGCGCTGATCGCCTCGGTGCTGGTGCTGGCCGGCGCGTTGGCGGCCGGCAACCGCGCCCGCATCCACGATGCGGTGGTGCTGAAGACGCTGGGCGCCACCAGGAAGACGCTGATCGCGGCCTTTTCGCTGGAATACATGCTGATCGGCCTCGCCACCGCGATCTTCGCGCTGGCGGCAGGCGGCATTGCGGCGTGGTTCGTTGTCGCGCGCGTCATGACGCTGCCGTCACATTTCATGCCCGATGTGGCGGTGGCAACCATTGTCTTTGCCTTGCTGGTCACGGTCGGCATCGGCCTCGCCGGCACCTGGCGGGTGCTGGGCCACAAGGCGGCGCCGGTGCTGCGCAATCTCTGATCTGCAAGGGTCGGCAAGCTCAACGCGACCGGGATTTGGTTAAATCTTGTTAATGTTGGGCTTCGGACGGCCGATAAATCCGGATTTTTGCTACTTCACGAAGCATTACGCCCGGTTACGGTCTTGTTCTTGACGCCAATAACCATCATATTTCGCGGCAGGCATGCTGGAGCCCCGCCAGCGGCGCCTCGGTCCAAATCGACCGGACACCGGACGGGGCAGAAGCAATATGAGGATTTCCATGGCTGAACCCGTTCGCAATTATCAGACGCGTGCCGTGCCCGGCGTCGGCGTCGATGCTGCTATCGACCAGGGCCTGCGCGCTTATATGATCAAGGTCTACAATCTGATGGGGCTTGGCCTCCTCATCACCGGCCTCGCCGCGGTCGGAACGATCATGCTGGCCACCACCACCGATCCGGCTTCGGCGGTCGCTACGCTGCCGAACGGCGATATGCTGACATCCTTCGGCTACGCGATCTTCGGCTCGCCACTGAAATGGCTGGTGATCTTTGCCCCCCTGGCAGCGGTGCTGTTCCTGTCGTTTCGCGTCCAGTCGATGAGCGTTTCGGCCGCGCAGACGACGTTCTGGGTCTATGCCGGCCTCGTCGGCCTGTCACTGTCGTCGATCTTCCTGGTCTACACCACCGCCAGCATCTCGCAGACCTTCTTCGCCACCGCCGCCGCCTTTGGCGGGCTGTCGCTCTACGGCTACACGACCAAGCGCGATCTTTCCGCGCTCGGTTCGTTCCTGATCATGGGCCTGATCGGTCTGATCATCGCAAGTGTGATCAACATCTTCCTGCAGTCGTCGGCGCTTTCCTTCGCCGTTTCGGCGATCGGCGTGCTGATCTTCGCAGGGCTGACCGCCTACGACACGCAGAACATCAAGGAGATGTATTTCGAGGGCGACGAGACTGATGTCGCCGGCCGCAAGGCTATCATGGGCGCTCTGAGGCTCTATCTCGACTTCATCAACCTGTTCATGTTCCTGCTGCAGTTCATGGGCGATCGCCGTTAACAACGGCCCCTTGAGTCTGTGGACCAGCGAATTTGGAAAGGGCGGCCCAACGGCCGCCCTTTCCTTCTGTGCCGGCCTTTGCTGTTATAGAAGGCAGATGAACGGCTTGCATAAATTATGAGCAGCATCACGATACGCGGCGCGACAGCGGCCGATCTCGACCGGATCACCGACATCTATGCTGATGCGGTGATCCACGGCACGGCGAGCTACGAACTGGAGCCGCCTGATCGTGCCGAGATGGGCGAGCGCTTCGACAGTTTGATAGCGGGCGGCTTTCCCTATCTGGTGGCGGAAAAAGCCGGCATCGTGCTCGGTTATGCCTATGCCGGCGCCTTCCGGGCGCGGCCTGCGTACCGGTTCATCGTCGAAGATTCTGTCTATGTCGCGCCCGAGGCCAAGGGCCATGGCATCGGGCTGAAGCTGATGCAAGGGCTGATCGCGGCGGCCGAGGCGGCGGGCTTCCGCCAGATCATCGCGGTGATCGGCGACGGTCGGCCGGACAGTGCCTCAGTCCGGCTGCATGAAAAGCTCGGCTTTCGCCATTCGGGCCGTCTGGAAGCCTCCGGCTACAAGCTCGGACGCTGGCTCGACACGGTGTTCATGCAACTGCCGATCAATGGCGGGTCTCAGGTTCCGCCCGATCCCAACTCACTGCCGGAACGGAGATTCCGGAAGCACAACAAGTAGTTAGGCTTCGACAAGTTTCAGCGTGCGGTCGAACACGCCAAGCACGCGGCCAAGCTCCTGGCCGCGCTTAAGGATGCGGCCGCCGGCGGCGATGACGGCGAAAGCCCCTTGCCGGCGCGCCAGCTTCGGATCCTTGACGATCTGGAACAGCGGCACCTCGCTGGTGCGACGGAAGACGGAAAAGACGGCGCGGTCGGCAAGATGGTCGATGGCGTAGTCGCGCCATTCATTGGCGGCGACCATGCGCCCGTAAAGCCTCAGGATCTGGTCCAATTCACGCCGGTCGAACCGCACCGGCTGGTCGAGGCGTTCACGTCTTGCCTCATGCAGCGGGATCAGTATTGCGGATGCGTCCCCATCCTCCGTCCCACTGCCGTGATCAGTCATGCCTCGATCCCTTCGAATGAATCTTACACCAATCAAAGTTGGCGCTTTCGCCATGGAATTGCAAGCCCAGCTGGGCAAAAGCTGGCGGCGCAACGTTTCCGCGGTGTCCAGTCACGTTTATAAAAACGCCCGTTGAAATTGGTGATGCTTTGCCACAATCCTGCCTTCTTTTAACCGCGCTAAAGCCCCAATCTCCGACGAATTTACGGGTGTTGCCTGAGACGGTTCGGTCCGGCACTGGCTCGTAAACCCCAAGCCCCCCGCCCACGGGTCTGCGTCGGATCGAACCAACCTCGGTTTCTCCTCTGGAGAAATCGAGCGCGACGATCCCAAAACCTAAATGACCGGCGTCAGAAGCAAGCTGACGTCGGTTTTTTATTTTATTGGCCGAGTGAATGCGCGGCCTTCCCTTCTCCCCTTGTGGGAGAAGGTGTCGCCGAAGGCGACGGATGAGGGGTGTTGCAGCTTGGCAATTTGCTTGAAATCGCCGCTGCCTCATTCTTTCGACGCTGCGCGCGATCCACCAACCGAGGCGAGTCGTGGGCCTCGCCCGCCCTTCGGGCCCCACAAGGGGAGAAGGAGAGGGCGTTCAGGGCTTGTGGATCAGGGCGGCGCCCAGGATGGGGCCCGGCATGCCGTCCTTGCCTACCGATTGCAGCAGCACGGCGCAGCCGCCTTTCTTGGCAATCACGCTCATCGGCAATTCGTAGCGCTGCGCCTTGCCGTGCCACATGCCGGCGGTCTGGATGCCGGAGACGGCGTTCCAATAGGTCATGCTGCGGCCGGTGTTCTCGCCCTTGCCGATCTTGATCGTCTGCGGCGGGTCGAAATAGACGATGACGACATGGGCATCGCTGGGGCCGCTCCCGGCATCGCCGGCGTCGATGATGACGCGGTCGCTGGTCCGGCTGACGTCGATGGGGACCTGCATGCCTTCGCCGGACGTTTCCATGCGGGCGAGCGCGCCGTCGACTTCCTCGCGGCGGGCGCCGTTGACATGGCTGCGGCCATTGATGACGGCCTGCGGCGTATAGACCGAGCGGCTGCCGAAGGCACGCATATATTCATACTGCCGCTCGGTGTTCTCCTTGCGGCTCAGCGTGTCCTTCCAACCGAGATAATCCCAGTAGTCGACGTGATAGGCGAGCGCGACGATGTTCTCCTTGGCGGCAAGCTCGGCGAAAAATGCATCGGCCGGCAGGCAGGAACTGCAGCCCTGGCTGGTGAAGAGCTCGACCACGCCCAAGGGCTGGCCGACCAGGGATTTATCTGTCTGGGAGCGGTCGGCCTCGCCGGCAAGCGCATTGGCGGCAAGTCCAGCTCCGGCAAGCACCGAGAGGGCCAGCGCAAACGCCGCAAGCCGCAATGGTCTTCGAGGTGTCATGGCCGTTTCGACTCCCGCCGGTGATGGCCGGCTTTGTTCTGGTTGGCGAAATATGTGGCAGAAGCGGCAGTCAACGGGAAGTCACGTTGCGGTGAAATTCTACCGTTGCGACAAACTGCAAGGGCGCAACAGGATGGGCTACACTTTAAGGTAGATACCGATTCGGGCGACAATCAGCATGTGGCAAACTCTCCTGACGCCGGTCGACCTGTACTGCGAGCGGGTCGGGCCACAGTTCTGGGCCGAACCGGTGAACGCACTGACCAATATGGCTTTTCTTGTCGCCGGGCTATGGGGTGTCCGGGAGGTGCGCCGGCGCGGCACAGGCATCTTCGCCGAAATTCTGGCCTGGTGGGTGGTGGCGATCGGCATCGGCTCGGCGCTGTTCCACACCTTTGCCAACCATGCCATGGTCTGGGCCGACGTGCTGCCGATCGCCGGGTTCACGCTGGCCTACACGCTGTTCAACCTGCGCCGTTTCCTCGCTATGCAATGGGGCAAGGCGATCGCCATCTTCTTCGCCTTCTATGCCGTCACCGGGTTGTTGACCTGGGCCGTGCCGGACTGGCTGCGCCAGGCATCGAACGGCACGACCGGCTACCTGCCGCCCTTCCTGGCGCTCGCCTTCTTCGGCGCCTGGGTGGCGGCGAGCGGCAACCGCGCCGGCTGGTACAATCTGGCGGGCTCGGCGATCTTCGTCGCGTCGGTCATCTTCAGGACGATCGATCCGCTGGTCTGCGGCAGCTTCCCGCTCGGCACGCATTTCCTGTGGCACATCCTCAACGGGCTGATGCTCGGCGTGCTGCTGGCGGCGGCGGCGCGGTTCGGTAGGGGAATAGGGGAATAGGGGAATAGGGGAATAGGGGAATAGGGGAATAGGTATTGTCTTCCCTACTCCCTTACTCCCTTACTCCCCTCTCTATGCTGCCAGATCGCGCAGCACATATTGCAGGATGCCGCCGTTCTTGAAGTAGTCGAGTTCGTCCAGCGTATCGATGCGGCAGATGATCGGAATGTTCTTCACCGTGCCGTCGCCATAAGTGATCTTCGCGATCATCTTCTGACGCGGCTTGATGGCGTTCAGTCCGTCGATTTCGACCAGTTCGTCGCCCTTGAGGTTGAGCGAGGCCCATGAGGTGCCTTCCTCGAAGACGAAGGGGATGACCCCCATGCCGACCAGGTTCGAGCGGTGGATGCGCTCGAAGGACTGAGCGATGACGGCGCGAACACCCAACAGGTTGGTGCCTTTGGCCGCCCAGTCGCGCGACGAGCCGTTGCCGTATTCGACACCGGCGAAGATGACCAGCGGCACGCCTTCCTTCTTGTACTCCATGGCGGCGTCGTAGATCGATTTCTCTTCCTTCGACGGATAGTGGATCGTGTAGCCGCCCTCGCGGCCGTTCTCACCCAGCATGTGGTTGCGGATGCGGATATTGGCGAAGGTGCCGCGCATCATCACCTCGTGATTGCCGCGCCGTGTGCCGTATTGATTGAAGTCGGCAACGCCGACGCCATGATCGATGAGGTACTTGCCGGCCGGCGAGGCCGCCTTGATCGAGCCGGCCGGTGAGATGTGGTCGGTGGTGATCTTGTCGCCGAACAGGCCGAGCACGCGGGCGCCCTTGATGTCGCCGATCGTGCCGAAGCCCGATGTCATGCCAGCGAAGTAGGGCGGGTTCTGCACATAGGTCGAATTGTTGTCCCAGGAATAGGTCTGGCCTTCCGGCGCCTTGACGTTCTGCCAGTATTCGTCGCCCTTGAAGACGTCGGCATATTTGCGGGCGAACAGTTCGCGCGTCACGTTCTTCTCGATGAACTCCTGGATCTCGACCGAGCTCGGCCAGATGTCCCTGAGGTAGACCGGGTTGCCGTCGCGGTCCTCGCCGAGCGGTTCGGTGGTCAGATCCTTGGTCACGGTCCCGGCCAGTGCGTGGGCGACGACCAGCGGCGGCGAAGCGAGGTAGTTCGCCTGCACGTCGGGCGAGACGCGGCCTTCGAAATTGCGGTTGCCGGAAAGCACCGCGGCAGCAATCAAGCCCTTGTCGTTGATGGTTCTGGAGATCGGCGCCGGCAACGGGCCGGAATTGCCGATGCAGGTGGTGCAGCCGAAGCCGACCAGATTGAAGCCGATCTGGTCCAGTTCCTTCTGCAGGCCGGATTTCTCCAGATATTCGGCGACGACCTGGCTGCCCGGCGCCAGCGATGTCTTGACCCACGGCTTCTGCTTGAGTCCGAGCCGGTTGGCGTTGCGTGCCAGCAACCCGGCGCCGATCAGCACGCTCGGGTTCGAGGTGTTGGTGCAGGAGGTGATGGCGGCAATGACGACGTCGCCATGGCCAAGGTCGTAGTCGTTGCCCTCGACGGCATAGCGCTTGTCGATTTCGACCGCCTTCTTGTACTCGGTTTCCATCGCCTTGACAAAGCCGGCCGGAATGCCTTCGAGCGCGACCCGGCCTTCTGGACGCTTGGGTCCGGCCATCGACGGCACGACACTGCCGAGATCGAGCTCGAGCAGGTCGGTGAAGACCGGATCGGCCGACCCGGTATCGCGCCACATGCCTTGCGCCTTGGCGTATGCCTCGACCAGCGCGATGCGGTTTTCCTCGCGGCCGGACATGGTGAGGTAGCGGATGGTTTCGCCATCGACCGGAAAGAAGCCGCAGGTCGCGCCATATTCGGGCGCCATGTTGCCGATGGTGGCGCGGTCGGCCAGCGTCATGTTGGACAGACCAGGACCGAAGAATTCGACGAACTTGCCGACGACGCCCTTCTTGCGCAGCATCTGCGTGACGGTGAGCACGAGATCGGTGGCGGTGACGCCTTCCCTCAGCCTGCCGGTGAGCCGGAAGCCGATGACTTCGGGCAGCAGCATGGAGACGGGCTGGCCAAGCATCGCGGCCTCGGCCTCGATGCCACCGACGCCCCAGCCGAGCACGCCAAGGCCGTTGATCATGGTGGTGTGCGAATCGGTGCCGACGCAGGTGTCGGGATAGGCGGTGGTTTCGTCGCCTTCAGTGTTGGTCCACACGACCTGGCCGAGATATTCGAGATTGACCTGGTGGCAGATGCCAGTGCCGGGCGGCACGACGCGGAAGTTGCGGAAGGCCTGCTGGCCCCATTTCAGGAATTTGTAGCGTTCCTCGTTGCGCTCGTATTCAAGCTCGACATTCCGGGCGAAAGCCAGCGGCGTGCCGAACTCATCGACGATGACCGAGTGGTCGATGACCAGGTCGACCGGCACCAGCGGATTGATCTTTTGCGGGTCGCCGCCGAGCGAGGCCATGGCATCGCGCATGGCGGCCAGGTCGACCACGGCCGGAACGCCAGTGAAATCCTGCATCAGCACGCGGGCCGGGCGATAGGCGATCTCGACCCCGGCGGTGCCCCTGTCGGTCAGCCAGCCGGCGACCGCCTGGATGCTCTCCTTGGTGACGGAACGGCCGTCCTCGTTGCGCAACAGGTTCTCCAGCAGCACCTTCATCGAATAGGGCAGTTGGGCGATGCCGGTGAGGCCGTTCTTCTCGGCCTCGACGAGGTCGTAGTAAACATAATCGGAGCCGCCCGCGGTCAGCGTGCGACGGCAATTGAAACTATCGAGGGATTTTGACACGTGCGATCCGTCCTTGTCTGTTCAGCCTGAAAGGGAACGGACGCCGATGGCATGCAATCACGCGCAAAGGTGCGGGTACGGCCATTTCCGCTGTCCGTTCCCAGCCAACCCGAGCCGTTCAAGGCGGCGCGTGCGCTGGTTCGGCGCTAATTCGCTTCCCGTGCCGACCGCTGGCACGGATGCCCCGCATATAGAGAATTTCCTGGAATAGTTCTAGACAGTCGAACGGCTATTTTGTGCGATGCGGCAGCTGCCGTGGCGCGATGTTTTCGGGACGGGCATGGAATGCGGCTGATCGCCGAAAATCTGGGCGGCGAACGCGGCGGCGAGGCGGTTTTTTCCGGCCTCGACTTTGCCCTTGGCAAAGGCCAGGCGCTGATCGTCACCGGGCCGAACGGCGCGGGAAAATCGACACTGCTCAGGGTCGTTGCCGGGTTGCTGCCGGTGGTGGCAGGCCGTTTGCTTCTCGAAGGTGGCGGTGAGGATTTTCCGTCGGTCGCCTCGGCCTGCCACTATCTCGGCCACCAGAACGCGATGAAGACGGCGCTGAGCGTGGCGGAAAATCTGCGCTTCTGGCGCGATTTTTCGGGTCCGGATTTTTTGAGCGCCGAAGAGGCGCTGGCAATGGTCGGGCTTGACGGTATCGGCCATCTGCCGTTCGGCTATCTCTCCACCGGGCAACGCCGCCGCGCGGCGATCGCAAAACTGCTGGTCAGCCGGCGGCCGCTGTGGCTGCTCGACGAGCCGACGGCCGGATTGGACAAGGCTTCGGAAGAGCGATTCGGCCGGCTGATGCGGGAGCACTGTTCGGAGGGCGGAATCATTATTGCGGCGACGCATCTGCCGCTGGGGTTGGAGGGGGCACAAGAATTGAGGATGGGGGAAACTCGGTAATGTCGGCAGGACAGAGGGGGGTGCCTGGGCAAGGGCATCTAAAACCATGCTAGCCCTCTTCCTGCGCGATATCCGCCTGAGTATCCGGGCCGGCGGCGGGGCGCTGACCGGCGTGATCTTCTTTCTCGCGGTGATCGCCACGATCCCGTTCGGCGTCGGGCCGGACCTCAATTTGCTTGCCCGCATCGGCCCGGCGATCCTGTGGATCGGCGCCTTGCTGGCTTGCCTGCTCGGTCTCGACCGATTGTTCCAGGCCGACCGGGAAGACGGCTCGCTCGATCTGCTGGTGCTCGGCGACGACCGGCAGATGCTGGCGCTGACCGTGCTGACAAAATGCCTAGCGCATTGGGCAGGAAGCGTGCTGCCGCTGGTCATCGCGGCACCCCTGCTCGGCCTGTTCATGAACATGGAGCCGATCGGCATCGGCGCCACGGCGCTGACCCTTCTGGTCGGCACGCCGGCGATTACCTTCATCGGCGCTGCCGGTGCGGCGGTGGCGGTGGCACTGCCGCGCGGCGGGCTGCTGATCTCGGTGCTGGTGCTGCCGCTGACCATCCCGGTGCTGATCTTCGGCGTCTCGGCAAGCTATGGCGCGGTGGCGAACCCTGATCCGTTTCTGCAGCCTTTCCTCATTCTTGCCGCGCTGACCTTGTTTCTTGCCGTGCTGGGGCCGGTTGCGGCAGCGTTGGCTCTGCGCCATGGAACCGACTGATTTGGCCGGCCATCGTTGGTGATTACAGGGCGTCAAAGGCTGCGGCGCTGCTGTCGATTGCGAAGCCGATGGCGCAGGGTTAAAGGAAGGCATGTTGGAACGAAGCGAAATGGTCCGGCTGAAAGGTTTTGCACCGGAGGAGCGACCCCTATGACCGCGCATGCGCTCTATGTGACCGCTGCCTATGCCATCACGGCCGTGGTGCTGGCCGGGCTGATCGGCTGGATCCTGCTCGACCAGCGTGCACGCAGACGAGACCTCGCCGAGCTGGAAGCGTCCGGCGTGCGGCGGCGCTCCGACAAGGCGGGGAAATCATGAGCATGGAGACGGAAACGCCGGCGCGCTCACGCCGCCTGATCGTGCTGTTGCCGCTGCTGATTTTCCTCGGGCTGGCGGGGCTGTTCCTGACGCAGCTGCTGTCCGGCCGCGACACTTCGGAAGTGCCATCGGCGCTGATCGGCCTGCCGGCGCCGCAGACCAATCTGCCGGCGCTGGAGGGCATGAATTTGCCGGGGCTCGATTCCAGGCAGTTCGCCGGCAAGGTCACGCTCGTCAACGTCTTCGCGTCGTGGTGCGGGCCGTGCCGCGACGAACATCCGCTGCTGCTGGCGCTGTCGCAGGACAAGCGCTTGGTCATCGCCGCCCTCAACTACAAGGACCAGCCGGAAAACGCCCGCCGGTTCCTCGGCGATCTCGGCAACCCGTTCCAGGCGATCGGCGTCGACACGGCAGGGCGCGCGGCGATCGACTGGGGGGTCTACGGCGTGCCGGAAACCTTCGTCGTCGGCAAGGACGGCAAGATCGCCTACAAGCACGTCGGCCCGCTGACGCCGGACTCAGCACAAGCGCTGCTGCTGCCGGAGATCGAGAAGGCGCTGGCAGCACCCGGCTGATGGCCCCGCCGTTTCGTCATCCTTGGGTCTCCACTCCGCTTTGCGTCGTTACGCCCAAGGATTACGAACGTGATAGGTCGACCGAAGATTCAGCCGTAGACCTGCTTGTGGACCTGGTAGAGCATTTCGCTGCGGTCGGCGCGCATGTCGGCCAGATCGCGGCTGGAAAACGAATCGATTTCGGCGATGAGGCGGTTGTATTGCCGGCGCTTGGCGATGCTGGTGCGAGCGCGGCTCATTAGGCTGTCGAGAATCATAGCGAGGTTCCTTCTGTGCCGCTTTGTTGCGGCAGGTTGTTCCTCCCTGATCGATACGCAGCATGACATAGTTATGGTGCATCGCAAAAAGAAGATGTTGCAATGCACCATTGCGCTGGGCGCATAGCCGGTTAACGGCGCATGGGCCCGTCCTTCCATCCGTCAGTCGAGCAAGGGCCGCATTGCCTGTCCCGATACACGACCTTGCCATATCGATCGCCGGCTGGCTTGATCGCGCCGGCACCAACGATTTGCATGACCCGGGAGAAAACCATGGCCGAAGACTACGAAATTCTCGATCCACGCTTTGCGCGGCTGTTCAACGGCAACGCACAGGTGGACAAGCTTTTCACCGGATGCCGGTGGGCCGAAGGGCCGGCCTGGTTTGCGGCCGGCCGTTATGTGGTCTGGTCCGACATTCCCAACAACCGCATGCTGCGCTACGACGAGACCGACGGCAGCGTCAGCGTGTTCCGGCAGCCGTCGGGCAATTCCAACGGCAACACCGTCGACCGGCAGGGCCGGCTGGTCACTTGCGAGCATTCGGGCCGCCGGGTCAGCCGCACCGAGCATGACGGCTCGATCACCACCATCGCCGACAAATGGCGCGGCAAGCGGCTGAACTCGCCCAACGATGCGGTGGTCAAGTCCGATGGTTCGATCTGGTTCACCGACCCGACCTACGGCATCGATACGGATTATGAGGGCGACAAGGCCGAGAGCGAGATCGGCGCCTGCCATGTCTACCGGGCCGACCCCGGTACCGGCGAGATCGAAGCGGTGATCACCGACATGATCAGGCCCAACGGGCTTGCCTTCTCGCTCGACGAGAGCAAGCTCTACGTCGTCGATACCGGCCGCACGCATGGCGCGCAGAATCCGGCGCATATGCGGGTGTTCGATGTCGACGAGGCCGGCAAGAAGGTCTCCGGCGGGAAGGTCTTCGCCGATTGCACGGCCGGCCTGTTCGATGGTTTCAGGCTCGACGACCAGGGCCGGATCTGGACCAGTGCCGCCGACGGCATCCATTGCTACGATCCGGACGGGACGCTGATCGGCAAGATCAAGGTGCCGGAAGTCGTCGCCAATTGCGTGTTCGGCGGCAACAAGCTGAACTGCCTCTACATCGCCGGCACGACGTCGCTCTACATGGTCCGGCTGATGGTCAACGGCGCAAAGACATTTTGAGCGGCCCTGGGGCCTTCGAAGAGGTCGCTGCGCGTGACTGGTTCGTCGGCGAGACCAATGTCGCGGCGTTGAGACCGAAGGGAAATTTGCGAGAGGCTGCGGGACAGCGCCCCGCTCTGCCCTGCCGGGCATCTCCCCCACTTGGGGGCTTCGTCGCCGACGCTTGCTTCGCGTTCGCTCCGCCCGGGATAACGAAAGCACGGTGGCCGCCGCTTAACGCGACCGGATGAAATCGGCGAATGCCGAAATGGGGTTGTGCATTGCCAGTTGGCTTGCCGGCTCCGACAGGATTTTGTCCACCTCCGGTGGCCTCTTGCCGAGCAGGGCGATTTCGAGCGCGGTGTCTTCAACAAGCGCGAAAGACATGGTGCGCATGATCTCGGCCAGAGCCGCGCGGGCAAACAGCGAGCGCGGCGAGGCGTGCACCAGCATGGCCGGCTTGCCGACAGCTGCATCGCGCGACACCAGCCAGTCGAGCGCGTTCTTCAGCCCGCCCGGTACGCCATGGGCATACTCAGGGCAGGAGACGATCACGCCGTCAGCGGCGGTGACCGCGTCGATCAGCGCGGATGCTTGCGGTGGCGTCCGCTCGCCTTCGTCATCCGGATTGAAAATCGGCAGCCGGCCAAGCCCGTCATAGACGGATACGTGACAGTCCGGCGGCGCGTTTTGCGCGAGCGCCGCGACCAGGGCCGAATTGGTCGAGGCGGCGCGCAGGCTGCCGGAAATGGCGAGGATGTTCAGCAAAGGCTTAGAGGCGGGCTCGGCGATTCGTGGTCGGGCACACTACCACATGGTGTGTTTGTATTCTTCGTCCAGCCAGCGGTCGGTCGCCTCGGCCGAATCGGCGAGCGCCAGCTGGTCGCGCAGGATCTGGCCGAGCGTCGGCAGCGTCGCGCGGTCGTACCAGGTTTCCGGCTTCCACAGATCGGAGCGCATGAAGGCCTTGGCGCAATGCATGTAGGCGGCCTTGACCGTCACCAGGACGACGCTTTGCGGTTCCTTGCCGTCGACGGCGAGCCGCTCGCGCAAAGCCGCATCGACGGTGATGCGGGCGTCGCCGTTGACGCGCAGCGTCTCGTTCATGCCCGGGATGAGGAAGAGCAGCCCGACCGAAGGGTTGAGAAGAATGTTCTCCAGCGTGTCGAGCCGGTTGTTGCCGGGCCGGTCGGGGATGGCGATGGTCTTCTCGTCGAGCACGGCGGCAAAGCCCGGCCTATCGCCCTTCGGCGTCACATCGGCATTGCCGGCGCCGTCCGAGGAGCCAATCAGCACGAAGGGGCTTTTGCCGATGAAGGAACGGCCGTGGCCATCCAGCGCCTTCAGTTCCTTGCGGATCGAGCCGTCGGTCGGCCGAGGCGTCTTGTAGATCGTTCTCAGCTCTTCGCGCGTGGTGACGAATTCCATGCCCTCTCCTTAAAATCGTTACTTGCCGGGCTTCCCTTCCGTTCCGGTCTTGCCTTCAAGCGAATGGCGCATGATCAGCGGCATCTGGCTGAAGGTGAAAAGAAGGGTGATCGGCATGATGCCCCAGACCTTGAAGGTAACCCAGGCGTCGGTGGAAAAATTCCGCCAGACCACTTCGTTGACAAGGGCCAGGAACAGGAAAAACAGGCCCCAGCGGAAGGTGAGTTTCTTCCAGCCCTCGGCATCGAGGCTGAAGGCCGAATCGAAGACGTAGCCGAGCAGCGACTTGCCGAAGAACAGGCCGCCGAGCAGCACGCCGCCGAACAGCATGTTGACGATTGTCGGCTTCATCTTGATGAAGATGTCGTCCTGCAGGTAGAGCGTCAGCGCGCCGAAGACGAAGACGACGACGCCCGACACCATCGGCATGATCGGCAAGGTGCGGGTGAGCAGCCAGGACGCGGCCAGCGCGATCGCGGTCGCGGCCATGAACAGGCCGGTGGCGACGAAGATCGGTCCGCCGAATTCGGCCAGCACCGGAAATTTCTGCGACAGCCATGCGCCACGGGCGTTGGCGAAGAAGAACACCATCAACGGGCCGAGCTCCAGCACCAGCTTGAGCAGCGGATTGACGCCTTCCTTCTTCTGTTTCTGCGGGTCGGACGGGTCGCGTTCGAGGATGCGCGGGTTCATAGGCTTTCCTTCTTGCGCATGATCCTGTCCAAAAAGTCTGCAACTTCCTGGGATCAAGCTTGTTATGCCACTCCAGCGATCGCCCTGGCGAACTCGCTTGCGGAGAATGGTTCGAGGTCGTCGACCTGTTCGCCGACGCCGATGAAATAAACCGGCAATTTATGCTTTGCCGCAATCGCCACCAGAATACCGCCGCGTGCCGTGCCGTCCAGCTTGGTCATCACCAGGCCGTTGACGCCGGCGACATTGCGGAAGATCTCGACCTGGTTGAGCGCGTTCTGGCCGGTGGTGGCGTCGACCGTCTGCAGCACGGTGTGCGGCGCCTCCGGATCGAGCTTGCCCAGCACCCGGACGATCTTTTCGAGTTCCGCCATCAGCTCGGTCTTGTTCTGCAGCCGCCCGGCGGTGTCGATGATCAGCACGTCGGAGCCGGCTTGCCTGGCCTGTTCGAAGGCATCGTAGGCGAGGCCGGCGGCGTCGGCGCCAAGCTTCGAGGCGATGACCGGCGACCTGGTGCGCTCGCCCCAGATCTTCAATTGCTCGATCGCGGCGGCACGGAACGTGTCGCCGGCGGCGAGCATCACCGACAGGCCGCCGTCGGTCAGCTTTGCCGCCAGCTTGCCGATGGTCGTGGTCTTGCCGGTGCCGTTGACGCCGACGACAAGGATGACATGCGGCTTGTGGCTGAGGTCGAGCTCCAGCGGCAAGGCGACATGGGTCAGCACCTTCTCAACCTCGGTCGCCATGATGGCGCGGACTTCCGTCTCGGAGACGTCCTTGCCGTAGCGGCTGGCAGCCAGCGAATCGGTGATGCGCAAAGCCGTCTCCATGCCGAGATCGGCGCGGATCAGCACGTCCTCCAGATCCTGCAGCGTGTCCTCGTCGAGCTTGCGCTTGGTGAAGACGCCGGCGATGTTGCCTGACAGTTCCCGGGAAGAGCGGGCGAGCCCCTCCTTCATGCGCTGGAACCACGAGCGTTTCGGTGCCGGTTCCGGCGCCTTCTGCGGTTCGGCTCTCTGCCCGACCTTCCTGGTGACGGTGACCTTGCCGGCAGCCGGCTTTGGCTCCGGCGGTGGTTGCGGAACGGGCTCGCGCTTTACCTCCCCCGCGATGGGGGAGGTCCCGAGAGAAGCTCGGGGGTGAGGGTGACTGGCGCCGGCGCTGTCACCCAACCCCGCCGCTTCGCGGCGACCCTCCCCATCGAGGGGAGGGCGGGGCGCCGGTATGGCTTCAGGTTCGGGCGCGATCTCGGTAAGGACCGGCTTCGCCTCGATCGGCGCTGGCTGGCGAATGGGGGGCGGGATTTCGGCCGTCGGTGCGGCATCTTGCGCAGGTCCGCGCTGCCCCTCACCCTTACCCTCTCCCCGTGAAGGACGGGGAGAGGGGGGCGTCAGCGCAGCCGCTTCTTCCTCGGCCTCTGCGGGAGTGGTTCCGGCGGCGCGATCAGCACCCTTCTCCCCGTCCCTATACGGGGAGAAGGTGCCGGCAGGCGGATGAGGGGCGGCGCCAGCCGCTGATGATGGAAGCTGAGTGGACGCTTCGACGGACGCAGGTTCGGGTTGTTTCTTCGGGGCGATTTCCGGCTGCTCGGGCTCAGGAACGTCCTGCGGCTCCGGAGTTGGCTCGGGAATCACGGGAGCAGCCGGAATCTGCTCTGGCTCTTCGACCGGATCAGGCTCCGGCTGAGCAGGCTCGGCCTCTTCAACAGGCACCGGCTGTGCCGGAGGCGCAGCTTCTGCTTCGGGCCAAGGCTCTTCGCGTTTCAAAAATTCCGGAACGGCTTGCTCGGCCGCCGGTTTCAGTGCCTCGAGCGCGTCCCATTTGATCGGCGGCAGCGGTGCGGTCTCGTCGATCCGCTCCTCGACCACTTCCTTCTTGCCGAACGAAAATATCTTCTTGAGAAAACCAGCCATGTTCTTGCGTCTCAGGCGGCGCGGGCGGCAAGCGGCGCCGCGATCAGCCGCGAGCCGTCATCGCCGGCGATATCGGCCTTAACGATTTCGCCCGGCGCACCCTCGGAGATCGCGGCAAGCGTAAACCCTTCGGTGCGGCCGAGCCCGTCGCGCTCGATCAGGATCGACTGGCGTGTTCCGGCGAGCGAGGAAAGGTGGCTGCGATAGGCGGCGTCACCGGCGGCGCGCAGCCGTGCCGCACGCTGCTTGACCAGTTCGCGGCGAAGCTGCGGCATGCGCGCGGCGGGGGTGCCTTCGCGCGGCGAAAACGGAAAGACGTGGAGATGCGTCAGCCCGCATTCCTCGACGATCTCCAACGATTTTTCGAACATGGCGTCCGTCTCGGTCGGGAAGCCGGCGATGATGTCGGCGCCGAAGACGATGCCGGGACGCAATTTGCGCAAATCCTGGCAAAAACGGATCGACTGATCCCGGTTGTGCCGGCGCTTCATCCGCTTCAGGATCATGTCGTCACCGGACTGCAGCGACAGATGCAGATGCGGCATCAGCCGGGGCTCGGTGGCGATGGCGTCGAGCAGATCGTCGTCAGCCTCGATCGAATCGATCGAGGAAAGGCGCAGGCGTTTCACGTCAGGCACCTGCTTCAGGATTGTCTTGACCAATTTGCCGAGCTTCGGGCTGCCCGGCAGGTCGGCGCCGAAACTGGTCATGTCGACGCCGGTCAGCACGATCTCGGCATAACCATTGCCGCTCAGCCGCTTGACCTGCTCGACCACGGCGCCCATCGGCACCGAGCGCGAATTGCCGCGGCCATAGGGGATGATGCAGAAGGTGCAGCGGTGGTCGCAGCCGTTCTGAACCTGGACGAACGCCCGCGCCCGGCCTTCGATGGCGTCGACCATGTGGCCGGCCGTCTCGCGCACCGAAAAGATATCATTGACGCGAGCCTTCTCGGTGTCGTTGACGCCGAAATCCGGCAGCGCGCGATAGGAATGCGCCTTCAGCTTTTCCTCGTTGCCAAGGACGAGATCGACCTCGTCCATGGCGACGAAATTCTGCGGCTCGGTCTGCGCGGCGCAGCCGGTGACGATGATGCGGGCGGCCGGATTCTCGCGGCGGGCTTTGCGGATCGACTGTTTTGCCTGGCGCACCGCCTCGCCGGTGACGGCGCAGGTGTTAAAGATGATGGCGCCGCCTTCCAGCGCGCCAAGGCCGGCGCTTTCCGCCTCTCGCCGCATCACCTCGGATTCGTAGGTGTTCAGCCGGCAGCCGAAGGTGACGACGTCAACACTTTTGGGAAGAGCGGGATCCTTCTTGGCAAGGGGAGCCATCAGGCGGCGCTTTCGGTGTCGCGGGCCCACACGCCGGTCGCCGGGTCGAAGCTGCCGGAAAATTCCCATTCGGCGGCGCCGGTGAGGATGACGTGGTCGTCGCCGCGCCACTCGACATGCAAGGAGCCACCTCCGGGCGTCACCAGGGAGACGCTGCGTCCGGTCCGCCTGGTGCGCGCGGCAGCGACGGCGGCGGCACAGGCCGCTGTGCCGCAGGCCTTGGTCAGGCCGGCGCCGCGCTCCCAGGTGCGGATGACCATCGTCTCGGCCGAGGTCACCCGCGCGATGGTGATGTTGGCGCGTTCGGGGAAGATCGGGTGGCTTTCGAGCAGCGGACCGAAGCGGTCGAGCTCATAGGACCAGACGTCGCGGTCGACCCAGAAGATGGCGTGCGGATTGCCCATCGACACGACCGAGGGCGAGTGCAGCACCGGCGCGTCGATCGGGCCGACCTGCAGCTCGATCATGCGGGTATCGCGGAATTCCTCGGCGAGCGGAATATCCTGCCAGCCGAAACGCGGCTTGCCCATGTCGACCGAGATCAGCCCGTCGGCATGTTCTTCGGCGTTGAGGATGCCGGCGACGGTCTCGAAGGCGAATGTCTTCTGGCCGGTCTCGGCGGCAAGCGCCTGCACCACGCAGCGCATGCCGTTGCCGCAGGCCTGCGCGCCGGTTCCGTCGGAATTCAGGATGTCGATGAAAAAGGCAGTGCCCGGCGTTCTGGCGTCGTGGATCGCCATGATCTGATCGAACTTCGTCGCGGCATCGGCATTGAGCGCAAGGGCGGCAGCCGGCGCCACCCGGTCGGCGCGACCGCGCATGTCGGCAACGATGATTTCGTTGCCGATGCCGTTCATCTTGGCGAAGGGGGCAGTGCTTGCCATGGATCGAAAGGTCTCATGCCGATTTGGCGCCTATATGGCGGATAGCGGCCGGAATTACCAGTGCGAGACGCCAGCGCGACGTGCGTCGACTTGGACGCACAAAGTACGCTCTGACATTTTTAAACCTGCGCATCGTG
This sequence comes from Mesorhizobium sp. WSM4806, assembly GCF_055811635.1. NCBI lineage: Bacteria > Pseudomonadati > Pseudomonadota > Alphaproteobacteria > Hyphomicrobiales > Phyllobacteriaceae > Mesorhizobium > Mesorhizobium sp. WSM4806. The sequence goes on along the minus strand of NZ_JBVVQZ010000020.1, from coordinate 48,896 downwards.
CTTCCTGAAAATCGATTCCGATTTTCGGGCGGATGCGGTCTATGCCACCGCCAAGACGCCAAGCATGACCAGCAGGAAGATGATCAACACAATGCCGATGAGAATGCGGGCGCCGGTGGCGGCGGCTCCGGCCAATGCCGGCATGCCGAGCAGGCTGGCCGCGGCCGCGATTATCAGAAGAATCACAATCCATTTGATCATGGGAAATCCCTCGCAGCCGACGGTTGTGGACCACCACCAACGCGTTTACGACGTCCGGGTTCCCCCGGGGGCCTCTGGGGGGCCGGGTCGCCAGCCTAGAGCGCCGGCACGTCCCAGACTTCGCCGGGACGCAGGGCGCGAAAGCGTTCTTGCGGGACACCTTGATCGTTGAGGGCCTCGCCCAGCTTTCTTGCCGGCTCGTCAATCGGCTCGTTGGTGAGCCGGAACGTGCCCCAATGGCAGCCGGCGGCATAGGCGGCGTTGCACAACAGCATGCCTTGCACCGCCTCCTCCGGGTTCTGGTGGTGTGGCGCCATGAACCAGCGCGGCTCGTAGGCGCCGATCGGCAGGATGGCGAGGCGGAAGCCGCCGTGCCTTGCGGCCATCAGCCGGTAGTTGATGCCATCGTGGAAACCGGTGTCGCCGGCGAAATAGACCTTTCCGCCCGGCGTCTCGACCACAAAACCCGCCCACAGCGCCATGCGCCGGTCGCGGGTGCCGCGCGCCGACCAGTGGTGCACCGGCTCGACATGGACGGCGACGTCCTTGCCGATCTCGACCCGCTCGCCCCAGTCATGCACGGAAAGCCGCATTCCGGGAAAGCCATCGTCGATGATGGCGTCGTTGCCGAGCGGCGTCAGCACCAGCGGGTCGTGCTTTGTCTTCAGCCGCTTCAGCGTGGCGAGGTCCAGATGGTCGTAGTGGTTATGGCTGACCAATACGAGATCGATCGGCGGCAGACTGGAAAAGGCGATGCCGGGCGGATTGACCCGTTTCGGCCCGGCAAAGGGGAGCGGCGAGGCGCGCCGCGACCAGACCGGGTCGGTGAGGATGTTCAGGCCGGCTGTTTGGATGAGCAGCGTGGAATGGCCGACCATGGTCAGCCTCAGTTCGGAGCCGTCGATCCGTTTGGCCGGTGTCGCCTGATGAAACGGACTTGGATTCGCCGACGGCCATTTCGAGCGTTCGCCGCCGAGCTGCCACTTCAAAAGATCGGAAAAGCGGGCAGGCAACTTGCCGTTGGGATTGAAGAACAAGGTGCCGTCGAAATGATCGCTGGGCGGCCCGCTATAGTAGCGGTTGGCCGCCCTTTTCCTCGCAGCCAAGATTTCGCCTCCGGCAAGGTTCGGTTTCATCAGAGATAGGACCGAAGCGGGCTGGCGCAAGCATTTGGCGGCCGGACGCCAGGGGCAGGCCTGTCCTGGCAAACCGCTGCGCAGTTTCGCGTCGGACCCCCAGGACAGGTTTTCGGGCGGCCCGCATTTGTGGCAAAGTTGCAACAGGTGCCGCCGCAAATGCTATTTTAACCATACAGGGTTGAAATTTTGCCACCTTCTCCGTCTTGGTAAGGGGGATATTGTGCGGACGGCAGCCCGGCCGGACCCGACGGAGGTTTGAAATGAATTTTTCGAAAACCGGTCTGCTGGCCGTATCGCTGGCCGCGCTCCTTGCGAGCGGCTGTTCAACGTCACGGTTCTCGCCGATGGACCAGCAGCCGGCGCCGCTGCAAGCCGCGCCCTCCGGCACGGTGACCGCAAACCAGCTGCCGCCGCCGGCGTCGCCTGGCACCGCCGACCCGTCGAAATTTCCGACGGCGCCGCAAGGTCCTCAGGTCGCCTCGCTGCCGCCGGACGGAACGGCTCCGGCCGGAGCCCCGGATCTTACCGCAAGCAGCGTCGCCGGCGTGTGGAAGGCCAGCGTGTCCGGCCAGAGCTGCCAGGTGGCGACGCCGCAAACCAAATTCGGCTCCGGCTATCGGGCTGGACCACTGCATTGCCCGGCGCCGATTGACGGCATCAAATCCTGGAACGTCGCCGGCAAGCAGTTGACGCTGTACGACGCGAATGGCGGCACGCTGGCACGGCTCTATTCCTCGGGCGGAGAGAAATTCGACGGCCAGACTTCCAACGGCCTGCCGATCTCGCTTACAAGAGGCTGACCCGCCCGCCCTTATTGTTTTTAGGCGATTCCGAAAACCGCTACACGCTTTCCCGGAATTGCTCTCTTTTGTTTTTACGCAATTCCGGACAGAAAACCGCTACACATTTTCTTGGAATTGCTCCGGAACGACGTGACCGATGCATCTGCGTGACGGCCTTCAGACCCATGCGACCGTCCGGCAGCGTTACGACCATTGGGTCGATACGGGCGTGATCGACCGCGATCCGGCGCAGGAGCGGGTCGTCGCGGCACTCGATCGGTTGATCGACGAGATTTCGGCAAAACGGCTGGCGCACAAATCGAGCGCGCTGGGCTGGCTGTTCGCTCGCAAGCGCGAGACGCGCGAGGCCGTCAAGGGCCTCTATATCCACGGCGGCGTCGGCCGTGGCAAGACCATGCTGATGGACATGTTCTTCGAGCTGGTGCCGGTCCGGCGCAAGCGCCGTGTGCATTTCAACGACTTCATGGCCGATGTGCAGGACCGCATCCAGAAGCACCGGCAGGCGCGTAAAGAGGGCACCGTCAGGGAAGACGACCCGATCGCGCCGGTGGCCCGCGCGTTGGCCGAGGAAGCCTGGGTGCTGTGCTTCGACGAGTTTTCCGTCACCGACATCGCCGATGCGATGATCCTGTCGCGGCTGTTCTCGGCGCTGTTTGCCAACGGCGTCGTGCTGGTCGCCACGTCCAATGTCGCGCCGCAGGATCTCTACGGCGACGGCTTAAACCGCAAGCTTTTCCTTCCCTTCATCGGCATCCTGGAGCGGCATGCGCAGGTGATTGCCCTCGATGCCGACAAGGACTATCGGCTGGACAAGCTCAGCCGCCTGCCGGTCTATGTCACCCCTGCCGATGCCGCGGCCGATGCTGTCCTCGATGAGGCCTGGAAAGTGATGACGCATGGCAGGCCGACGGAGGCAGCGGCCCTGACCGTGAAGGGCCGGCAGATCGTCGTGCCGCGCGCCGCCGGCGAAGCGGCGCGGTTTTCCTTTGCCGATCTCTGCGAAAACCCGCTCGGTGCCCGAGATTTCCTGGCGATTGCCGGCCGCTTCTCGACCGTCTTCATCGATCATGTGCCGGTGCTTGGCGAAGGCATGCGCAACGAGGCGAAGCGCTTCATCCTGCTGATCGACACGCTCTACGACCATCATGTGCGGCTGGTGGTGAGCGCCGCCGCACCGCCAGCGGAGCTGTATACGGCTAGGCGCGGCAACGAGGTCTTCGAGTTCGAGCGCACCGCGTCGCGGCTGATCGAGATGCAGAGCCACGAATGGCTGGAAGACTGGGTGGAGAGGCAGAAGGCGCGGGTGGTGCCTGCGGAGGCGAGGCAGGTTCGGGCCTGAACCTCGTTTCGTAGAGTTCCGGCACACCCCCTCTGTCCTGCCGGACATCTCCCCCTCAAGGGCCCCTCAAGGGGGAGATCAGATGTCGCCTCGACCTTCGCCAGTTTCCAGCGTTGTGGAAGAAGCCCGTCGTCAAAACCGCCGATCTCCCCCCATGTGGGGGAGATGTCCGGCAGGACAGAGGGGGGCGCTGTCCCGCCGGCGTCTATAGTCGATACACATACATGACGAACGCCTCCGCCGGCCCGTGCTGCTCCTTGCGCGACTCATAAAGCGCCTGGGCCGCCACATTGTCCGGCTCGGTGCCGACCCAGGCCTCCTCGCAGCCATGCTCCCGGCCGAGCTCAAACATGGCGTCGAGCATCTTCGTCGCTATGGCCTGGCGCTGGAAGGCCGGCGCCACGCCGACTTCGTCGATGTAGAGTTCGCTCACCTTGTCCGGGTGGCGGTGGATGACGGCCGCGCATTGGCCGACGACTGTGCCATCGGCCAATGCCACGATCATGAAATGACCGGGTTCGCGGAGATACGCTGCCAACCGATCCAGCCTGACGGGTTCATCGAACACATCTTCGGCGACCCGCATCACAAGGGCGTCATCGCCGGAAAACAGCCTTCTTATTTCCATCTTCATTGCGTAACTTTCCCAAGTCGGCTCAATTCTTTTGACGTTTACGTAAATCCCAATCCATCTAACCGATTGAAAAATTTCACTCCAAAATAATCGTTTGAATATTTTATGCGCCGGGGCTATTGGGTGCGGCGAAATCTTCGCGGCTTCCCCGCAGCATTCCGGCCTCCTTCCTCGACGCCGTCATCCAATTCCTTAAGGGATTGGGCGCCGTCACAGTCTAAAGGGAAAACATCCTGACATGGCACGCAACAAGATAGCGCTCATCGGCTCGGGCATGATCGGCGGCACGCTCGCCCACATGATCGGCCTCAAGGATCTCGGCGACGTTGTGCTGTTCGATATCGCCGAGGGCATCCCGCAAGGCAAAGGGCTGGATATCGCGCAGTCGTCGCCGGTTGATGGGTTCGATTCCAGGCTGACCGGCGTCAACGATTATGCCGGCATCGAGGGTGCCGACGTCTGCATCGTCACCGCCGGCGTGCCGCGCAAGCCCGGCATGAGCCGCGACGACCTTCTCGGCATCAATCTGAAGGTCATGGAGCAGGTTGGCGCGGGTCTCAAGAAATACGCGCCGAAAGCCTTCGTCATCTGCATCACCAACCCGCTCGACGCCATGGTCTGGGCGCTGCAGAAGTTTTCCGGCCTGCCGAAGAGCCATGTCGTGGGCATGGCCGGCGTGCTCGACAGTTCGCGCTTTCGCTATTTCCTGGCCGAAGAGTTCAAGGTGTCGGTCGAGGATGTCACCGCCTTCGTGCTCGGCGGCCATGGCGATTCCATGGTGCCGATGATCCGCTATTCGACGGTCGCCGGCATCCCGCTGCCCGACCTCATCAAGATGGGCTGGACCTCGAAGGAAAAGCTCGACCAGATCGTGCAGCGCACCCGCGACGGCGGCGCCGAGATCGTCGGCCTGCTCAAGACCGGCTCGGCCTTCTACGCACCGGCCGCCTCGGCGATCGCCATGGCCGAAGCCTATCTCAAGGACAAGAAGCGCGTGCTGCCCTGTGCTGCGCATCTCTCCGGCCAGTATGGTGTCAAGAACACCTATGTCGGCGTGCCGGTGGTGATCGGCGCCGGCGGTGTCGAGCGCGTCATCGAGATCGAGCTCGTTAAGGCCGAGCAGAAGATGTTCGACAATTCGGTGGCGGCGGTGCAGGGCCTGTGCGAGGCTTGCGTCAAGATCGCTCCGCAACTCGCCGCCAAATGATCCGAAGTGACCCGCCAGTAAAGTGATCTGGAGACAACGCGCATGAACATCCATGAATATCAGGGCAAGGCGCTGCTGAAGGGCTTTGGCGCACCGGTGGCCGAAGGGGTGCCGGTGTTTAGGGCAAGCGAGGCGGAAGCCGCCGGCAAGGCACTGCCCGGCCCGCTCTATGTGGTGAAAAGCCAGATCCATGCCGGCGGCCGCGGCAAGGGCAAGTTCAGGGAGCTTGGCCCCGACGCCAAGGGCGGCGTCAGGCTGGCGAAATCGGTGGCCGAGGTCGTCGCCAACGCCAAGGAAATGCTTGGCCACACGCTGGTCACCAAGCAGACCGGCCCGGCGGGCAAGCAGGTCAACCGCCTCTACATCGAGGACGGCGCCGACATCGAGCGCGAGCTCTATCTGTCGCTGCTGGTCGATCGCTCCGTCGGCCGCATCGCCTTCGTCGTTTCGACCGAGGGTGGCATGGATATCGAGGCGGTCGCCCACGACACGCCGGAAAAGATCATCACCGTCGCCATCGACCCGGAAAAAGGCATAACGGCGGATGATTTGAAAGAACTCAACGGCGCGCTGAAGCTCGACGGCGACGCCGCCAAGGACGGCGAGACGTTGTTCCCGATCCTCTACAAAGCCTTCGTCGAGAAGGACATGAGCCTGCTCGAAGTCAACCCGCTGATCGTCATGAAGGATGGCCGGTTGCGCGTGCTCGACGCAAAAGTGTCGTTCGACAACAACGCGCTGTTCCGCCATCCCGACGTGATGGAGCTGCGCGACATTACCGAAGAGGACGAGAAGGAGATCGAGGCGTCGAAATACGACCTCGCCTATGTCGCGCTCGACGGCAATATCGGCTGCATGGTCAACGGCGCCGGCCTCGCCATGGCGACGATGGATATCATCAAGCTCTACGGCGCCGAGCCCGCCAACTTCCTCGACGTCGGCGGCGGTGCGTCGAAGGAGAAGGTGACGGCGGCGTTCAAGATCATCACCAAGGACCCGGCGGTCAAAGGCATCCTGATCAATATCTTCGGCGGCATCATGAAGTGCGACATCATTGCCGAGGGCGTTATCGCGGCGGTCAAGGAAGTCGGCCTGCAAGTGCCGCTGGTGGTGCGGCTGGAAGGCACCAATGCCGAGCTCGGCAAGAAGATCATCAACGACAGCGGGCTCAACGTCGTCTCGGCCGATGACCTCGACGACGCGGCCAAGAAAATCGTGGCGGCGGTGAAGGGCTGATCTGGTGCCTCCGCACAAGATAAACCTGGTCGAGGCGGCGGATCAGAAGATCAAAAAGGTCTTCGATCCGCATATCGCCGGCGACGTCAACGACGCCAAGGTCAAGATCGCCAAGTTCGGCGATATCTTCGATTGGCACGCGCATGACAACGAGGACGAAGCGTTCCTGGTGCTGCGCGGCCGCATCGCCATCGATTTCCGCGACGGCACGGTGGAGCTTGGCAGCGGCGAGTTCATCGTCGTGCCGCGCGCCATTGAGCACCGGCCGCGCTCGCTGAGCGAACAGCCGGTGGTGCTGATGTTCGAGCCGGCGACGACGCTCAACACCGGCAACGCCAAGAGCGACCTCACAGTCGCCGATCTCAAGCGGCTTTAGGGAGCTTGTGCGGGGAAGAGAAATGAAGAACATCACTCTGGCGGTCGAAGACGAGGTTCTGGAGCAGGTCAAGCTGACGGCCGCTGAACAGGGCACAACCGTCGACGCCTTGGTGCGGGAGTTTTTCGCGACAGTGGCCGCGAAGCGCCATGCCAACGACGGGGCTCGGCAAGCCCTGCTTAGGCTTGCCTACGAGGCTTCAGGCGACATGGGCAGCAAGACTTGGAACCGGGCAGCTCTCCATGACCGCTGAGTGCCGCCTCGACACGAACATTCTCGTCTGTGCCGCCATCGGACACGATTCCAAGCGCGCGGAGTATGGCGCAATCATCGCCGCCGCCGAGCGCCTTGGCGTCAAGACACTTTACACCGAAGACCTCAACCACGGGCAGGCCTACGGATCCGTGGTCGCCGTCAACCCCTTCCGCACTCACTGATCAGGTCGCTAAAAATGTCCATTCTCGTCGACAAGAACACCAAGGTGCTCGTGCAGGGCCTGACCGGCAAGACCGGCACGTTCCATACCGAACAGGCGCTGGCCTATCACGGGACAAAAATGGTTGGCGGCATCCACCCGAAGAAGGGTGGCGAGACGTGGACCGGCGCCGCGGGCGAGAGCTTGCCGATCTTTTCCACCGTCGCTGAAGGCAAGGCGAAGACCGGCGCCAATGCATCTGTCGTCTATGTGCCGCCGGCAGGCGCGGCCGAGGCGATCCTGGAGGCGATCGAAGCCGAAATCCCGCTGATCATCTGCATCACTGAGGGCATCCCGGTGATCGACATGATCAAGGTCAAGGCGCGGCTCGACCGCTCGACATCGCGGCTGATCGGTCCCAACTGCCCCGGCGTCCTGACACCCAACGAATGCAAGATCGGCATCATGCCCGGCAACATCTTCCGCAAGGGCTCGGTCGGCGTTGTTTCCCGCTCGGGAACGCTTACCTATGAGGCAGTGTTCCAGACCACCAATGTCGGTCTCGGCCAGACCACCGCCGTCGGCATCGGTGGCGACCCCGTCAAAGGCACGGAGTTCATCGACGTGCTGGAGATGTTCCTCGCCGACGACGAGACACAGTCGATCATCATGATCGGCGAGATCGGCGGCTCGGCCGAGGAAGACGCCGCGCAGTTCCTCAAGGACGAAGCCAAGCGTGGCCGCAAGAAGCCGATGGCCGGTTTCATCGCCGGGCGCACGGCCCCGGCCGGCCGCACCATGGGTCACGCAGGCGCGGTGATTTCCGGCGGCAAGGGCGGCGCCGAGGACAAGATCGCGGCGATGGAATCGGCCGGAATAAAGGTTTCGCCGTCGCCGGCTCGGCTCGGCACGACGCTGGTCGAAGCGATAAAAGGTTAAGGCAGTAAGGGAGTAGGGCAGTATGGGAGTAGGGGAATAGGAAGAACGCGACGAACGATGGCAAGTGCCTGGTTCTCCCTACTGCCCTACTGCCCTACTGCCCTACTCCCCTCCAAAACAGGAGACGGAGCCAGGCTCCGCGGAAAAAATGGCAAGACAAGATCAGGCCAACGACCAATTTTCGCTTACCTCTTTCCTCTATGGCGGCAATGCCGATTATATCGACGCGCTCTACGCCGCCTATGAGGACGATCCCGCTTCGGTCGATCCCGAATGGCAGGATTTTTTCGCGGCGCTGAAGGACGATGCCGGCGATGTCCGCAAGAATGCCAAGGGCGCCTCATGGGCCAAGCCCTCGTGGCCGCTGCAGGCCAATGGCGAACTGGTGTCGGCGCTCGACGGCGATTGGGGCATCGTCGAGAAGCACATCGAGAAGAAGGTCCAGAACAGGGCGGTGATGAACGGCGTCGCCCTGTCCGACGCCGACGTCCATCAGGCGACGCGCGATTCAGTGCGCGCCATCATGATGATCCGCGCCTACCGCATGCGTGGCCATTTGCACGCCAATCTCGACCCGCTCGGCATCGCCAAGCTCGAGGATTACAACGAGCTGTCGCCGGAAAACTACGGCTTCACATCAGCCGACTACGACCGCCCGATCTTCCTCGACAATGTGCTCGGGCTCGAATTCGGCACCATCCGGCAGATGCTCGACATCCTGACCCGCACCTATTGCTCGACGCTCGGCGTCGAGTTCATGCATATTTCCGATCCCGAGGAGAAGGCCTGGATCCAGGCGCGCATCGAGGGCACCGACAAGGAGATCTCCTTCACCGCCGCCGGCAAGAAGGCGATCCTGCAGAAGCTGGTCGAGGCGGAAGGCTTCGAGCAGTTCATCGACGTCAAGTACAAGGGCACCAAGCGCTTCGGCCTCGACGGCGCCGAGGCGCTGATCCCGGCGCTGGAGCAGATCGTCAAGCGCGGCGGCCAGCTCGGCATGAAGGAGATCGTGCTCGGCATGGCGCATCGCGGCCGGTTGAACGTGCTCTCCCAGGTGATGGCCAAGCCGCACCGCGCCATCTTCCACGAGTTCAAGGGCGGCTCGGCCGCGCCCGACGAGGTCGAGGGCTCGGGCGACGTGAAGTACCATCTCGGTGCTTCGTCGGACCGCGAGTTCGACGGCAACAAGGTGCACCTGTCGCTGACCGCCAATCCATCGCACCTGGAAATCGTCGATCCGGTGGTGATGGGCAAGGCGCGGGCCAAGCAGGACTCTCTGTTCGGCCGCAGCCGCGAAGAGATCGTGCCGCTGGAAGAGCGCGCCAAGGTGCTGCCGCTGCTCCTGCATGGTGACGCCGCCTTTGCCGGCCAGGGCGTGATTGCCGAAATCCTCGGCTTGTCCGGCTTGCGCGGCCACCGCGTCGCCGGCACGCTGCACTTCATCATCAACAACCAGATCGGCTTCACCACCAACCCGCGCTTTTCGCGCTCGTCGCCCTATCCGTCGGATGTCGCCAAGATGATCGAGGCGCCGATCTTCCACGTCAATGGCGACGATCCGGAAGCCGTGGTCCATGCCACCAAGGTGGCCATCGAATTCCGCATGAGGTTCCACAAGCCTGTCGTGGTCGACATGTTCTGCTACCGCCGCTTCGGCCACAATGAGGGCGACGAACCGGCCTTCACCCAGCCGATCATGTATCGCAACATCCGCAACCATAAGACGACGGTGCAGATCTATGCCGACCGGCTGATCGCCGAAGGCCACATCAGCCAGGCCGAATTCGACAAGCTGAAGGCCGACTGGCGGGCACATCTCGAGCAGGAATTCGAGGTCGGCCAGCACTATAAGCCCAACAAGGCCGACTGGCTGGATGGCGCCTGGTCGGGCCTGCGCACAGCCGACAACCAGGACGAACAGCGGCGCGGCAAGACCGCCGTGCCGGTCAAGACGCTGAAGGAAATCGGCAAGAAGCTGACCGAGGTGCCGAAGGATTTCGCGGCCCACAAGACGATCATGCGGTTTCTCGAAAACCGCCGCCAGGCGATCGAGTCGGGCGAAGGCATCGACTGGTCGACGGCCGAGGCGCTGGCCTTCGGCGCCATTCTGCTCGACGGCAATCCGGTCCGGCTGTCCGGACAGGATTCGGAGCGCGGCACGTTCTCGCAACGCCACTCCGTGCTCTACGACCAGCGCGACGAGACACGCTACATCCCGCTCAACAATCTGTCGGCGGCGCAGGCCGGTTTCGAGGTCATCAACTCGATGCTGTCGGAAGAGGCCGTGCTCGGCTTCGAATATGGCTACAGCCTGGCCGAGCCGAAGGCGCTGACGCTTTGGGAAGCGCAGTTCGGCGATTTCGCCAACGGCGCCCAGGTGGTGTTCGACCAGTTCATCTCGTCGGGCGAGCGCAAGTGGCTCAGAATGTCGGGCCTCGTCTGCCTGTTGCCGCATGGCTATGAAGGCCAGGGGCCGGAACATTCGTCGGCCAGGCTCGAGCGATTCCTGCAGCTTTGCGCCGAAGACAACATGCAAGTGGCCTACTGCACGACGCCGGCCAACTACTTCCACATCCTGCGCCGGCAGTTGAAGCGGGATTTCCGCAAGCCGCTGATCCTGATGACGCCGAAGTCGCTGCTGCGCCACAAGCGGGCGGTGTCGACACTGCCGGAGATGTCGGGCGAAAGCGCGTTCCACCGGCTGTTGTGGGACGATGCCCAGCAACTCCCCGGCCAGGCGATCAAGCTCACCAAGGATTCGAAGATTCGCCGCGTCGTGCTCTGCTCGGGCAAGGTCTATTACGACCTCTACGAGGAGCGCGAGAAGCGCGGCATCAACGACATCTACCTGCTGCGCGTCGAACAGCTCTATCCGTTCCCGGCCAAGGCGCTGATCACCGAACTGTCACGCTTCCGCAACGCCGAGATGGTCTGGTGCCAGGAGGAGCCCAAGAATATGGGCGCCTGGTCGTTCATCGATCCGTATCTGGAATGGGTGCTGGCGCATATCGACGCCAAGCACCAGCGGGTGCGCTATACCGGCCGGCCGGCCGCCGCGTCGCCGGCGACCGGGTTGATGTCGAAGCATCTCGCCCAGCTTGCCGCCTTGCTCGAAGACGCGCTCGGTGAATAGAACAGAGTTCGGCGAATAGAACAGAACCGACAGAAGAACGGACAGGCACAATGGCTACCGAAATCCGCGTCCCCACTCTTGGCGAATCCGTCACCGAGGCGACCATCGGCAAATGGTTCAAGAAGGTGGGCGACGCGATCGCCACCGACGAGCCGCTGGTCGAGCTCGAAACCGACAAGGTCACGGTCGAAGTGCCGGCCGCGGCCGCAGGAACGCTCAGCGAGATCGCCGTCAAGGAAGGCGAGACGGTCGAAGTCGGTGCTTTGCTCGGCATGATTTCGGCGGGCAACGGGGCAAAGGCGGCAGCACCCGAAGCCGCGAAGCCGTCAACATCCGAAGCGAAGCAGGACGCGGTATCGCAGGCCTCGGCGCCGACCGCCGCAGCCACCGTCAAGCAAGCCGCGGCCGAGACCGCAAAGATCGCCGGCGATGCCGGGCCGATCGAGGCGCGCGCGATGCCGCCGGCGCCAGCGGCGGCGAAGCTGCTGGCCGAGAGCAATCTCGCGGTCGACCAGATCTCGGGTTCCGGCAAGCGCGGCCAGGTGCTCAAGGGCGACGTGCTCGACGCGATCGCCAGGGGCGCTCCGTCGCAGCCTTCCGAGACGCCGAAGGCCCCTGCACCGGTCGCCGCCCGTGCGCCGTCCTCGGCCGACGACGCGTCGCGTGAAGAGCGGGTGCGCATGACCAAGCTGCGGCAGACCATCGCCCGCCGCCTCAAGGAAGCGCAGTCGACCGCCGCCATGCTGACCACCTTCAACGAGGTGGACATGAGCGCGGTGATGGCGCTCAGGACCAAATACAAGGATGTGTTCGAGAAGAAGCACGGCGTGAAGCTGGGTTTCATGGGCTTCTTCACCAAGGCCGTCACCCATGCGCTGAAGGAAATCCCTTCCGTCAATGCCGAGATCGACGGCACCGACATCATCTTCAAGAATTACGCCCATATCGGCGTCGCAGTCGGCACCGAAAAAGGCCTCGTCGTGCCTGTCGTGCGCGATGCCGACCAGATGGGAATAGCCGAGATCGAGAAAGATATCGGCAGGCTGGGCATCGCCGCGCGTGATGGCAAGCTGTCGGTCGCCGACATGCAGGGCGGCACGTTTACGATTTCCAACGGCGGCGTTTACGGGTCGCTGATGTCGACGCCGATCCTCAACGCGCCGCAGTCGGGCATTCTGGGCATGCACAAGATCCAGGAGCGGCCGGTGGTGGTCGGCGGCCAGATCGTGATCCGGCCGATGATGTATCTGGCGCTCTCCTACGATCACCGCATCGTCGACGGCAAGGAAGCGGTGACCTTCCTGGTGCGGGTCAAGGAAAGCCTGGAGGATCCGGAACGGCTGGTGCTCGATCTCTAGGCCCGGTCGAGGTGAGCCGGAGAATGGATCTGCGCCACCGAATGAGTTCCTCTCGTTTGCACTCCGGAATGTTTTTCGCAGCTGTGCTCGCGGCCGGCATTGCGCAGGCGGGATCGGCAGCCTTTGCCGCATGCCCGCTCGAACTCGCCGTCTATGGCGATGCCGAAAGTGCGGCCGAGATCGATTTCAGGCCGACCGGGGGATCGGCTGTCGTCACCAACACCTTCAAGATGGTGCTCGATAACGATGTCGTTCTCGACGGGATCGTCATGTGGACGCAAGGCGTGGCGCGGCCGCTTGGTTCGCTGATGTACAAATGCCCGACAGGCGACGTCACCGGCGACGAGCTCGCCGCCTGCACGCTGTGGGAGGGGGTCGTCTACAGTGCGGATGACAAGGGCAACATCGCTCTGTTGCCGGCCGAAGGGGTAGATGCTCCGAAGACCCTGATCTTTCCCGACCTCGGACCGTCGCTGCAGAGGTCGACCGCCTATGGCGCCAACGGGTTTTCAAAGGTGCCGTGGGATGTTTTTTCGTTGAAGGGCTGTCAGGAATGAGCGCGGCCAAAAAAGTGCTGCTGGTGACCGGCGGCGGCCGCGGCATCGGCGCTGCCACATCCAGGCTTGCCGTCACGGCTGGATACCGTGTTGCGATCAACTACGCATCGAATGAGGCTGCTGCCACGGCGCTTGTCGAGGCAATCGAACAGGCCGGCGGCGAAGCGCTGGCCATCAAGGGCGACGTTGGCAGCGAGGCCGATATCCAGGCGATGTTCGAGAGGATCGATCATGTCTTCGGGCCGCTCGATGCGCTCGTCAACAACGCTGGCGTCGTCGACCAGAGGGCGCGTGTCGACGAAATGAGCGGAGCACGGCTGGAGCGCATGATGCGCATCAACGTCATTGGCCCCATGCTCTGTGCCCGCGAAGCGGTGAAGCGCATGTCGACCAGCCATGGCGGCAACGGCGGCGCCATCGTCAATGTCTCCTCGATTGCAGCGAGAATTGGCGGGCCGGGCGAATATGTCGACTACGCTGCCTCGAAGGGCGCGATCGATTCTTTCACGATCGGCCTGGCGCGCGAGGTAGCCGGCGAAGGCATTCGCGTCAACGCGGTCAGTCCAGGGATTGTCGATACCGAAATTCATGCCTCCGGCGGACAGCCGGATCGCGTCGAGAGGATGCGTCACGGCGTGCCGATGCAAAGGGCGGGGACCACCGAAGAGGTCGCCGCGGCAATTCTCTGGCTCCTGTCGGACGGGGCGTCCTATACGACAGGCGCGAATTTGGAAGTGGGCGGCGGCCGCTAATCCCAGCCAAGGCTGAGTGCAGACCAGAAGGACAAATCATGGCTTATGACGTCGTTATCATCGGATCGGGACCAGGCGGCTATGTCTGCGCCATCAAGGCGGCGCAGCTCGGCCTGAAAACGGCGGTGGTCGAGAAGAACCCGACCTTCGGCGGCACCTGCCTCAATATCGGCTGCATCCCGTCCAAGGCGCTGCTGCATGCCTCCGAGATTTTTTCTGAGGCCGGCCACTCCTTTGATACACTCGGCGTCGAAATCAGCAAGCCGAAGCTCAATCTGGAAAAGATGATGGCGCACAAGGACGCGACAGTGGCGTCCAACGTCAACGGCGTCGCCTTCCTGTTCAAGAAGAACAAGATCGACAGCTTTCGCGGCACCGGCAAGGTCCTGTCCGCCGGAAAAGTGTCGGTGACCGGCGAGGACGGCAAGGTCGAGGAGATCGAGACCGGGAACATCGTCATCGCCACCGGCTCCGACGTCGCCGGCATTCCGGGGGTAAAGGTCGACATCGACGAGAAGGTAATCATGTCGTCGACCGGCGCGTTGTCGCTGGGCAAGGTGCCGGGCCACCTGGTGGTGGTCGGCGGCGGCGTCATCGGGCTGGAGCTCGGCTCGGTATGGGCGCGGCTCGGCGCCAAGGTGACCGTCGTTGAGTTCCTCGACACCATTCTCGGCGGCATGGACGGCGAGGTCGCCAAACAGTTCCAGCGCATGCTGTCCAAGCAAGGCATCGAATTCAGGCTCGGCGCCAAGGTGACCGGTGTCGCCAAGGCCAAGAAGGGCGCCACCGTCACCTTCGAGCCGGTCAAGGGCGGCGCGGCCGAGACGATCGAGGCGGATGGGGTGCTGATCGCGACCGGACGCCGGGCCTATTCGGACAGTCTCGGGCTGAAGGATGCCGGGGTCGAGGTCGACGAGCGCGGCCGAGTCAAGACCGACGGCCATCTCACGACCAATGTCCCCGGCATCTACGCCATCGGCGACGTCATCGCCGGGCCGATGCTCGCCCACAAGGCCGAGGACGAGGGCGTGGCGGTGGCCGAGATCATTGCCGGCCAGGCCGGCCATGTGAATTACGGGGTGATCCCGAACGTCGTCTACACCAGTCCGGAAATCGCCTCGGTGGGCAAAACAGAGGAAGAGCTGAAGTCGGCCGGCATCGACTACAAGGCCGGCAAGTTTCCGTTCAGCGCCAATGGCCGGGCGCGCGCCATGCTGCATACCGACGGCTTCGTGAAGATCCTGGCGGACAAGCAGAGCGACCGCGTGCTCGGCGTCCACATCGTCGGCTTCGGCGCCGGCGAGATGATCCACGAGGCGGCGGTGCTGATGGAGTTCGGCGGCTCGTCGGAAGATCTTGCCCGCACCTGCCACGCCCATCCGACGATGTCGGAAGCGGTGAAGGAAGCGGCACTTGCGACCTTCTTTAAGCCGATCCACATGTAGGCCTTCCCAAGGAACCCCGGCAGCCATCTGACGGCTCAAACAAAAACGGCCCGCTTTTCAGCGGGCCGTTCGTATTTGAAGTCAGCAGCCGATCACTGCGGGGCTGGTGCGGGCGCCGGAGCAGGTGCTGGCTCTGCGGGTGCCGGAGCCGGAGCAGGCGCTGGTTCTGCTGGCGCCGGAGCGGGCGCTGGTTCTGCCGGCGCCGGGGCAGGTGCAGGCTCTGCAGGGGCCGGGGCAGGCGTCGGTTCAGCGGGCGCTGGCGCCGGGGCCGGCGTGGTTGCAGCCGGCGGTTCACCAGGCTCTGGCGCCTCACCGCTTGTTCCAAAAACATAATAAGCGACAATGGCCAGGATAACGACGACCAGGGCAATCAGCCAGCCGGTGCTGCCGCCACCCGACTTGGGAGGGGGGGTCGGAGTGGTGTACGGGTCGTTTGGATTCGCCATAAAAGTGTCCTCCGTGGATGAAAAGTATCAATCAACACACATCAACGCGCAATCGTTGAACAGGTTTCACGCTAGGAATCGAAAACGCCGAAAACAGGGCATTCTTCGCCGGGAATCGTTTGTCTGCAAGCACTTTACTCGCAAAACTCACCGTGATCGAGCCAAATTAGACCTTTCGACCGTCCTGTACTGAGACAATCCTCCGGCGACTCGGGCAAAGCGTCGCCCCGAGTCACGCCTTGCCGGGTCTGCAACTCGACCGTGCAACTCAGTCGACGGCAGTGACGGTGTAGCCGGCCTTGCGGAAATCCTCGACCAGGCCCTCCGCGCCAGGGAGGTGCAGGGCGCCGACCGCCATGAACACGTTGCCCTTGGCGAGGATCGGCCTGGCATGGTCGATCATCACCTTGTTGCGGCTGGTGATCATGATTTCCTCGAAGGCGGCATAGCTTGCTGAATCGTCTTCGTCGCCGGGAAGGACGGCACGAAACAGCGGCCAGAGCATGCCGGTGTCGCCGCGCTGGTAAAGCACGATCATGGTTTCATTGACGTCGTTCACCCTGTCGCCGAGCTTCAGGGTGTCGACGAGGCCCTTCATGTGAAACGCAAGCGGCAGCGAGGCCATGGCGCGAAGCTGCTCGGCGACGGTCTCCAACCCATCGACGGCCTTGCCTGAGGCTTTGGCGTCCTCTGCAAGCTTGATGTCGAGCACCGGCGTGCCACCGGCCTGGCGGGCCAGTTCACAGGCCGGGAGCGCGACCATGGTCGACAGCATCCACGGCTTCATCTTGGCAACCCTCGCCGGTGGAATGCCGCGCGCGTCGAGCGCCTTGTTCACCGCCGCCGCATCGTCCGGCGACAGCAGCGAGGACAGCGTGGTGCTGTCGGTGAACATCATTAGCTCCGGCTCTTTCAGGAACGCCGCCATCATCTTCTGCTTGTCGAGCACCTCCGTGGTCTCGATGACGACAGTGTCGGCGGCGTCAAAGGCCTTTTGCGCGGCGGGCGGCAGCCTGGTCACGCGCGGGTCGGTCATGTGCATGGTGCCGAACAGGAAGGACGGTCTTTCGCCCGCCTTTTCCAGTTTCCACAACAGGCCCTTACCGTTCGGTGTCGCGGCCGCTTCCGTCTCGATCTTGCGGTAGGCGGCCGGGTCGTCCTTCTGCAAGGCCGACAGCATGTCGGCGCCGGCGCAGACCTGGGTTTCAGCCCCTGGGGTTTCAGCGCGCGCCCTGCCGGCGGCGAGCAGAGCGATGACGAGGAAAGAGAGGAAAAACAGGACGTTCAGCGCGACGAGCAGCTTCAGCGAAGCAAAGGCGGTGCGGTCGGCGATAGCAATGACGCGTTTCATGGCTCGCTTTTAGAGACAAAGAACGGCGAAACGGTTAACCGGCGCGGCAAAATTGTTTCGGACATCGTTCCACGGCGCATACCCTGGCTGCAACTTGCGAAATCATGCGTCGGCTACGCCCGCGGGTGGGCCGCTTCATAGATTTCGAGCAGCCTCGCGGTGTCGACGCCGGTATAGATCTGCGTCGTCGACAGGCTGGCGTGGCCCAAAAGTTCCTGGATGGTGCGCAGGTCGCCGCCGCGCCCAAGCAGATGTGTGGCGAAGGAATGGCGCAACGCATGCGGCGTGGCGGTGTCCGGCAGATTGAGCGCCGAGCGCAGCTTGGCCATGTCGCGCTGGACGATGGCCGGGTTGAGCGGGCCGCCGCGGGCGCCGCGAAACAGCAGACCCTTCGGATCGAGATGATAGGGGCAGAGCCGGCGGTATTGGGCGATCGCCCGCAGCGCGATCGGCAGCACCGGCACCAGCCGCGTCTTGCCGCCCTTGCCGGTGACGCGCAGCACCGTTTCATCAGGCGACGACAGATCGCCGCCGGACAGGCCGAGTGCCTCGGAAATGCGCAGGCCCGAGCCGTAGAGCAGCGTCAGCACGGCGGCGTTGCGGGCGGCGATCCACGGTTGCTCCGCCAGCTGGCCTTCCACCGAAACGACGTGTTTCGCATCGCTTGCCGTCAGCGGCTTGGGCAGCGACTTCGGCTGCCGCGGCGCGCCCAGTGCCGCAGCACCCGCCGCATTGACGAGGCCGCGCCGCTCCAGAAAGCGCAGCAGCGAGCGGATGCCGGCGAGCCCCCGCCCGAGCGTGCGGGCGCCGGCGCCTCCGGCACGGCGGGCAGCGAGAAAGCCGCGCAGATCGGCCGGGCGCAGATCGGCTATATCCGAAATGCCGGGCGAGCCGCCGCAATGGCCGGTCAGGAAGTGCAGGAACTGGCGGGTGTCGCGCTCATAGGCTTCCACGGTTTCCGGCGACAGCCGGCGCTCGCGCGCCAGCATCTTGAGCCAGCTTTCGCGGGCCGCCTGAAGGTCTGGCTTGGCCGGGATGAGGAATTCCTGCATTGCGCTCTTCCGATATGCCGCTCTTCCATTTCCGGGCGATCTTCCGGCAGCCGGGTTAGGAAGCGGTGAAGAGCCGCGTCATTGAAATGACAAGAGCGTGGAGCTAGAGCAAGGCAAAGGATTTTTCCACCAATGACCAAACCGCAAAACCCTGTCCAGATGGCCGTGATCGGCGCCGCCCATGGCATCAAGGGCGAATTGCGCGTGAAAACCTTCACCGGCGATCCGCTGGCGCTGGCCGACTACGGGCCGCTCTATGCCAGGGACGGCCGCGCCTTCCAGATCGTCGACATCAGGCCGACCAATAACGTCGTGGTGGTGCGCTTCAAAGGTGTCAGCGACCGAAACGCTGCCGAGGCGCTCGCCGGCACGGAATTATTCGTCGACCGCTCGATGCTGCCGGACGACGGCGAAGAGGACGAGTTCTATCATGCCGATCTCGTCGGGCTGGCGGTCCGGGACGATACCGGTGCTGACATCGGCAAGGTCGTCGCCGTGCATAATTTCGGCGGTGGCGATATCCTCGACGTGATATTGGCGGGGCGCAAAGGCGTGCTGATCCCGTTCACGCAGGCTGCCGTTCCTGACGTGTCGATCAAGGACGGTTTCGTCCGCATCGATCCGGCGGCGGCGGGCTTGATCGATGACGAAGACAGCGATGCTCCTGGCAGCGATGGTTTCGACCCGAAGGGCAGGCCGCGCGGGCCGAAGGACGCCGGGGGCAACCGGTGAGTTTTTCCGCCTCGGTGCTGACGCTCTATCCCGAAATGTTTCCCGGTGCACTCGGCGTGTCGCTGGCCGGCCGGGCGCTGGAGGCCGGCACATGGTCGCTGGAAGCAATCCAGATCCGCGATTTCGCCACCGATCGCCATCGCACCGTCGACGACACGCCGGCCGGCGGCGGCGCCGGCATGGTGATGCGCGCCGACGTTCTGGCCAAGGCGATCGACCATAGCTCGCCACCGGGCGATCCACGGCCACGGCTGCTGATGAGCCCGCGTGGAAAACCGCTGACGCAGGTGCGTGTGCGCGAACTGGCCGCGGGGCCGGGCGCAGTGATCGTCTGCGGACGCTTCGAAGGCGTCGACCAGCGGGTGATTGACGCGCGGGGGCTGGAGGAGGTCTCGGTCGGCGACTTCATCCTCTCCGGCGGCGAGCCGGCAGCGCTGGTGCTGCTCGACGCCGTGGTGCGGCTGTTGCCCGGCGTGATGGGCAATACGGTGTCGGGCGATGAAGAGAGCTTTGAAAACGGCCTGCTCGAACATCCGCACTACACGCGTCCGCAGGAATTCGAGGGCCGGCAAATCCCCGAGGTTCTCACCTCGGGCAATCATCAGAAGATCGCCGCGTGGCGACGCGCCGAATCGGAAAGATTGACGAAAGAGCGGCGGCCGGACCTGTTAGCCGCTCAGCCCTTGGTGAAGTAATAGAAGGCAAGAAACACGCCGACCCCGACGACGAAGCCACGCACGGCAATTTGCGGCACGCGCTTGGCGATCCAGACGCCGGCATAGCCGCCCAGCGCGCCGCCCGGTATCATGACGATCGCCTGCCGCCAGGCGATGACGTCGCCGGAGACGAAGACCAGGATGGCTACTGCCGCGATGACCACGGCCAGCAGGTTCTTCAGCGCGTTGAGGCGGTGATAGTCGCCGGCCTGGGTGAGGCCGAGCGTCGCCAGCATCATGACGCCCATGCCGGCGCCGAAGAAGCCGCCATAGACGGCGGTGGCGAACTGCGCCAGGGAACCGACCAGCGAACCCATCGCGGCCTGACGGCCCGGCTTGGGCGCCGGCTTCAGCCACGGCCCGGCGGCGAACAGCGCGGTTGCCGCGAGCAGCAGCCAGGGCACCAGGACGCGGAACGACGGATTGTCGAGCGCCAGAAGGATGAGCGCACCGGCCAGCGCGCCAAAAGCAGAGATAAGGCCGAGCAGCAACGCGGTGCGCCAGAAATGCTTGATGTCGGACCAGTAGGCGAGCGTCGAGGTGATGTAGCCGGGAAATTGCGTCAGCGACGAGGTGGCGTTGGCGACGATCGGCGGCAAGCCGACCAGCGACATGGCGCCGAAGGTTATGAACGTCCCGCCGCCGGCTATGGCGTTGACGGCACCTGAGAGAAAGCCCGCGAAAAAGAGCAGGGCCGCATCGAGAACTGGCATAGGGTGTTGCCGCCGGAGGAAAGTCACGTTCTGCCCGGCTTAAAAAGCTTGGGCCTTCAACGCAACCCCTGTGCCGGAAGATTGCGACGTTGACCAACGACCAAAAAAGAACGCGGCAAAGGCGTGACAAAGCGTCGAAATAGCTGTATGTGCGCGCCGAACCGGGAGAAAATCTGCCGGGCCCGTCAACAATGACGGTGTAGTCGCCCCTGCCCGATGTTCTCGAACCCAGATGTTCTCGAACAAAGGGCATAGCCGAGCGGTCAATGGAACTGCAAGGCGAGTGTCGGACGCTCTGACTGTCGGAAGAACAAGAAGTGGATTTGTAGAGATGGATATCCTCCGTCAGCTCGAGGCCGAACAGGCCGCCAAGATCGAAGCCAAGCGCAAGCTTCCCGAATTCCAGCCCGGCGACACCGTACGCGTCCAGGTCCGCGTGACCGAAGGCACCCGCACCCGCGTCCAGGCCTATGAGGGCGTCGTCATCGCCCGCGCCGGCGCCGGTTTCCAGGAGAATTTCACCGTTCGCAAGATTTCCTACGGCGAAGGCGTGGAGCGCGTGTTCCCGGTCTTTTCGCCGATGGTCGAGGGCGTCGAGATCGTGCGCCGCGGCAAGGTGCGCCGCGCCAAGCTCTATTACCTGCGCGATCGTCGCGGCAAGTCGGCCCGCATTTCGGAAAACACCGGCGTGCGCGCCCGCAAGCTGAACGATGAGGAGCGCGATGCGCTGAACGCCGAGAAGGCCCGCATCGAGGCCGAGAAGGTTGCAGCCGCCCAGGCGCTGGCCGCCGAGAAGGCCGCGCAGGAAGCCGCCGAGAAGAAGGCCGCCGACGAGGCCGCCAAGGCCGAGGAAGCCGCTGCCGCCGAATAAGGCGAATTCAAAAACCATGTTTCGGAAAGGCGGCTTCGGCCGCCTTTTTTGCCTCGCGGAATGGGTTTCGATTTTGCCGGGCCGCCGGTGCGCAATCGAAACGGATCGTTCCGTAATGCCGTGAAAGCATGGAATCCATTTTCGCGCGAAGCCGCATCAAGCCGGCTTGCAAGGCGCCTGCGGAAAGCTAAAGTCGGCGCCGGATTTCCTGCAAGCCTCGACAATGTCGAGGCCGTTCAAATGCTCGGGGTGTACCATGATCAAATCGAAACTGCTGTTGGCCGGCCTGTTGGCTCTGGTACTTGCGCCCGTCGCCGCCCTGGCGCAGTCGCTGCCCGATCTCGGCGGCAAGAAGGTGGTGGTGGTGACGGAAAACGCCTATCCGCCGCTGCAGTTCATCGACGCCAAAACCGGCAAGCAGATCGGCTGGGAATATGACGCGATGAACGAGATCGCCAAGCGGCTGAATTTCCAGGTCGAGTACCAGAACACCTCCTGGGACGCGATGATCCAGGCGGTTTCCGACAACCAGTACAACATCGGCATGACCGGCATCACCATCAAGGACGATCGCAAGCAGAAGGTGGATTTCTCCGACCCCTATATGCGCTCGGAACAGTTCATGCTGGTGCGCGGCGATGAGAAGCGCTTCACCGACGCCAAGACGCTCGGCGCTTTCAAGGACGGGTTGATCGGTGCGCAAGCCGGCACCACGCCGTTCTACACCGCTGTCTACAGCGTCCTCGACGGCAATGAGCAGAACCCGCGCATAAAACTTTTCGAGACGTTCGGCGCCACGGTGCAGGCGCTGAAGACCGGCGACGTCGATGTCGTGCTGACCGACGGCACTGCCGGCAAGGGCTATGTCGAGGCGTCCAATGGCGGGCTGAAGCTGATCGGCGGACCACTCGGCACCGAGGATTTCGGCTTTATTTTTCCGAAAGGCTCGGATCTGGTGAAACCGGTCAACGCAGCCATCGCCGCGCTGAAGGCCGACGGCACACTCGACGCGCTCAACAAGAAATGGTTCCTTGATTACAAGATGGGGCAGTGATTTCCTTTGTGGCGCGCTTTTCATGACAATTGCGCGCCGGAACTCGCGCTGACTCTGCGCTCGAACACCCCCCTCTGTCCTGCCGGACATCTCCCCCTCAAGGGGGGAGATTTGCTGTACCCTCCGCTTTCGCCAATCTTCAACGTTAGAAAAAAAGCGCGGCCAGGGAAGCTGCCGATCTCCCCCCTTGAGGGGGAGATGGCCGGCAGGCCAGAGGGGGGTGGCCTGGCGCGACATTGGTTCGTCGGCGCGCCCTGATGGCGACGCCCGCATCTTCAACCGCCAAGTCCGACTTCCCCTGGTGGCTCGCCGTGGCCGTGGCGCTCGCCTTGGCAGCGGCTATCTTCATCGCCGCAAGCGACCTCTATACCCAGGTTTTCGCGACCGTCGCCAAGGGCATCGGCATCACCGTGTTCGTCACAATGGTCGCCTTCGCGCTGGCCTCGGCAATCGGGCTCGCCATTGCGCTGATGGGCCTGTCGGGGTCGCGCTGGCTGCGCCAGATCGCGCGCTTGTATATCGAGATCATTCGCGGCGTGCCAATGCTGGTGCTGTTGTTCTGGATCGCCTTCGCCGGCGCGCCGGCCTTCGTCGCGGGATGGAACGCGCTGACGGCGCCGCTGCAAAGCGCCGGCCTCTTCGGCGAGCTAATGATACGCGACGTATCGTTGCTATGGCGCGCCATCATGGCGCTGACCATCGGCTATTCGGCCTTCATCTCGGAGGTCTTCCGCGCCGGCATCGAGGCGGTCGAGAAGGGCCAGATCGAGGCCGCGAAGGCGCTGGGGCTGACGCGCACCCAGCGTTTTCGGCTGATCGTCTTTCCGCAGGCGATCCGCACCATCCTGCCGCCGCTCGGCAATGATTTCGTCGCCATGGTCAAGGATTCCTCGCTGGTCTCGGTGCTCGGCGTCGCCGACATCACCCAGATGGGCAAGATCTATGCAGCCGGCTCGTTCCGCTTCTTCGAGACCTATTCGATCGTGGCCTATATCTATCTCATCCTGACGGTCGGCCTGTCGCTGGCCTTGCGGGCGCTGGAAAAGCGGCTGCGCCGCCAGCATGAGCAATAACCGGCAGGCGAAGGCGGCGCTACGATTGCGGCCAATACGTTTTGGAGGGTCAGTTCCATGAACATCGACAAAGCCAATGCGGCGCTGGATGCGGTCTATACGGCCGACACGCCGGAAGCGCTTGCCAAGGCCTACGCCGCCTGGGCTGCGACCTATGACAGCGAAACCGCCGCGCTCGGCTACCTCCTGCCGTTCCTGATCGCCGCCTGGGTGGCGCGCCATGTGCCGTCAGGCGAAGGGCCGCTGCTCGACGCCGGCTGCGGCACCGGCCTGTCGGGACCGTCGCTCAAGGCGCTGGGCTATGAGGACATCGCCGGGCTCGACCTGTCGGCTGAAATGCTGAAAATCGCCGGCAGCCGGCAGGCTTACAGCGAGCTGAAACAGGCGATGCTCGGCGATCCGCTGCCCTGGCCGGACGGGCATTTCCGCGCCTTCTTCTCGACCGGCGTGTTCACCATCAGCCATGCACCGGCCTCCGGCCTGCATGAACTGGTGCGCATCACTAGGAAGGGCGGCCACGCCATCTTCACCGTTCGCGACCAGGTTTTTGCGAGCGGCGGGTTTCAGGCGACGTTCGACGAACTGGAGCAGGCGAAAAAGTGGCGGCCGGTCGAAGAAAGCCCGTGGTTTCGCTGCTATGCGATCGGCGAACCTGAGGCGCTGGTGAAGACATTTGTGTTCGAGGTGGTTTGAAGCGCCTTCTTCCTTCTCCCACAACAAGGGGAGAAGGCAGAGCCGCGCCAGGCAGCCGCAATTGCCGAAAAGTCAAAACATTGATATGAGCCACGCCATGGAACAGCTTTTTGGCGATCCGGCTTACAAGGGGTTCGTGCTGCAGGACAGAAAACGCCTGCCGTCGCGTTTCTCGGCGCGCGTTTCCGGCGCTCTGACCAGCCGACTTCGCTGAGATATCCGGGCTAGGCCGTGTTCGCCGGCTAGCCGGCGCCAGTCACTTCCCATTTTCATATCGACGGATTTACGCACATGAGCGCACCGCGCACCCTCTACGACAAGATATTCGACGACCATGTCGTCGACCGCCAGGACGATGGCACCTGCCTGCTCTATATCGACCGTCACCTCGTCCATGAAGTGACCAGCCCGCAAGCTTTCGAAGGCCTGCGCATGACCGGCAGAAAGGTCCGCCATCCGGAAAAGACGCTGGCTGTGGTCGATCACAATGTGTCCACCTCGCCCGAGCGCAAGTTCGGCATCAAGAACGAGGAAAGCCGCATCCAGGTCGAGGCGCTGGCCAGGAACGCCAAGGACTTTGGCGTCGAATACTATTCCGAGAAGGATATCCGCCAGGGCATCGTCCACATCATCGGTCCGGAGCAGGGTTTTACGCTGCCTGGCATGACCATCGTCTGCGGCGACAGCCACACCTCGACGCATGGTGCTTTCGGCGCATTGGCGCACGGCATAGGCACGTCGGAAGTCGAGCATGTGCTGGCCACGCAGACACTGATCCAGCGCAAGGCCAGGAACATGCTGGTGCGCGTCGACGGCGTGCTGCCGGAAGGCGTCACCGCCAAGGACATAATTTTGGCGATCATCGGCGAGATCGGCACTGCCGGCGGCACCGGCTACGTCATCGAATATGCCGGCGAAGCGATCCGCGCGCTGTCCATGGAAGGCCGCATGACCATCTGCAACATGTCGATCGAGGGCGGCGCCCGGGCCGGCCTGATCGCGCCTGACGAGACGACCTTCGCCTATGTCAAGGACAAGCCGCGCGCGCCGAAGGGCGAGGCGTGGAACGCCGCGCTCGCCTACTGGAAGACGCTGCAGTCCGACGAGGGCGCCCATTTCGACAAGGTGGTCGTGCTCGACGCCGCGAAACTGCCGCCAATCGTCTCCTGGGGCTCCTCGCCCGAGGACGTCGTCTCGGTCCAGGGTATCGTGCCGAACCCCGACGATATCACCGATGAGAACAAGCGTACGTCCAAGCAGCGCGCGCTCGACTATATGGGCCTGACCCCAGGCACCAAGATCACCGATATCGCGCTCGACCGCGTCTTCATCGGCTCCTGCACCAACGGCCGCATCGAGGACTTGCGCGCTGTCGCCAAGGTGGTCGAGGGCAAGAAAGTCAGCCCTCACGTCGATGCGATGATCGTGCCGGGCTCCGGTCTGGTCAAGGAGCAGGCGGAGGCCGAAGGTCTCGACAAGATCTTTGTCGCCGCCGGCTTCGACTGGCGCGAGCCGGGCTGCTCGATGTGCCTTGCCATGAACGACGACCGGCTGAAGCCGCATGAGCGCTGCGCCTCGACCTCGAACCGCAATTTCGAGGGCCGTCAGGGTTTTAAGGGCCGCACCCATCTGGTGTCGCCGGCGATGGCGGCGGCGGCGGCGATCGCCGGCCATTTCGTCGACATCCGCGAGTGGAAATAACCCGATGACGAGTTAACAGAACCCGAACCGCGATGCGGTTCGGGTTCTCTTCACGCCGGGCGCCTGACGAATTCGTGGAATTGCTCACGGCGGCCGGGTTCATCCTTTGCCACCACGAGCCCCAGCTGCCGTTCGTCGAACAGCTTGAACCATTCGTCCCATTCGACCAGTTCGTAGCCGCCGGCGTTGGCCGGGCGTTCGGCCTGGTCCTGGTCCTGATAGGCGTGCTGGCCGAAAACCAGCCTCAGCATGGCTTGCGTGCCTGTTTCGGGCGATACATCGACGATTGCCGGAAATCCGGCACGTGACGCGGCCCAAGAGCGAATTGCCTGGTGGTCGGTCAGCATGATCGTATCGGCCATGAAAGCGTCTCCATCGATTGCTGCTGGAAAACGCCGGTCGCGGTTTCAAGTTCCGTGCAACTGCTTCATGGGGGTCCTCGCGCATATTCGACTTTGCTTAACCGCTTGTTTGGGCTTGCGCCCTAAGGTCTCTCTCACGGAAGCGTGGGGGTTCACGGTCCTTTGGACACCGGTCTGCTGACAGGGTTACTCAACCCGACGATCGCGCTTGCGCTCGGCGCGGTGTTTCTCGTGCTGTGGTTTTATCAGCGTCACTGCGCCTATCTGGCTGTGCTCGCCGCCAGTTACTGGCTTTCGGCGGCCGGCTTCCTGCTGCAGTATTTCACCCTGCCCATCGGCATGGCGCCGACCAAACTGCTCTCCGTCACCTGCTTCACGATTGCTGCCAGCGGTCTCGCCGGCGCGATCGTGACACGTTATGGACGGCGCGTGCCCTTTGTTGCGATCGGCTTTCTGGCGAGCGGCGGCCTGGCCGCTTTTTGCTGGTTCATGTTCATCCAGCCCGATCTCACCTGGCGAATCCTGGCGATGAATTTCGCTTTCGGCGGGCTCAGCCTGGTAGTCGCCGCCGAACTGCGCGTGGTGCGCGGCAGGGGCCCGACGGAAATGATGCTGTTCGTGCTGTCGCTGCTTTCCGGGCTGAATTTCGTCGCGCGCACCCTCGTTATCGTCATCGCGCATGGACCCTACCAAAGCTATGACGGGTTCTATGCCTCGTCCTACTGGACGACAGCGCTGCTGTCGCATGCACTGCTGTCGCTGCTCACCGCGCTTAGCCTGTTCTGCGCGGCTGCGCTGGACGTAATGAAAACGCTGAAGGCCGAGGCGTACACCGACCCGCTGTCGGGCCTGCTCAACCGGCGCGGCTTCGAGGAACGCGCCACGCATCTCCTGCGGCACTGCGCCACCGCCAAACTTCCGGTCGCGCTGGTGCTCGCCGACCTCGATCACTTCAAGGCAGTCAACGATCTGCACGGGCATGCGGCGGGTGATCGCGTGATCGCCGATTTCGCCGCCAAGCTTCGATCGGCTGCCGGCACCAGCGGCGTCGCCGGCCGCATCGGTGGCGAGGAGTTCGCCGTGCTTTTGCCGCTGAGCGACCTTGGCGCGGCAAGGCTGTTTGCCGAAGCCATTCGCACGGTCTATTCGGCAGGCAGCGTCGACGGGCTTCCGCCCGGCACAAGAGTAACGGCGAGCTTCGGCGTGGCGGCCTACACCGGCGAGGAGGGGCTGGAGCCGCTGATGCGCCGCGCCGACGAGGCACTTTACAAAGCCAAACGGAACGGCCGCGACAGCGTGCGGCTATCCTATGAACGGTCGGCCCATGGACGCTCGGAAACGGCGCTGGTCGTGGAGCCGCTCAAAGCCGGCTGATCGTCCACGTCTAGAGCATTTGCAGCCAAGGGAATCGCTTGGCGCCGCAGAAATCGCGCTAAACAAACAAACAGCGCGGGGTGCGCGGTTCAATTCGAACGCATTCCGTACTACGCCCATGTTAACGTCTTTTTCGCCCGTTCGTGATTTGCTGTCGCAGGGAGTGTGAAAGACCACATGGGCGGCGGCGCAGAGTTCATCCTTGCAATCAACCTGCTCGTCGCCGGCGTGCTGGCGGCCGCCTTCATGACCATATCGTTCAACGAGGTGGCGCGCGCGCCGGCGCGCTGGCTGGTCTTCGGTTATCTGCTCGGGATGGCCTATTTCGCCATCGAGTTCAGCATTCCGCTCTTCGACAATGCGCGACCCGCAGTCGTCGCGGGCTTCGCCGTTTTCCTGGGCGCCACCATCGCCTTCAATGCCGGGCTTGCCCATAAATACGGCGTGGCGCCGCCTTGGGTGCCGATGCTCGTCTTCCTGTTTGCGGCCACCGTGGCCGTGTATTTCGTGCAGGATCTGCCGCGCCAGTCGCTTGCCCGCATGATGGCCTACCAGCTTCCCTATGCCGCCATGCAGTTCGTCGGCGTCGGCATCGTCTGGTCGTCCAGGCAAAGACGCGACTGGCTCGACCATGCGGTGATGGCCGTACTGGCAGCCAGCGCCCTGCAATTCGTGAGCAAGCCGTTCATCGCTCATGCATTGGGCGGCTGGGGAGCCAATCCGCAGGCCTATCTGCAGAGCAATTACGCTCTGGTGTCGCAATCGCTCGGCACGGTGTTTGCCATGACAATCGCGCTTCTGATCCTGATCATTCTGGTCCGCGACGTGCTCGCCGAAGCGATGTCGAAATCGGAGACGGACACGCTATCGAGGCTGCTCAACCGTGGCGGCTTCGAGCGTCATGCCGAGCTTGCGATGCGTGACGCCGTGCGCAGGGGTATTCCGGTCGCGCTGGTCATCGCCGACCTCGACCATTTCAAGAGCATCAACGACAGTTTCGGCCATGCATCCGGCGACAGGGTCATCGAGACCTTTGCCGGCTTCCTGCGTGATGCGGCCGCCGAGCATCACGTCGCCGGCCGCATCGGTGGTGAGGAATTCGCCATCATCCTGCCGAGAACCAACCTCGCCGCCGCGCGGCTCTTCGCCGAAGGCACGCGCAGCGCTTTCGGGGCGTTGCCGATCGACTGTCTGCCGGCGAACCATCGTTGCACCGCCAGCTTCGGCGTTGCCGAGCTCCACCCGACTGAGAATTTTTCCGACCTGCTGCGGCGCGCCGACGAAGCGCTCTACCAAGCGAAGGGCAGCGGACGCAATTGCGTGCGGATCTCGATAGGATCAATCGCCGCCCGGCAGCCCGCTGTCGCCAATGCCGGGCCGAAGATCAGCGGCAGGGGCTAAGCTCCGGCATCTCACCGTCGGAAAGCCCGTACATATAGCTGCGGCCCTTCACGAAAACCGGCGGCCTGTAGCAGTCGTGGCTGCTGACATCGTCCGGTTCGTCTTGATAGAGGATTTTGGGCTGCCCAGCGCCGACGTAATCCGACATTTCCTTGGCCAATTCGCCCTCGCCAACGAGGATGCGCTTGTAGCCGGCGGCGCTCTCGATGACGAGGTTGCCGAAGGAATCGGCATAGACGCGGTCGCGCGTCCCGGCGCGTGCCGGCGCTGCGAATGCGAAGCCGATGGCCACCGCCACCAGGACGACGGGCATCGAGACGGGCGCCGGA
Source organism: Mesorhizobium sp. WSM4806 (assembly GCF_055811635.1). Classification (NCBI taxonomy): domain Bacteria; kingdom Pseudomonadati; phylum Pseudomonadota; class Alphaproteobacteria; order Hyphomicrobiales; family Phyllobacteriaceae; genus Mesorhizobium; species Mesorhizobium sp. WSM4806. The sequence goes on along the minus strand of NZ_JBVVQZ010000020.1, from coordinate 19,494 downwards.
AGGCGCGATCTGGCTGAATTCGAATGCATGGCGTCCCCATTTGTCAGAGGCCGAGTTCTTGCTCGAATCACAAATTAACCTTTTCTTAACCATTGTTAAGAGGCCAGCCCTGCTGGCCGGCAGTTCTCGGCAAACATGGTTAATATCCGCGGCCATCTTTCGGCCATGCTTGCCACCACCATCGCGGCCGAGCGCGACATCGGTTATCTTGGCAAGCATCGCGGCTGGATTGACGCGCAGGGAGACAGCACATGGCGTTAGGCCGGACGTTTCGGGTGACGCTGGCCCTTTGTCCATTGCTGACCACAATTGCCTGCGTGTCTCAAACCAATGCGCCAGCCGCCGCGCCCGATTCACCGCAGCCGCGCACCGCAACCTACAGTTGCGCCGATGGCGCCAGGATCACCATCGAAAATCTCGGCACTTCGGTGCGGGTGCTTGGTCCGGACGGCGCCAGCGAGGACCTGCCGGCCTCGCCAGCCAATCAAAACAGCCGCTTCGGCGCGGCGCATGACGCAATCGTGATCGACGGGCGCGACGCGCTGGTGATGAAGGGCGGGAAGACGCCGCTGACCTGCAAGCGCTAGGGGCATGCCCATATTCAGGTGAGGCTGGTCTGCAAACAGTGGTTTCCTACGCTTCCGGTACTCACGTACCCGAAAGTACGCTCCGTTCCGGTTCTCGGAACCGCTGTTTTCGCCACGGGCTGACCTGAATCTCAACATGCCCCAAGCCGTAGGATCGAAACCACATACCGCACCGCAGCGAACATTGCGCCGGCTTTGGGTCGCGCGCTAATCGATTGAAGCCAAACACTGCCTTTTGTCAGACTAAATTACCTTTTCGGAACGATTTTCCGGCTTTGACGCGGTGCAAAAAGAGCATTAGAAACCGGGCTGTCCAAAGTCGCAACCGGAAGCGGTAATGCCGCATTTCCACCTGGGGCTCCAAGAGACGCCGAACTTGGGACGCCGAACTGGGGGAGCCATGAGCAAGTCACCAGCCACCCGCGAATTTGCCAGACGTGAACGGCCGCTGTCGCCGCATCTGACCGTCTATCGTCCGCCGATCACGATGACGATGTCGATCATCCATCGCATCACCGGCGGCGCGCTCTATTTCGGCACGCTGCTGGTCGCGCTGTGGCTGATGGCGGCGGCGAGCTCGCAGCCCACCTTCGATGCCGTCAACTGGGCCTTCGGCTCGTGGCTGGGGCGGCTGGTGCTGTTGTTCTATACCTGGGCGCTGATGCACCACATGCTGGGCGGCGTGCGCCATCTGATCTGGGACACCGGGGCCGGGCTTGAAAAGGACACCGCCTCCAGGGTCGCCTGGGCGACGCTGGTCGGCTCGATCGTACTGACGCTGCTGATCTGGATCGCCGGCTACATGGCGCGGGGAGCGTGATCGTGAGCCACCACAACACCGACATGCGCACCCCGCTGGCCAAGGTCCGCGGCCTCGGCTCCGCCCGCGAGGGCACGGAGCATTTCTGGCGCCAGCGCCTGACGGCGATCGCCAACATTCCACTGATCCTGTTCTTCGTCGGCTTTCTGATCGCGCTGAACGGCGCCGGCTATGCGCAAGTGCGCGCCGCACTTGCCAACCCGTTCGTGGCGCTGGTCCTGGCCCTGGTGCTGTTGTCCGGGCTCTACCATATGCGGCTCGGCATGCAGGCGATCATCGAGGATTATGTGCATGGCGAGGGCATGAGGCTGGCGCTGCTCGCCCTCAACACATTCTTTCCCGTAGTGGTCGGCGTCGCCTCGATCTTCGCCCTGCTCAAACTGGCATTTGGAGGCTGAAATTTTGGCCAAGGACGCGAACAACGCCAACACGGCGTCCGCCTACAGCTATGTCGACCACAAATTCGACGTGGTTGTGGTCGGCGCCGGCGGCGCCGGCCTGCGTGCCACGCTCGGCATGGCCGAACAGGGCCTGCGCACCGCCTGCATCACCAAGGTTTTCCCGACGCGATCGCACACTGTCGCCGCTCAGGGCGGCATCGCCGCCTCGCTGTCCAACATGGGGCCCGATTCCTGGCAGTGGCACATGTACGATACCGTGAAAGGATCGGACTGGCTCGGCGACGTCGACGCCATGGAATATCTGGTGCGCGAAGCACCCGCCGCCGTCTACGAGCTCGAGCATTACGGCGTGCCGTTCTCGCGCACCGAAGAGGGCAAGATCTACCAGCGGCCGTTCGGCGGCCATATGATGAATTTCGGCGACGGCCCGCCGGTGCAGCGCACCTGTGCGGCCGCCGACCGCACCGGCCACGCCATCCTGCACACGCTCTACGGCCAGTCGCTGAAGAACAACGCGCAGTTCTTCATCGAGTATTTCGCGCTCGACCTGATCATGGAGCCGGACGGCACCTGCAGCGGCGTCGTCGCCTGGAACCTCGACGACGGCACCATCCACCGTTTTTCGGCAAAAATGGTGGTGCTGGCGACCGGCGGCTATGGCCGCGCCTATTTCTCGGCGACCTCGGCGCACACCTGCACCGGCGACGGCGGCGGCATGGCGGCGCGGGCCGGGCTGCCGCTGCAGGACATGGAATTCGTGCAGTTCCACCCGACCGGCATATACGGCGCCGGCTGCCTGATCACCGAGGGCGCGCGCGGCGAAGGCGGCTATCTCGTCAATTCCGAGGGCGAGCGCTTCATGGAGCGCTATGCGCCGTCGGCCAAGGACCTTGCCTCGCGTGACGTGGTCTCGCGCTGCATGACGCTGGAGATTCGCGAGGGACGCGGCGTCGGCAAGAACAAGGACCATATTTTTCTCCATCTCGACCACCTCGATCCGGCCGTCTTGCACGAGCGACTTCCGGGTATTTCGGAGTCGGCAAAGATCTTTGCCGGCGTCGATCTGACCAAAGAGCCGATCCCGGTGCTGCCGACGGTCCACTACAATATGGGCGGCGTGCCGACCAACTACTGGGGTGAGGTGCTTAACCCCACCGCCTTGAACCCGGACCAGGTGTCGCCCGGGCTGATGGCGGTCGGCGAAGCCGGCTGCGCCTCCGTCCACGGCGCCAACCGGCTGGGCTCCAACTCGCTGATCGATCTGGTGGTGTTCGGCCGCGCGGCGGCGATCCGGGCCGGCAAGGTGATCGATCGCAACGCAGCGATCCCGTCGCCCAACGAAGCCTCGGTCGACAAGATCATCGACCGCTTCGACCGGCTGCGCCACGCCAACGGCTCGACGCCGACGGCGGTTTTGCGCGAAAAGATGCAGAAGGCGATGCAGGACGATGCGGCGGTGTTCCGCACCCAGGAATCGCTGCAAAGCGGCTGCAAGCGCATTTCGCAGATCTGGGGCGAGCTCAAGGACGTAAAAGTGTTCGATCGCTCGATGATCTGGAATTCCGACCTGGTCGAGACGCTGGAGCTGGAAAACCTGATGGCCAACGCCATCACCACGGTCTACGCCGCCGAGGCGCGCAAGGAGAGCCGTGGCGCACATGCGCGGGAGGATTTTTCGGCGCGCGACGACGCGAACTGGCGCAAGCACACGCTGTCCCGGCTCAGCGAGGCCGGCGGGGTGTCGCTCAGCTATCGGCCGGTGCACACCGAGCCGCTGCTCATGGAAGCAGACGGCGGCATCAACCTGGCCAAGATCGCGCCCAAGGCCAGGGTGTATTGATGATGGCCGCCGTAAACGGGACTTGGTCCGGGCTGAAGCTCGTCATCCGAAAGGACCTGAGATAATGGTCGAACTCACCCTTCCGAAAAACTCGAAGATCAAGGCCGGAAAAACCTGGCCGAAGCCGGAGGGTGCGACCAATCTGCGGGAATACCGCATCTACCGCTGGTCGCCGGACGATGACGAGAACCCGCGCATGGACACCTATTTCGTCGACATGGACGATTGCGGGCCGATGGTGCTCGACGCTCTGCTCTACATCAAGAACAAGATCGACCCGACGCTGACGCTGCGCCGCTCCTGCCGCGAGGGCATTTGCGGCTCCTGCGCCATGAATATCGACGGTTCCAACACGCTCGCCTGCACCAAGGGCTGCGATGACATTTCCGGCGCGATCAAGGTCTACCCATTGCCGCATATGCCGGTGGTCAAGGACCTGGTGCCCGACCTGACCAATTTCTACGCCCAGCACGCCTCGATCGAGCCGTGGCTGAAGACGGTGTCGCCCGAGCCGGCCAAGGAATGGCTGCAGAGCCATGAGGACCGCGAAAAGCTCGACGGGCTCTATGAATGCATCCTGTGCGCCTGCTGCTCGACCTCATGCCCGAGCTATTGGTGGAACGGCGACCGCTATCTCGGTCCGGCGACGCTGCTGCAGGCCTATCGCTGGCTGATCGATTCCCGGGACGAGGCCAAGGGCGAACGGCTCGACAATCTCGAAGACCCGTTCCGGCTCTATCGCTGCCACACCATCATGAACTGCGCCCAGACCTGTCCCAAGGGGCTGAACCCGGCCAAGGCGATCGCCGAGATCAAGAAGATGATGGTGGAGAGAAGGGTTTAGCTTTGGACGGGTTGCTGCAGGGATCATCTCGTCGGTAGTGATCCTTCGCGCCGGCGCTGTCCCGCCGACTTCAAAGGAAGCCGACCCATGACCGATACCGAACTCCCCATCCTCTCTCCCGTCGAAGCGCGCGTGCTCGGTTGCCTGATCGAAAAGAAGGAACTGACGCCCGACATCTACCCGCTGACGCTCAATGCGGCACTTGCCGCCGCCAACCAGAAGACGGCGCGCGAGCCGGTGATGTCGGTCGAGCTTGTCGAGGTGAGACGAGCGCTTGGCCAACTCGAGCACAAGGGGCTGGTCAGGCAGGTCTTTGCCTCGCGTGTCGAGCGCTACGAGCATATCGTCGCGCAGCGCTTTTCGCTGACCTCGGCGCAGATTGCGCTGCTTGGGCTGCTGTTGCTGCGCGGTCCGCAAACCGCCTATGAATTGCTGGCGCGAAGCGAGCGCATGGCGCGGTTGCCCTCCATCGACGAGCTTCGCAGCAATCTCGACCTGTTGATCGGCCGCAAGCCGCCGCTCGTTCAGCAGATCGATCGTGGTCCCGGCCAGCGTGAGGACCGCTATGTGCATCTCCTGGGCGGGCCGGTGCAGCTGTCGGCTGCCGCAGCGCCCTTGCAAGCGCCTTCGCCGGCCTCGGATCTCGAAGCGCGCGTGCAGGCTCTCGAGGAAGAGGTCGCACAGCTGCGCGCACGCATCGACGCGCTGACCGGCGACGGACGCTGATGACCTTTTGAGGCGTTGGAGGGACGTGAAGGATCGCCTACGCCCCACAAATGAAAACGCCGGCCTTGGAGCCGGCGTTTATCACCTCATGCCATCTGCTCAGCCGAGTTTGGCGTCGAGCGAAACCTTTATGGCGCCGAGCGCCTTCGAGACCGGGCATTCGGCCTTGGCCTTCTCGGCCAGCTCCTGGAATTTCGCCGCATCGATGCCCGGCACCTTGCCGACCACCGTGAGCGCGCTGCCTGTGATCCCCGTGCCAGGAATCAGCATCACCACCGCCTTGGCGTCGAGTTCGTCGGCGGGGGTGCCGTTCTCGGCCAGGAAGTGAGAGAACTGCATGGCGTAGCAGCCGGCATGCGCGGCGGCGATGAGTTCCTCCGGATTGGTGCCGGCCTTGCCGCTTTCATCCTCGAACCGCGCCTTGAACGAGTAGGGCGTGCCTTTCAGAGCCGCGCTCTGCGTGTCGAGCGTGCCGTTGCCCTCTTTCAGATTGCCTTTCCAGACGGCGTTTGCGGTGCGGTCCATGAATTCCTCCTTGATTGTGGTGGCTGAGCCGTGATCGGCGTCTGGTCGACTATAGCGCGCGCGGGCACGAAGGCCACCCGTGCTTTCGCGCCAATGGCGACGCGAAAAAAAATCCGCGTGCAAAAATGTCGACTTCCATCTGCCTCGGCCGTCCTGCGGGCGGCCACGGGTTTCGTGGCCGAATGGAGGACACCATGAATAATCTGTTTTCTGCTCACTGGAGTGACACCGGCCGAAAGGCGGCTGAACAGGAACCTGACCGGTTGGATCGGCAATTTTCCGGTTTCGGTCGACTGCTTGTTGCGGTCGCCATGATAGGGGTTGCGGTATCCCTTCTCGATCATGCGGCGGTCAAAAGCCCGGCTGGGACCTTGGTCGCCAACAGTTCGTCCCAACAAGGAAGATGAAAGATGAAATACGTTTGCCTGGTCTATGGTGAGGAAAAAGACCTTTACGCGATGAGCCCGGAGAGGCTGGCCAGGCTCGACGCCGACTCGCTGGCCTATGACAAATCGGTGGAGCAAAGCGGCCGGCTGATCATCGCGCAGGCGCTGCAATCGGTAAGAACGTCGAAAACCGTGCGCCGGCGCAAGGGCAAGCGGCTGATCACCGATGGTCCCTTCGCCGAGACCAAGGAGCAATTGCTCGGCTTCGTCATGATCGAGGCGGGGGATATCGACGAGGCGCTGGAGATTGCCGGCGGGATTCCGCTGGCCGAAATCGGCACGATCGAGGTCAGGGCGATCTACAGCGTACCGGGATCCTGAACACTATTCCGGTTGCGTTCGGCGGAATCGATGTTCTTCGGCGGGCGCAACTTTTGCGTGTTGAAGCGAGACAGCACTTCTCCTATCGTCGCTGCGGTTGGGGGATTTCGGGCATGCATATACTGATTGCTGCAATTGGGCTGTTGGGAGTGGCGGCGTTCTGGTGGTATCGGATGAAGGCCATGAACGATGCGGCGCGCGAGGTCGCGGACGTCGTCGGGCGGGTGCAAGGCAACATTCGGCGCAAGAGGTTGCGCAAGCAGGCGGCGCTCTCACCGCTGACGGCGATCGACGATCCGGTCGTGGCGGCCGCGACGCTGATCACCGCCATCATTTCCGAGAACGGCCCTGTCCTGCCGCAGCGCGAAGCCGTGGTTCGGTCGGTGATTTCGGAGATTGCAGACGACAAGAAGACCGATGAGGCCGTGGTCTACGCCAAATGGGCGGCGTCCCAGATCGACGATGCCACGATCGTCATCGACAAACTGGCGCCGTTCCTGCGCGAACGCCTCGACGTGACTGAGCGAAACGATTTGCTGCAGATGGTGAACCGCGCGGCGCAGGCTGGTGAGCAACCCCTAAAAATATCCGACCAGAGGATACTGCGGCTGCGCCAGAAGCTCGGCTTCGAGGTCAACTAAGGGTGTGCTGATATTCAGGTGATGCCGGCCCGTCAGACGGGTTCAGATCGCCTCGCCCTTGAGCAGTTTCGGCGTGTCGCCGGACAGACCGGACGCCTGGCGGATGAAGAAATCCTTCAGCCGCGGCATGCGTTCGACGAGACCGAGGCCGATGTCGCGGACGGCGCGCAACGGGCCGATGTCGTTGGAAAACAGCCGGTTCAGGACATCGGTGGTGACGCCCATCTGCAGCGTGTCGAAGCGCCGCCACTGCTGGTAGCGTTCGAGCACGTCGAGCGCACCGACATCCTGGCCGAGCCGGTCGGCCTCGACCACCACTTCGGCCAACGCCGCCACATCCTTGAAACCGAGATTGAGGCCCTGGCCGGCGATCGGGTGGATGCCGTGGGCGGCGTCGCCGGCGAGCGCAATGCGCGGCGCGACGAAATCGCGGGCGATGGTCAGGCCGAGCGGCCAGGCACGTGGCCTGTCGGCGACGCGAATTTCGCCGAGCTTCAGGCCAAACCGCTGTTCCAGCTCGTGCTCGAAGACGAGGTCGTCGCCGTCGACCAGTTTTTCGGCATCTTCCGACCGCTCGACCCAGACGATCGACGAGCGGTGGGTGCCGTCCTTGTCCGACTTGAGCGGCAGCGTGGCGAACGGGCCGGCTGGCAGAAAATGCTCTTCGGCGCGGCCATTATGCGGCCGTTCATGCGCGACGGTGCAGACGATGCCGGACTGGCCGTAGTCCCATTTCACCGTCTTGATGCCGGCCATGTCGCGCAGCTTCGAGTTGACGCCGTCGGCGGCGATCAGCAGCCGCGCCTTCAGCGTCGCGCCGTCGGCAAGATGCACGGTGATGCCGGCACCGTTGACGTCGAAGGCACTGACGGCGACGCCTTCGATGATGTCGATGCCGAGTGTTTCAGCGCGCCGGCGCAAGGCGCCGTTCAAATCCCTGTTGGCGACCATATGCGCAAACGCTTCGCCAGGCGCGACCTCGCCATCGAACGTGAGAAACACCGGGCGCAGCGGATCGGAAGCGCGCGAATCGGTGACGATCATCTCGGTGATCGCCTGCGCCTCGGGGGCGATTTCGGCCCAGACGCCGAGTTGGTCGAGCATGCGGCAAGCGGCAGCGGCGATCGCCGAGGCGCGGCCGTCCTTTTGCCAGATGCCGGCGGGCGCGGCGTCGACGACAGCGACCGCCAGGCTCGGTCGTGCCTGTTTCAGCGATACGGCGGCGGCAAGGCCGACATAGCCGGCGCCGGCGACCAGAATGTCCAGCGCGGTTCGGTTTTTTGCATCCGCCTTGTCGACCATGGCAAATTCCTTTCCGGCCAAATTCCTTTCCGGCCTTGACTGCCCGTCATTCCTGTCGGAAACCGCCATAACACTTTTGCGGCTTCTGAAGCTCGCTTCGAGTAAAATATCGAAATTAAGGCGAACTTCGGAATCAAAACGACACGAGGGCGCGAAACATGACGGCGGCCATGGACGAGCTTCTCGGCATTCTCGACCTCGAGCAGCTGGAACACAACCTGTACCGTGGTCGCAGCCCCAAACTCGACTGGCAGCGTGTCTTCGGCGGCCAGACCATCGCCCAGGCGCTGGTCGCCGCCCAGCGAACGGTCGAGCCCGAACGCCACGTCCATTCGCTGCACGGCTATTTCATGCGGCCGGGCGACACCAAGGTGCCGATCATCTACCAGGTCGACCGCATCCGCGACGGCGGCTCCTTCACCACGCGCCGTGTCGTGGCGGTCCAGCACGGCCAGGCGATCTTTTCGCTGGAAGCCTCGTTCCAGCAGGACGAGGTCGGTCTCGAGCACCAGGTGCCAATGCCGCTGGACGTGCCGGCGCCCGACACATTGCTGTCGCAGCGCGAATTGATCGGCAAGTTCGGCGCGGCCGTGCCCGACGGCATCAGGCGCTACTGGGAGCGTGACCGGCCGATCGAGATGAAGCCGGTGATGCTGGAGCATTACACCAGCCGGGAGAAGCTGGAGCCGAAACAGAACATCTGGATCCGCACCACCGGCCCGGTTCCGGGCGATCGCGCCGCGCAGGCGGCCGTGCTTGCCTATCTTTCCGACATGACGCTGCTCGATACCTCGACCTTTGCGCATGGCCGCGCCATCTTCGATAGCGACATCCAGGCGGCGAGCCTCGATCACGCCATGTGGTTCCATCGCAGCCATCCACTCGACGACTGGATGCTCTACACGCAGGACAGCCCGTCGACGCAAGGGTCGCGGGGGTTCACGCGCGGGTCGCTGTTTGCCCGCGACGGCACGTTGATCGCCTCGGTTGCCCAGGAAGGTCTCATCAGGCTGAAGCGGCCGCCCGCGGAATAGGCAATTTTGCAAAATTGCCTACTTTTTAATCAGCTGCGCTGCCGCGACTATGAACAGTCAGCCGACAAACCTTCGCCAAGTCGTTATTTAACAGCAGCTTAACACCCTGCTTCGGCAACTGGCACGGAGCTTGAATCCTAGCGGGCACTCTCCGGCTCTCATGGGGATCGGCGAAGTCGTGCAAACGCGGGGGACCCGCAACAGTAAAGGGTGAAACCTTATGAAAATCGTGATGGCAATCATCAAGCCGTTCAAGCTCGACGAGGTGCGCGAAGCGCTCACCGCAGTCGGCATCCAGGGCCTGACCGTCACCGAAGTCAAAGGCTACGGGCGTCAGAAGGGACACACGGAAATCTATCGCGGGGCGGAATACGCGGTCAGCTTCCTGCCGAAGATCAAGATCGAAGTCGCGGTCGGCCTGGACATGGTCGACAAGGCCGTCGAAGCCATCACTGCGGCGGCCAAGACCGGTCAGATCGGCGACGGCAAGATCTTCGTTTTCGGCATCGACCAGGCGGTGCGCATTCGCACCGGCGAAACAGACACCGACGCGCTTTGAGCTGCGGAAACGTATTCCAATGGAGAGTTCAATGAATATTCCTTCTACTTTGAAGTCGGTGGCGCGCACCGCGCTGCTAGGCTCACTCGCTATCGCAGCGCTGGGCACGTTCGCCGCATTCGCGCAGGAAGCGGCGCCGGCCGCACCGGCCGCGCCAGCAGCGCCGGCCTTTACCGTCGACAAGGGCGACACGACGTGGATGATGATCTCCACCATCCTGGTGCTACTGATGACCATTCCCGGCCTTGCCCTTTTCTACGGCGGCCTGGTTCGCGCCAAGAATATGCTGTCGGTGCTGATGCAGGTCTTCACCATCACCAGCGTGGTCATGATCGTCTGGGTTTTCTACGGCTACAGCCTTGCCTTCACCCCCGGCAACGCCTTCGTCGGCGGCCTTTCCAAGATGTTTCTCGCCGGCGTCGACGTGACGACGGTGTCGGAAACTTTTACCAAGGGCGTCGCCATTCCTGAACTGGTGTTCGTCATCTTCCAGATGAGCTTCGCCTGCATCACGCCTGCCCTGATCGTCGGCGCCTTCGCCGAACGCGTCAAGTTTTCGGCCGTGATCCTTTTCACCATCCTGTGGGTCACATTCGTCTACTTCCCGATCGCGCATATGGTCTGGTTCTGGGGCGGCCCGAGCGCTTACAGCGACCCGTCGGGGCTCATCTTCAGCTTCGGCGCCATCGACTTTGCCGGCGGCACCGTCGTTCACATCAATGCGGGCATCGCCGGCCTCGTCGGCGCGCTGATGATCGGCAAGCGCATCGGCTACAACAAGGACGTCATGGCGCCGCATTCGATGACGCTGACCATGGTCGGCGCGTCGCTGCTGTGGGTCGGCTGGTTCGGCTTCAATGCCGGTTCGAACCTCGAAGCCAACGCCTATGCGGTGCTGGCCATGGTCAACACCTTCGTCGCCACAGCCGCGGCGGCAGTGACCTGGATCGTGCTCGAAACGCTGCTGCGCGGCAAAGCCTCCATGCTTGGCGCGGTTTCGGGCGCTGTTACCGGCCTTGTCGCCGTCACGCCCGCCGCCGGCTTTGGCGGACCGATGGGCGTCATCGTGCTCGGCATCGTCGCCAGCTGCGTCTGCTACTTCTTCGTCTCGGTCGTGAAGAACAAGTTCGGCTACGACGACAGCCTCGATGTCTTCGGCATCCACTGCGTCGGCGGCATCATCGGCGCGCTCGGCACCGGCATCCTGGTCAATCCCGCCCTCGGCGGCGCCGGCATCGTCGATTATTCGACGGCCGACTTCGCCGCCGGCTATGCCGGCACGGCGACCCAGTTGTGGTCGCAGTTCAAGGGTGTCCTGGTAACCGTCCTGTGGTCGGGCATCGGCAGCGCCATCCTCTACAAGATCGTCGATATGATCGTAGGCTTGCGCCCGACAGCCGATGCAGAGCGCGAAGGGCTCGACCTCACCGCGCATGGCGAAGCGGCCTATCACCCGTAAGCCAGGCCACCTGTGGGTCTTGTCTGGGGCGGCCTCGGTCGCCCAACACCTTCCCTCCCGTCGTGACGCTCCCGAAAAGGGCTCACGCATTGAGGCCCGGACCGGTTCCGGGCCTCTTTTTCGTGGGATGCACGCCGGTGGCAGTCCAGGCTCGGTCACAATCGCTTGATCGGGCGCCTGATCGATCTTGGGCGATGAAACATCGGCCGGCCAGCGTGCCCGCCATTTATGTGACCGGTTTCCACTCGGGGAGCGCCGGCACGCACCCATGGTTAATGCGGCCTTAACCTTCCCGCCGATAGTCTGGCATCCGAATCTGCCGGAGTACGTCATGCGTCCGGCCAGTCCATGACAGACGGGGAACGACGAATGCGTTCAGGGGCTTCAGCACCGCTTGCGCTGGCCGATACGGGGCACGGCATCCAGGCGTTCGCGCGGCGTCAGGTCGGCCGGCTGCTCGGCGCCGGCCTGTTTGCGCTGGTCGCCTTCGGCGTCGCCAGCCTCGCCACCTGGAACGTCGCCGACCCAAGCTTCTCCCATGCCACCGACAACATCGTCACCAACGCCATGGGCTATGTGGGCGCTGTCTTCTCCGACCTGGCCATGCAGTTCTTCGGCCTTGCTGCGGTCGCGGCGCTGGTGCCGGCGGTGGTGTGGGGATTTCTGCTGTTTTCGGCGCGCGGCGTCGACAGGCTGCCGAAGCGCGGGCTCGCCTGGTTCGGCTACGCGGTGCTTGCCGCGGCCATGGCCGGTTGCGTGGTGCCGCCCAAGACCTGGCCGCTGCCGACCGGTCTCGGCGGCGTGTTCGGCGACATGGTGCTCAAGATCCCAGGCTTCGTCGTCGGCGGCTATCCGACCGGTCTCATCGCCAGCGTGCTCGCCGTGCTCCTGGCCGCGCCGGCGCTGTGGCTGTTTGCCTACGGCTCGGCGCTGATTGCACGCAAGAACGGTTTCGCCGTCCTGGAGCAACCGGCCGCAGCCGATCCGAGGGACCAGGACGACTTGCTTTTCGACAATGACGAGGATGAGGGCGACGAGGGCATTCTGGCGCTAGGCGCGATCACGCATTGGTGGCTATCGTTGCGAGCCTATCTCCGCCGCCGCGCCGCGCGCCGCCGCGAGCGCGACGATTTCGAACCGGAGATGGAGCGCGCCAGCGCCTGGCGGCGCGCTGCCGAACGGGTCGAATCGGCCGAATTCGCCGAGTCGCGGATGAGTGCCGATGGCCGGGCCCGCGTCGAGCCGGAATTCTTCGCCGCCATGGTCAACGACCGTAGCGCCTCGCTCGACGACGCCGATGTTTTCGACGATGACGATGACATGGATTTTGCGCCGGAGCCTGCGCGCAGCGCTGCGCTCAATGCGAAGGTGCAACCGTTCCGCTCCGATGCAGCCACCCGCGTCGCGGCGCCGGCGCCGCGGCCGGTTCCGGGCGCGCGTGTCCAGCGCGAAGCGCAGTCCTCGCTGATCGGCTCCGAACAATTCGAAATGCCGTCGCTGCATTTCCTGTCCGAGCCGAAGAACGTCGTGCGCGACGCCAGCCTGTCCAAGGACGCGCTCGAGCAGAATGCCCGCCTGCTCGAGGGCGTGCTGGAGGATTTCGGCGTCAAGGGCGAGATCATCCATGTCCGCCCCGGCCCGGTCGTCACGCTTTACGAGTTGGAACCGGCGCCCGGCATCAAATCGTCGCGGGTCATCGGCCTGTCTGACGACATCGCCCGCTCGATGAGCGCGATCGCCTGCCGCGTCGCCGTGGTGCCCGGCCGCAACGCCATCGGCATCGAACTGCCGAACGCCAAGCGCGAGACCGTCTATCTCAGGGAAATCATGGCCAGCCGCGATTTCGAGACCACCAAGGCCAAGTTGGCGCTGGCGCTCGGCAAGACCATCAACGGCGAGGCGGTCATCGTCGACATCGCCAAGATGCCGCACGTGCTGGTCGCCGGCACCACCGGCTCGGGCAAGTCGGTCGCCATCAACACCATGATCCTGTCACTGCTCTATCGACTGACGCCGCAGGACTGCCGGCTGATCATGATCGACCCGAAAATGCTGGAGCTCTCGGTCTATGACGGCATCCCGCATCTTTTGACGCCCGTCGTCACCGATCCGAAGAAGGCGGTGGTGGCGCTGAAATGGACCGTGCGCGAAATGGAGGACCGCTACCGCAAAATGTCGAAGGTCGGCGTCCGCAACATCGACGGTTTCAACGCGCGGGTGCAGCAGGCCGAGAAGAAGGGCGAAAAAATCTCGCGCACCGTGCAGACCGGCTTCGACCGGCAGACCGGCGAAGCGGTCTATGAGACGGAAAACCTCGATCTCGAGCCAATGCCCTACATCGTCGTCATCATCGACGAGATGGCCGATTTGATGATGGTCGCCGGCAAGGACATCGAAGGCGCGGTGCAGCGCCTGGCGCAGATGGCGCGCGCTGCCGGCATCCACGTCATCATGGCGACGCAGCGGCCGTCGGTCGACGTCATCACTGGCACGATCAAGGCCAACTTCCCGACCCGCATCTCCTTCCAGGTGACGTCGAAGATCGACAGCCGCACCATTCTGGGCGAACAGGGCGCCGAACAGCTGCTCGGCATGGGCGACATGCTCTACATGGCCGGCGGCGGCCGCATCCAGCGCGTGCACGGTCCTTTCGTTTCCGATGACGAGGTCGAGAAGATTGTCGCGCATCTGAAGCTGCAGGGCGTGCCGGAATATCTCGATGCCATTACCGAGGATGACGACGAGGACGACGATGAGCCGTCGGGCAAGGGTGGCTTGGGCGGTGGCGGCGGCAATTTCGAGGATTCCGACGATCCCTACGACCAGGCGGTTGCGGTGGTGCTGCGTGACGGCAAAGCCTCGACCAGCTACATCCAGCGCCGGCTCGGCATCGGCTACAACCGCGCCGCCTCGATCATCGAGAAGATGGAGAAGGAAGGCATTGTCGGCCCGGCCAACCATGCCGGAAAACGCGAAATTCTGGTGCCGACGGAGGACGACAAGTTCTGATCCGCCCGCCAAGCCGACAGGATTTTCGCGGCTGCAACCTGACGGCAGCAACTTTGAACCTTCTGGCGCGTTTGCAACGACCAAGCGCTGTTCGGCCGCCAAACTTAAGCCCAACTGGGGGGCCAAACACTGCGACAACAGATGAACCAGACGAGAGTAACCGGCATGAAAAACTCTTCTTTCGCCACGATCAGCGATTTTGCCCCGACCCGCCGCCAACTGCTTGGCCTCGGGCTGGTCCTGGCCGGCGCCGCGGCCATCAATGTCGTGCCCGGGGTCCAGTTGCTGGCGTCGGCGCAAGCGGCGGTGCCAGCCACCGCGCAGAAGATCGCCGACCATTTTTCCTCGGTCAAATCGATGGCCGGCGAATTCGTGCAGTTCGGACCCAAGGGCGAGCAGACCGGCGGCAAGTTCTTCCTGGAACGGCCGGGCAAGATACGCTTCAACTATGATGGGACGTCGAATTTCCGGGTGATTTCCGACGGCAAGTCGGTGGTCATCCTGAACAAGCGGCTGAAAACGTCCGATCTCTACCCACTGTCGAAAACGCCGCTCAAGCTGCTGCTCGACACCAGGATCGACCTCTCCGGCGGCCGCGTCAAAAGCGTCAAGGAAGAAAACGACGTCACCACCATCCAACTCGCCGACAAATCGGTGTTCGGCAGTTCGAAGATCACCATGATGTTCGATCCGAAAACCTACGAATTGCGCCAATGGACGATCACCGACGCGCAAGGCAAGGACACGACGGTGATGATCTTCAACGTCAGGGAAGGCGTAAGCTTCGCCCCCGACACCTTTGCCATCGACTACACGGCCAACCGCGAACTGAACACCAAGTCGCGGTAGGATCTGCTGTTATTCAGGTGAGGCCGGCCTGCGAATGGCGGTTTCCTGCGCTTCCGGTACGTACTTTAAGTAAGTACGCTCCGCTCCGGTTCTCGGAATCCACCATTCTCGACTCGGCCTGACCTGAATCTCATCGAATCCTGGTGCCAGCCCGGGGCCCCCGTGAAAGCCCGGCCGCGTGTTTTTTAGATTGGGGGGGGGGAGGTATTTTAGGGGATTGAATTAAGGGGGGGGCCTAATGGGGGCCCTTGGGGG
>NZ_JBVVQZ010000020.1:0-3866 GCF_055811635.1 Mesorhizobium sp. WSM4806 | reverse complement strand
TTATTCTTATCTCGGCCCCTCTCTTTTCCAACACTCCCACCTTTCGCGACCGGTATTTATTTTATTCTCTACCCCGGCGGGCGCCCCCCCGGCCCCCCCCCCCCCCCCCCCCGGCTTGTTTTTACGATGCGCGGCTGGCAGTAGTTTCCGGGATTGACTTTCCGTCGGAGCCATCTGGCGGACCTTGCGCTGTCCCGGAATCCCAAACATGCCCTTTTCGATCGCGACCTGGAACATCAATTCCGTCCGCCTGCGCATGCCGCTCGTCGAACGCCTGCTTGTCGAACAGGCACCGGACGTGCTCTGCCTGCAGGAAACTAAAGTTCCGGACGAACTGTTTCCCGAGAAGGCGTTTCGCAAGTTCGGCTATCAGCACATCGCCTTCCACGGCCAGAAGGGCTATCACGGCGTGGCGACGGTGGCGCGCCGGCCGATCGCGATTGTCGAAAAGCGCCGCTTCTGCGAGATCGAGGACTGCCGACATCTGTCGGTCACCGTGCGGGCCGGCGGCAAGGCGATCCTGCTGCACAATTTCTATGTTCCGGCCGGCGGCGACGAGCCCGACCCCGTTATCAACCGCAAGTTCAAGCACAAGCTGGATTTCGTCGCCGAAATGAACGCCATCCGCGCCGAGCACGACGAAGTGTCCGGCTCGATCCTGGTCGGTGACCTCAACATCGCGCCGCTCGAGCACGATGTCTGGTCGCACAAGCAGCTCCTGAAAGTGGTCAGCCATACGCCGGTCGAGACGGAAAATTTCGAGGCGATGCGGCTCGCCGGCGACTGGGTCGACCTGATGCGGCTCAACGTGCCTTACGAGCAGAAGCTCTACACCTGGTGGAGCTATCGCGCGCAGGATTGGCAAGCGTCGGATCGCGGCCGGCGGCTCGACCATGTCTGGTCGTCGCCAAACCTGGTGCCGAGCTTTGCCGGCTACGAGATCCTGCGGCCGGCGCGCGGCTGGCAACGGCCGTCGGACCATGTGCCGGTCATAGCGCGGTTCGACCTGGATTAGAGCATTTTGTCCCAAAGCGGGCGGAGCATGATCAAGTGCCTCTCGACGAGACACTGGAGGTTCAATAGCCTCTGAGATCCTGAGGGAGTTTGGCTAGGCTACATGGAGATAGTTGCAGCACAAACGTCGGATGTGACATCGGCGGCCGACTGCCTGGCAGATGCCTTTGCAGGCGATCCGCACATGACCTTCTTCTTCGAAGGGGATCCTGAACTCGTGACCGAGTTCTTCTCGATCCTTATGGTGGCGCGTCTCGCGCTTGGCATGCCAGTGCTGGTATTAAAGAGCGAAGGCCGCATCCTGGGTGCGGCGATGGGCTATGATACGCAACGACCGGAATGGCTTCCGGATCACCGGGAGAGATGGGCCTCACTCCAGCAACGGCAGGAGTTGATGGTGTCGCGCTTCGAGAAGTCTCAGACGATCAGCGAGAAATACGAGCCGTCGGAGCCGCATTTTTATCTTGGGGTTTTGGGGGTCCATCCCTCAATTCAGGGAAAGCGGGCTGGCCTCGCTCTCATCGAGGCCTACTGCGATCTTTCTGAAAGAGACCCTGTCTCAGCGGGGACGTTTCTCGAAACCGCGGAACGCAAGAATTTGGGTTTCTATCAACGTTGCGGCTTTCGACTTCTGGGCCAGGGTGAACTTGAATTCAAGAAACCACTCTGGTGCCTCTACAGATCCAAGAGCGTTCGAGGCGTCAGCTAGTTCAGTCGTCGAAACGCGGCGCCAGCTTCTCGATGCGGCGGATCATTGCCTGAAAATCCTCGGAGATGCGCTGGTGCAGGTGGACCGCGATATCGGGATATTCCTCCAGGATGCGGTGGAACATCTTGCGGCTGAGCCGCAGCACTTCCGAATCGATCTCGGCGGATGCGCTGGTCAGCCGGTTGGTGTCGGCGATCAGCGCCAGTTCGCTCAGCATCGTACCGGGGCCGGCCGTGCCTATCGGGACGCGGGTGCCATCCTGCTCGCGATACAGCACGATGCGCCCACTGACCACGATGTAGGCGCAATCGGCCTCGTCGTCCTCGCGGTAAAGCTTGTGGTCGGCCTGCAGCCTGGTGGTTTCCGCGCCAAAGGCGAGCAGACGCAGCTGTTCCTCCGTGAAGCTCTCGAAGAGCCTCACGGCGGACAGGATGCGGATGTCGTCATCCAACGCCATCTAGCTGTGTCCCCGAACGGCCAGTCAAATCCCTCCATTGGAGCGCCGAGCGTTCCTTTGGACGCGGCAAAGGACGCTCTAAACGCTTTGAAATCGACGCACCGGGCTTTCCAAAAACGAATCCGGTTTTTGGGCCGTTGCGTCAGCGAGCTCGATCCAGAACCACCTCCAGTCTCAGGATCGTACCCGAAAGCGGCGCCTCCCCTAACCGCTGATTGAATGATTAAATGTTTAAGGAACCAGCTTGTAGCCACCACTTTCTGTCACAAGAATTTCTGCGTTGGAAGGATCGCGCTCGATCTTCTGGCGCAGCCGATAGACATGGGTTTCCAGGGTGTGCGTGGTGACGCCGGAATTGTAGCCCCAGACTTCCTCGAGCAGCACGTCGCGCGTCACCACCTTCTGGTCGGCGCGATAGAGATACTTGATGATCGAGGCTTCCTTTTCGGTCAGCCGCACCTTGGCGCCGCGCTGGTCGATCAGAAGCTTCTGGCTAGGCTTGAAAGTGTAGGGGCCGACCGAAAAGGTGGCGTCTTCGCTCTGCTCATGCTGGCGAAGCTGGGCACGGATGCGGGCCAGGAGAACCGCGAAGCGGAACGGCTTGACCACATAGTCGTTGGCGCCGGCTTCGAGGCCGAGAATCGTGTCGGAATCGGTGTCGTGTCCCGTCAGCATGATGATAGGCGACTTGTAGCCGCCCTTGCGCAGTATCTTCACCGCCTCGCGGCCATCCATGTCGGGGAGGCCGACATCCATGATGAGCAGATCGATGATGCCGCCGCGGGCCGTGGCGATGCCTTTGGCGGCGGTTGATTCCTGCAGGACGTCGAATTCTTCATAGAGAGACAATTGCTCGACGAGCGTGCCGCGCAGGTCGTCATCGTCATCGACGATCAGAATGGTGCGTGAAGTCATGGATCAATCCGTTGTTTTGAAAAGAAAATTCAGTTGACCGCTGCCTGTTTATGCGGAAGCTGACCGGCACAACAGCCGATCACAATGATTTGTTCCGTGGCACGATCATACAAGAAAAAACACGTGTGCAATGAGGCGAGCGCATTTTTGCGAAAAGGGCTTCGTGTTCTCACCGTGCGCGCCAGGCCCGGCCACCCCAGCCAGGGGCTTCTGCAGGCTGGCAAACTGGTGTTTTCCTGTGCGCTGGGGCGCGGCGGCATATCGGCCGGCAAGCGCGAAGGCGATGGCGCCACGCCGCTTGGGTCGATGCGGATACTGTCGGGATATTTCCGCAACGATCATTTTCCCGGCGGCCGCAAAACCCGGCTGGCGATGGCGCCGATCGGTCGCGATCTCGGCTGGTGCGAAGTGCCTGAGGACCGCAACTACAACCGTCCGGTCAAGATCCCCTATGGCGCCAGCCACGAACGGATGCTGCGCGCCGACCGGCTTTATGACGCCTGCCTGGTGCTCGACTGGAACGTTGCGCCGCGTCGCCGCGGACGCGGCAGCGCCATCTTCTTTCATTTGGCCCGCCCCGACTTCACACCGACGCAAGGCTGCGTCGCGGTGACAGCACGCACGATGGCCCGGCTGTTGCCGCTGCTGTCGGACCGCACGGTGATGAGGGTGGTGAGGTAGGGGAGTAGGGCAGTAGGGGAATAGGGAATAGGGGAATAGGGCAGTAGGGGAATAGGGGAATAGGGCAGTAGGGGAATAGGGGAATAGGGG
>NZ_JBVVQZ010000019.1:0-163577 GCF_055811635.1 Mesorhizobium sp. WSM4806 | reverse complement strand
CAACCCTCAACGCTATGGTGCGCACCAACAAACCCTGGAATCCGGCTTCCGTTTGAAGCACGGTTGCTCAACCGTCTCGGCGCTGCGCGCCGATCCACCTTCTCCCACAAGGGGAGAAGGCAAGATCCACGCAATTGAATGCTTGACCTCAAGTTAACTTGAGCTTGTAGCATTGGCTTGCACGGATCGAAGGAGCATCGGCAATGCTGACGAATATAGATTTCCACCGACTTCGCGTCGCGGTCACAGGTGGCACGTCCGGCCTCGGACTGGCGCTTGTGAGGCAGCTCGCCGCGCAGGGTGCGAGCGTCGCCTTCGTCGCACGCACTGCCGCAAACGTCGAGCGCATCGCTGACGAGACGGGCGCACACGGCATTGTCGGCGACCTCGGCAAAAAGCACGACATCTACCCGATCGCGTTGCAGGTCACCGCCAGCCTCGGCGGGCTCGACGTCCTGATCAACAATGCATCGAGCCTCGGGCCGGTGCCTCTTGCGCTGCTCGCCGACACCGAGTGCGAGGATCTGGAAAAAGCGCTTGCGGTCAATCTCGTCGGCGCGTTTCGCCTGACCAAAGCGCTGTTCGCTGCGCTTGCCACGTCGGCGCGCGAGGGCCGTGGCGCGCTGGTGATCAACATCTCCAGCGACGCGGCGGTGAACGCCTATCCCGGCTGGGGCGCGTATGGTGCGAGCAAGGCGGCTCTTGCCCATCTGACGGTGATCTGGGACGAGGAGGCGAAAGACGATGGCATAAGGTTCTTCGCGCTCGACCCCGGCGATATGGACACCCCGCTGCACGCGCTGGCGCTTCCTGACGCCGATCCGGCCACCTTGAAGCGCCCCGATCTGGCAGCTGCCGAGATCATCGAAAAGCTGCTTGACGCGTTGCCGGCTGGCGCAGCGCCCCGTGCCGTGGCACGTGGATGATTGCCGCCGACCATCCGGATCGGCGCTCCGCCAGGCTGTTGGTCGTCATGGCGGACGGCGCGATGACCGACCTGCCGCGCGCTGACCTCGCGAAGCTGTTCGAGCCCGACGACCTGGTCGTCGCCAATGACGCCGCGACCTTGCCTGCCAGCTTGCACGGCACGCATGTCCCCAGCAGTGAAGCGATCGAGATCCGCCTGGCGGGCTGGCTGTCACTTGCCGATCCAACGCGTTTCGTGGCGATTGCCTTCGGCGCGGGCGATCACCGCACGCGCACCGAAGATCGGCTGCCTGCGCCTCCACTGTCACCGGGCAATCGCCTCCGGCTCGGCCCGCTTGAAGCCGTTGTGGAGCGCCTTCTCGACCATCCCCGCCTTCTCGAGCTGCGCTTCTTGGGCAACCGCGCAGCTGTGCTTGCAGGACTGGCGCAGCACGGCCGGCCGATCCAATACGCGCATGTTCCCGAGCCGTTGGCACTTTGGGATGTTTGGACGAAGATTGCCGCCCGGCCGATCGCGTTCGAGGCGCCATCGGCAGGCTTTGCGCTCGACTGGCGCACACTTCAAAGCTGGCGGCGGCACGAAATCGGCTTCGCAACACTCACGCATGCCACGGGCATTTCCTCCACCGGGGATCACGCGCTCGACTCGCGACTTCCCTTCGACGAGCCATACCGCATCCCCGAGCACACCGCGGCGCAGGTCGCGCGGGCAAAGCTGCGCGGCAGCCGCATCATCGCGGTCGGCACGAGCGTCGTGCGCGCGCTTGAGGCGGCCGCCAATCCCGATGGCAGCGTGCGTGCAGGCAATGGCATTGCGACCGGCCGCGTCTCGCGGAAGACGCCGCTTCGCGTGGTCGATGCGATTCTCACAGGCGTCCACCAGCCGGGCGAAAGCCATTTCGAGCTCCTGCGCGCCTTTGCCGACGATGCTCTGCTCGCCAAGGCCTCCGCAGCCTTCGCCGCGCACCGATACCGCGCGCATGAATTCGGCGATTCCATGCTGCTCAATCGGCAACCGCTGGATTGATTCGCACGACCCAAACCGTGCGCGAGACGCAGCCTCTACTCTATAGGCGATCCGAGATCTTGGTTTTCCAGGGCTTCCGGAAAACCATGTTTTAACAGGTAATTGATTTAGAACAACTATTTTGACCTTAATAGCTACGAATCGAGGGTCAGGAGTTCGCATCTCTTCGGGCGCGCCAATCGGCAGTACATTCCAAAATCGTGTCGCGACGTCCAGTTCTGACCCAACGGCGACTTTTGTCTGGACCGTCGGTAGGTCTCGTCAGGGTGGAAACCGGAGTACGGCGCGAATCTAATAGAGAGCTGCTGTTCACTGCTGCTCTACGCTCAGTCCTCGGACAAGCCGCCAGAGAACTGTCCTTCCAGAAGCGACGCGGGATCAAGGGACGTCGCCTAGCCGGACGTGACGCGCGGGAGAGGGCATCTTTGCAACCGCGACGATCACTCCGGCACGCCGGAGATGCCCAGCGCCTCGACGTAACTCTCGGCGAACACCTTGTCTCGCCACGGGTTGATCTGTCTCTGCAGGGTGAGCGTGTAGGTCGGGAACGCCTCCATCAGCCGCCGCGCCGCCGCCTGCGCCTCATCCAGCCGGTTGAGTTTGACCAGCGCCATGATCACCACCCGGTGCGAGGAGCCGTAGTTCGGCATCTCGTGCAGCGCGCGCTCTCCCCATGCCAGCGCTTCTTCGTAGCGCTCGAGCATCAGGTAGCTCATCCCGATGCCGGAGAGCGCGATGCCCTTCTCGGGGTCGACCGGGCTCAGCCGCATTGCCCTGTGAAAGTGCTCGATCGCGACGAGCGGGCGGCTGGAATGTGCGTTCACCCAGCCGCTGCCCGTATGGCCTTGCGCCGAATTGGGGTTGAGTAGCAGGGATCGTTCGATCGTGCCCAGCGCCATCTCGTAGTCCTTCGCGCTGTAGGCGATCACCTGCGCGGCGAAGCGTAGGCTCGTGGGGTCGTCGCGCGCTTCAGCCAATACCTCGCGTGCCATGCGCGCGGCGACTCGGATATCGTCGGGCTCGTGCCAGCACTGGCTCACGGATAGGCTGCGGATATAGGCGCCGAGTGCCTTCGCCAAGTTGAAGCTGGGGTCGATGCTGAGCGCCTCGTTGGTGAGCCGGCGCACGTCGGCAAAGCCTTCGCGCGTCATGCTGTAGAAGCGCGGCAGCGCGCGAAGGTAGAGGTCGTAGGCGCTGATGTAGTCGGTCGGCTTCATGCGCGCCTGCTTGATCTCCTGCAGCCGGATGCTCGGCTCGACGGCGCCGACGACGCTCTCGGTCACCTTGTCCTGCAGGTCGAAGATGTCGCTCACATCGCCCTCGAAGCGGTCGGCCCAGACATGGTGTCCGCTGATCGCGTCCACCAACTGCCCACTGATGCGCACCCGCGATCCTGCTCTGCGGATGCTTCCTTCGAGCACGTAGCGGACGCCCAGCTCGCGTCCGACCTGGCGCAGGTCCACCGCCCGGCCCTTGTAGGTGAAGGACGAATTGCGGGCGATCACGAAGAAGGAGTTCACCCGGCTCAATCCCGTGATGATGTCCTCCACCAGCCCGTCGGCGAAGTATTCCTGGTCGGGGTCGCCGCTCATGTTGGTGAAAGGCAGAACCGCGATCGAGGGTTTCTCGGGCAGGGGAGGCAGTGCAGCCACCGAGGCGCTGGCGTCGGTCTCGACGCGGTAGGCGCGCACAGGCCGCTCGATGTTCTTGAGGCGCAGGTCGCCGAGCGGCGTGAAGCCGCAGTCGAGCTTGCCCTGAAGGTGGTCGTAGGCGGTGCCCGAGACGACCACGGTGCCGGGATCGGCGATGCTTTCGAGGCGGGCGGCGATGTTGACCCCGTCGCCGTAGAGGTCGCCGTCCTCCTCGCAGACCACGTCGCCGAGATTGACGCCGATGCGGAAGCGAATCCGCTCTTTCTCGGGCGTCTCCGCCTCGTGTTCTGCCAGGGCCTGCTGGATCGCCATCGCCGAGGTCACCGCGTAAACGACGCTCGCGAACTCGCACAGCATGCCGTCGCCGGTGAGCTTGACGATCCGACCCTGGTGCTCGGAGACCAGCGGTTCGAGGAGGTCCTTCCGGTAGATCTTCAGCCGCTCGAGCGTGCCGCGCTCGTCGCGCTCCGTCAGGCGCGAATAGCCGACCACGTCGCAAGCCAGGATCGCTGCGAGGCGGCGCTGCGTGGTTATTGCACCGCTCAGCCAAGCGCCAGCACGCGGGCCGCCCCGCGTCCATGTCCTGCTAACTTCCGGACGCCCTACGTGCATGGTATCCATCTCTCCCAGTCGCCGCCGATACAGAACGGAGAACGCAGCTGACCTTGCCTTCACGAGACTTCGCTATCCCGCTTGCGAGGCGTGGAGCGTTCCAGTCGCCGATGCTAACAGCCAACCGACGACCCGCCCACGCAGTCTCTGGGGACGCTGACCACTCCCAGAAGGCCGGAGATATTTCCTGCTCTGTGTAACCGGTTGACGCCACCGTGGCGGTGCTTTGTCACCGCGATGTAACAGGGAGATGCCCTACAACGCCCGCATCACACCAGACGTTCGCGCTTAGAGGTGCTGAGGTCGGCACGTGGCGCAAAGCCGATCCTCCGCTCCGAGAAGTGATCTTAGAAATCAATGGGCGCAGCAATGACATAGCGGTGCCCAGTTTCATCCTCTCCGACGCGCCATTTGCAGCCGATAGTCGGTGACCGCAAACGGCAGCACATTTTTTTGTTTCTGGCAGATCAGCGGCGATCGGCGGATGGGAAAGCGCCAGCACATTTCCATGGCTGTCATAATCCCGTTCCGCCGTCGCAACGCCTGGTGATGTCTGATGGATCCACCCTTTGCTCAACTCACCCGCAAGGCGAGCTTGCCGACGTAGTGGGTGGCAAGCGCTCGGTGCGCATCGACAACCCTGTCGAACGGGAATGTACGGGCGACATGGACGTCGAACGGGCCAGAATCGATCAGGCGGTTAAGCTTGTCGGTCGCGTCCTGGCTGCGGGCGCCGTTGTAGCGAATGAGCTCCACGCCGGGCCTGACAGTTGGATCGGGCATCGCGCCGTGCGGGCAGGCGACCCGACCGCCGTCGCGCATTGACGTCAGCGCGCGGTCGGCCGCCTCACCGCCTACGGTGACAAGGCCAGCGTCGAGGCCGCCGGCGGCGAATTCACGAGCGGCCGCCACCACGTCGTCCCTGCGCCCGTTGACGACGGCGTCGGCGCCCAGCCGCTGCGATAGCGCAACGCCGTCATCGCCCGAAGCCACCGCCAATACGCGGGCGCCCAATCGTTTTGCGAGTTGGATGGCCATGTGCCCGATACCGCCGCTGGCGCCGAAGATCATCATTGTATCGCCCTGCTTTAGGCCGATCTCTTCCAGGCCGCTGAGCGCGGTCAACGCATCCCAGCCCATGACGCCCGCTTGCTCGATCGTGAGCTTGGCGGGGATGAGCGACACGTTGTCCGCATCCGTCACTGCGTAGGTGGCATAGGTTCCACCCTTGGGAAGTGGCATGGATGCAGCGTACACCCGGTCGCCTTCCTTGAAGCGGCTAACCTGGCCGCCAACGGCGACGACTGCGCCCGCGCAGTCCCAGCCGAGCACATAGGGGAACGTCGACGGCATTCCGAAAGCCCCGTCGTAGAGACCCTCACGCTCGAGCGCGTCCCACGAGGCCACGCCCGCCACTTCGACGCGGATTAGGACATCGCTCGGCCCGACCTCGGGCACTGGCACGGCTCGCACAGTAACCAGCTCGGCTCCACCGAACCGGTCGATGGCGGCGGCCTGCATTGTATCCGGTTTTGCATTCCTCATGCTTTTTCTCCTAAAATACTGTTGGTCATGAAACGGCCACCGCTTCCAGCGGTCGTCAATCGAGCCTCGCCGACGTGAATTGTTGTTTCGCGCCGGCGAAGCAGGAGTTCGCTTTTCGGAGGCGTCCCATGATTGGTTGATGATGAAGGCTTGGATCGCCTTCCTGTCCCTTTTGCTGTCCTGTCCCGGACGGTCGTGCGATATTCCGCTTCAAGCAGCGCGGGCGAGCGCCTATCCCATACGTCCAGTGTCCAGGCACCGATTGCAGGCATCATTCCGACATCCATATTTTGATTGGCGCAACACTCGGCTCGCTTGTCGTCCGAGGGAGAGCTATGATTTGGGAAGCGCGACACCAATACGCACGGATGCGTAAGTGATTACCTGCCGGTAAGGAGGGCAAGGTGAACAAACCCACCGAGAATGGTTTTGCAACCGCGATAAAGATGGTCTCCGGCAAGTGGAAGCTGGACATCATCTGCGAACTCGGCTCGACACCACGCAGGTTCGGCCGGCTGCGGCAGTCAGTTCCGGCGATCAGCGAAAAGATGCTGACGCAGCAGCTGCGAGAACTTGAGGCAGACGGGCTTGTGAATCGAAAAGTCCATCCCGGTTCTCCGGCGAAAGTCGTCTATTCGTTGACGGAAAGCGGATCGACGCTCTGTGCTGGGGCAGAGGGCTTATGCCGCTGGGGTGAACAGTTCCATTGCTCGGGTAAGCCGGAGTGATCGCGCGATTCTGAAAGGTCGTGTCGATGAAGCGACCGCGGTTCGCACTTTCGCGTCGCTGACGATATATACCCGGCGAGTCTTTCCAACGGCCGTTGGCAAGGATATCGTCGACGAACTGTCGAACGAGCGCCTTGTTGGCCGTCCTCCAGTTTGACAGTGGGGTGCCGGATGCGCGGGGTTTTGCTGTTCATTCTGTTGGTGCTTGCACCGATTGCATCGCATGCCGCCGCCATCCACGACGCCGCGAAAACGGGCGATGTCGCGGCGATTGCGGCAGCGCTCGACGCAGGCGCCGATGTCGATGAGAGGGATGGGCAAGCCACACCACTCTATCTTGCGGTCAGGGGCGGGCATTTTGCGGCGGCAAAACTGCTCATCGAACGCGGTGCCGACGTCAACGCCGCCCCGACGCCGGGTTTGGGTCCTGCCCTCATGCCGGCTCTGGCAAAACGCCGGATCGATTTGATCAATCTGTTGCTGGAGAGGGGCGCAAATCCAAATTCGCAGCGCAACCGCGAAAACGCCCTTCACATCGCCGCCAGATCCGGTTGCCTCGATTGCGTGAAGGCACTGGTCGAGGCCGGCGCGGATGTGAATGCGAAGACGAAGGACGGCAAGACACCGCTCCATCTGGCGAAATTCAAGGGGCAACGCGAAGTGGCTGATTATCTCATCGCGCACGGCGTCATCTTGCCAACGCCAGCCCCGATCTCGAAGAGGTTGGCTGCCGCCGACGTGGAGAAAGGCCGAGCCTCCTTCTCCCGCCTCTGTGCCTACTGCCACAATGCCGTGCCGGACGAAGGGGGCAATCAGGGACCGACTTTGTGGAACGTCATCGGTCGCGACAAAGCATCTGTGGCCAAGAGGCGTTACTCCGACGCCTTACTGGCATGGCAGGGTGTCTGGACATACGAGGACCTGAACAAATTTCTGCTTGAGCCCATGCTCACGACGCCGGGCGTTTACATGGAAGTGCCGGGTGCTCCGGACGAGACTGAAAGAACAAACATAATTGCCTACTTGCGCACACTCAGTGACAAGCCAATCCCGCTACCCTGAGCCCTCGCGCCCAGGAGTGGCGCGGCCGGGTTGCGCCGAAGCCGATGAGCGCTCGAATTCTGCATGGAGGTCACTTCGCTTCCCCTTGACCAATGACCGGTTGGTCCGATCTTGGCTGGGGCGGCGAGGGCAGTTTATGGGGCGCAAGTCGGACCGCTCCGAGCGGTGATCTCAGAAAGGCGCAGCAACAATGTACGAGACCCCAGTTTCATCCTGTCCGGCGCGCCAAGCCACACTTTGGGCCAGACTGCAGTGCACGCTCCGCATGCCCAGCCGTTGAGTTCACCTCGACTTGGCTTTGAGTTGCGCCATCTAGCCAAAAATGGAGGCAGCCATGCGTATGAAGTTCCTACTGGTGACATCAGCGACGATGATGGCGACAGTCGTTGCCCACGCGGACAGTCAGTCCTCGAACACAAGCTCGAATAGCTCGTCGAACAACGGCGTTGTGCGTGAGCGGATTGTCGAGACCTACTGTGAAGACGACTATTGTGAGACCTACGTTAAGCGCAGGGTTTACCAGGAGGACCGATCCTCCCGTCGTTACCAGGACTATGATCGTCGCCGCTATCGCGACCGCTACACGGATGATGACGACGACGACGACTAGGGGAAAAAGGCCGCCCCGCTGACGCACGCGAACGCTCGATTTTGGGACCGGAACGGCGGCCCAGCTTCTCGCACCGAGATGCTTTTGGCGCACCAAGGGCGAGGATGACGGTTATCGGCTTCGCGACCTTGCGGCGACGAGGATCATCGTCGCCAGAAGGGCTTGGCGATCTCTGCCTCGACCTGCCGTCTCGTCAGACCGATGTCGTCGATCAAATGGGGATTGTCCTTCGCCATTTGTTCAAGTTCCCAGCGAAAGCGTTTCCGGTCGTCCCACGCCGCGATAATGCTTCTCAGGGTCGCCAGGCTGTGTTGCCGACGCAATATTCCCGCCGGCTCCACCGGCGTTCCCCCTGCCTGATGCGGGGCCGATGCAAGAGTATCGTTCATAGCAACCTCCATAGGTTTGAGGTCCAGGGACCTTCGACCTGAAAGAGGCTGAATTCTGCAGGATACGAACAGCGTCGTAATTAAGCTCTGCCAAATAGTTCTCAAAACTTCCAAACGGGCTAAAGATACGCCGCATGCAGGGATCGCGCTTTGCCTTTGGTCCGTTCGTGCTTGATTCCGGTGCGGGAACGCTGCTTCGCAACGATGTCCCCGTTGCCGTTGGCTACCGCGGGCTAAAGCTGCTTGCGGCGCTCGTCGGACGAGCCGGCGAAATCCTCGAGAAGGCCGAGTTGATGGACGCGGCGTGGCCGGGCACGGCCGTCGAGGAAGGCAACCTCACCGTGCAGATCGCGCTGCTGCGAAAGCTGCTTGGCCCGGCCGCCGATGCCGGTAATGGGGGCGGCGAATGGATCGCCACGGTCCCGCGCGTCGGCTACCGCTTCACGGGGGCCGTCGAACAGCTCGGCGCGAAGCGAAAACCTTTGCCGCTGCCCGGCAAGCCATCGATAGCGGTGCTGCCCTTTGTCAATGTCAGCAACGATCCCGAGCAGGAATCCTTCGCGGATGGCTTGACCGAAGACCTGATTACCGACCTGTCCAGGATCTCCGGGCTGTTCGTCATCGCACGCAACTCGGCCTTCGCCTACAAAGGCAAGGCGATGGACGTGCGCGATATCGCGCAGGATCTCGGCGTGCGCTACCTGCTGGAGGGGAGCGCACGACGTGCTGCGGGGCGCGTGCGCATCAACGCCCAATTGGTCGACGCAGTGAGTGGCGACCATTTGTGGGCAGAACGCTTCGATCGCAGCCTGGAAGACATTTTTGCCGTTCAGGACGAGGTCACCGGCAAGATCGTCGAGGCGTTGCTCGGCAGGCTGCGCGCACCGCCGCCGCGCAACCGGCCCAAAAGTCTTGAGGCCTACGATCTCTGCGTGCGGGCGCGCAAGCTGATGGATGACACGCCGCAGACGGCGCGCGAAGCGCATCTGATGCTTACCCGCGCGGTTTCGCTCGATCCGGAATATGCCGAGGCCTATCGCTGGCTTGCCATGAACCACTGGATGGGATGGGTGCATTCCGGCGGACCAACCGAAACGTCCCGTAGCGTTGCGTTGGAACTGGCGCGCAAAGCCGTGGTGATCGATCCGAACGATGCCGGCTGCCGCTGGGTTCTGGCTTACCTGCTTGCCTATGAGCGCAGCTTCGCCGAGGCGGATGCGGAATTCGCCAGGCGATCGAGCTCGATCCGAACGAGGCCGATGCCTGGGCGGCATTGTCCGACATCGCGGTCCTGGCCGGACGGGTCAAGGAAGGCCTTGAGCACATTCGCAAGGCGTTCCGGTTGAACCCGTTTCCGGCAAGTTGGTACTATCTGACGCTTGGCCAGGCGCAATATGCGGCCGGCCAATACGAAGCGGCTGTCGAAACACTGCGCAGGGACGAGACTTATCGTACAAGTTCGCGCCGCTTCCTGGCGGCAAGCCTTGCCCAACTGGGCCAAGTCGACGAGGCGCGCGCAGAGGCCGAACTGTTCCTCGTCGGCAACCCGCATTTCACCACCCGGCACTGGGCCGCGACGGAGCCATTCCGCGACGCTGTGACGCTCGAGCATTTCGTCGATGGCTTCCGCAAGGCCGGTCTTCCCGAGTGACGTGCCGGCCTCCCAAACGCTTTCGCACAGTTCGTGCGACTATTCCTCAAAGCGACTCGTGGCGTCACGATCGCGCTCGTACCGCCTCGTGAGCGGAAACGGCGGCAACCAGGACTCGCGACGGATTATCCAGCTTTCGTAGGTTGGCATCAGTTGGTCAGGGGCATCCAGTGATCCCAGGTTCACTTCGATTTCGTCTGCGGTGCGTCCGAAAATTGTCGAGCCGCAGCGGGGGCAGAAAAACCGCCCGGCGTAGTCGCGCGTCTCGCCTTCGATCGTCACCGCATCCTGGGGGAACACCGCCGAAGCGTTAAAAAGGGCGCCATGGTGCTTGCGGCAGTCGAGACAATGACAGATGCCGACCCGGTATGGGAGCCCCGACGCCACAATCCGGACGCTGCCGCACAGGCAACTGCCAGTGAATCGGTCCATGCTGCGTCTCCTCCAAAATCAAGCGGTCGCAATGGCTACAACGAACGGCACCGTCATTGCAATTGCCCCGTGCGGGGCCGTCTGCGGGACGCATCGACTTCCGTAGTGGGCGATAGCTGGCTCGCTTGCTGCAGCCGCAGCCAGCTGGAAAGTTCGGACGAAGCGGCCCTTTCGCTCTTGACAATTACACTCGTCAACGCGCATTGACAGGAATGATTGTCAATGTGAGGGCTGCATGCTCGATATCGAAGTCATAGATCGGCCGAGCGCGGCCGCCGCCGCGTTGGAGCCCATTCGGAGTCAACTCCTTTCAGAACTGCGGGAGCCGGCCTCGGCCGCTACCCTCGCCACACGCCTCGGCCTCAAGCGGCAGAAGATCAATTACCACCTGCATGCTCTGGAGGAGCACGGGCTTGTCCAAGTTGCAGACACGCGCAAGTGGGGTGGCCTGACGGAGCGGCTCATGGTGGCGAGCGCCACAAGCTATGTCGTCTCGACGAGCGCACTGGGTCCGGTCGGCGCCGATCCGGACCGCACCCCGGACCGCCTGTCGGCAAGCTACCTGATCGCGCTCGGCGCCCGGCTGGTGCGGGAGATCGGAGCTCTGCAGCGCGCCGCCACCGGTGCCGGCAAGCGCTTGGCGACCTTGGCGATCGACACCGAAATCCGCTTCCGCTCCGCCGCCGACCGCGCCTCGTTCACGCGTGAATTGACTGAGGCCATCACCACGCTGGCGGCACGCTATCACGACGAAACTGCGCCGCAGGGACGGTCGCATCGCCTTGTCGTGACGGCGCATCCGTCACCAGCCAAACCGCAAGGAAAGGAGGTTCAGTAAAAAGATGCTGCCGGCGATCGCTCGGTCGATGCAGCAAGCATCGCAAAACGGGAGGAGCCAAAATGGCGAACCTGGCTTGGAAAGCACTTCCCAACGCCCGCGGAGTAGCGCTGCAGGGGAAACGCAATTGTCAGTTTCATCCACGCTGGCGGCGCCGACGAAGCTTTCCGAGCTATGATTGCCGACTTCGTGCGGGCAAGCCGCTGGGGTGCTTCTGCGCAGTCTGCTCCGCAAGCAGATCGAAGAGCCATGCCACGCCCGCATCCATCATCGCGACCTTGGGAGCGACGGCGTTGAGCCGGAAGCCGGGCAACGGCAACGGGGCATCGAGGCTCAGCACGCCGAAACGCGCCGCATGCATGGCAACGAACCGCCGCGGCAGGGCCGAGATGAGGTCGGTCTCGGCGATGACCGCGAGCGCAAACATGAAGTTCGGAACCGTCAACGCAACCCGTCGCGCCCGGCCTTGCTTGGCCAGATGTTCATCGACGAAGCCGTAAGGATCGCCGCTGTCCGAGACGACCAGATGCTGCATGCTGCAGTATCGCTCCAGGCTCGGATCACGCGCGAACGGATGTCCAGGGCGCATGGCAATGACAAAGTCCTCTTCGTAGATGCAGCGCTTTTCGAAGCGAGGCGGGATGTCATCGGACGGAATGATCGCGATATCGATGGCGTGCGCCTCGAGATCGACAATCGCGCTCCGCCAGACGCGGGCTGGCGAGGGCAAGATCTGACGCACGCCGACGTCGATGCGTGGCGCAATCCGGCTGAGTTCGGCGAGGAGCGGGCGCAGGATCACGGCTGAGACACCGTCCGGTGCGCCGATTGCGAACCGGCGCATGGCCGTGGCGGGATCGAAGGGCGCGGCAGTCGCCATCACGCTGCGCACGCGCGCCAGAACGTCGGCGATCGGCGCGGCGAGTTCCGTTGCACGCGCCGTCGGCACCACGCCCTTGGGCGTTCTCAGGAACAGCGGATCGTTGAGGAGCCGGCGCAGCCGGCCGATTCCGTGACTGAC
Source organism: Mesorhizobium sp. WSM4806 (assembly GCF_055811635.1). Lineage (NCBI taxonomy): Bacteria > Pseudomonadati > Pseudomonadota > Alphaproteobacteria > Hyphomicrobiales > Phyllobacteriaceae > Mesorhizobium > Mesorhizobium sp. WSM4806. The sequence goes on along the minus strand of NZ_JBVVQZ010000019.1, from coordinate 151,083 downwards.
TGCCGATGGCGTCAGGTTAAGCCGGTCCGCCGCCCGGCCCACGTGGCCCTCTCCGAGCACGGCCTCGAAGAGGACGAGGAGATTGAGATCGGTGCGCGAAAGATCAATTGCGTTCAGCATATTCCTGAAATCATATCTTTGGCTTCATCAAGATCAACATGCAATTCTGCCGGCTGAGCGGGTGCATCGCTCGGACGAACGCGAATGGCGGCTCGAGCACCGTCACGCGGACCCGCTCGTCCCGGGTGTCAGCCTGGAGCAGGCGGCCGCGCTGGCCCGCCGCTGCCGGCATTCACGACGAAATTGCCGCGCTCTGAAGCTCCCAAGGTCGCCGCCGCCGTCCTTGCCGGTCGCCAAGATGATTGCCGCCGACTGGCTGCACGGCAACGAGGCGATGCGAGAGACGGTCTAGCCAGTTGGCGCATGACCCCGAAAATCGGAATCGATTTCGCAAGCGATCATGCGCCAGATCAAAAGCTACAGCGGACCCAAAGAGATGGCACCGCCCATTACAAGGCCCGTTGCGCCGGCGGCTCTTTCGCCACTGCGGCTTCCTCCTGGCTCAGGGCGCCCGGCCGGAGCTTGAACAGGATCAGCAGCGGCCCGGCGACGAAGATGGAGGAATAGGTCCCGGCGAGGATGCCGAAGATCATTGCGACCGTGAAGGACTGGATCACCTCGCCGCCCCAGATCGAAAGCGCCGCCAGCGCAAACAGCGTGGTCACGCCGGTCAGGACCGTTCGCGCCAGCGTCTGGTTCATCGACAGGTCGAGCAGCTCGGCAATCGGCATCCTTTTATAGCGGCGCAGATTCTCGCGGACCCGGTCATAGACGACAACCGTATCGTTGATGGAATAGCCGACAATAGTCAGGATCGCGGCAATCGAGGTCAAATTGAACTCTATGCCGGCGACGACGTAGAAGCCGACCATCAGGATCACGTCGTGGAACGTCGAAATGATGGCGCCGAGCCCGAACTGCCACTCGAACCTGATCCAGATGTAGACGAGCATCGCCAGCAGCGAGGCGAGCACGCCCATTGTGCCGTTGAACGCGAGTTCGGAGGACACTGTCGGACCGACGACCTCGATGCGGCGGAACTCGTAGTCGGTTTCGAGCGCGCTTCTTACCTTCTCGACGGCGGACTGTTCGGCAACGTCGCCGCCCCCCTGGGTGCCAATGCGGATCAGCACATCCCGGGCCGAGCCGAACTCCTGCACCTGCACCTCACCCAGTTCGAGATCCGTCAGCCGCTCACGGATGTCGCCGATGTCGGCCTGCTGCCCCTTTGCCTGCACCTCGATGCTCGAACCACCGCGAAAGTCGATGCCGTAGTTCATGCCGACAGTGAAGAACAGCACCGCCGAAGCGATCGACAACAGCACGGACAGCGTGAAGGCGTATCTTCTGAATGCCATGAACGGCACGCGCGTGTCGTCGGGCACCAGCCGCATGACACCGGCGGGCATGGTTTTCGGCCGTTGCCGGCGAAGCCAGAACGCGACCAGCCAGCGCGTCAGCGTGAACGCCGTGAACACGGTGGTGACGATACCGATGGCGAGGGTGACGGCAAACCCCTTGATCGGCCCCGAGCCGAGGAAGAACAGGATGACGGCGGCGATCAGCGTCGTCACATTGGCGTCGACGACAGTCGCCAGCGCCTGTTTGAACCCGGAATCCATCGACTGCACGATCGAGCGCCCTTGGCGGTTCTCTTCGCGGACGCGCTCGAAGATGATGACGTTGGAATCGACCGCCATGCCCATCGTCAGCACGATGCCGGCGATGCCAGGCAGCGTCAGCGTCGCCCCGAGCACGGACAGGACGGCGATGATCAGTGCGACGTTGGCCAGCAGCGCGATATTCGCGATCAGCCCCAGCCGCCCATAGGCGAACAGCATGAAGCCGACGACGAGGACCCCGGCGATGATTGCCGCGAACTGGCCCGCCTCGATCGAATCGCTGCCGAGGCTCGGACCGACGGTTCGCTCCTCGACGATGGTGAGGTCGGCAGGCAGTGCACCGGCGCGCAGCAGGACCGCAAGATCGTTCGCGCTCTCCACCGTGAAACTCCCGGATATCTGCCCGGTGCCGCCCAGGATCGGTTCGCGGATCTGAGGCGCGGAGATCACCTCGTTGTCGAGGATGATCGCGAACAGGCGCCCGACATTGGCCTGGGTAGCCTGACCGAAGCGGGTGGCGCCGCGGCTGTCGAAGCGAAACGAGACCACCGGCTCGTTGGTGCGCTGGTCGAAGGTTGCCTGCGCATCGACAAGGTTTTCGCCGGAAACGATGATCCGGTTCTCGATCAGATGCGGAACCCGCGGCTCTTCCGTCGAATACATAACCGTCGAGCCCGCCGGCGGGCGGCCGGAGATCGCCTCCTCGACCGGGATCGACTGGTCGACCATCTGGAAGGTCAGCTTAGCCGTCTGTCCGAGGATATCCTTCAGCCGCTGCGGATCCTGCAGGCCCGGCACCTGGACCATGATGCGGTCCGATCCCTGGCGCTGGATGATCGGCTCGGTCGTGCCGAGTTCGTTGACGCGCCGGCTCACCACCTCGATCGATTGGGTCAGCGCCGCAGCGATCCGGTAGTCGATCCCGGCTTCGGTCAGCGTGAAGCGCAGCAGGCCCGGTTCCGGCTCGGTCATCTCCATCTCGGTCACCGAGCCGCTCATGAACATGCCCGTCGAGATCGGCTGCGCCAATCTTTCGAGCGCGCTCTTCGCCGCTTCGATCTGGCCTTGGTCGCGAATGCGGACCTGGATGGAATTGGCGGTGCCGGCAAGCCCGGTATAGCCGATCTGGGCATCGCGCAGCGATGTGCGGACCTCGTCGCGTGCCGATTCGAGACGTTCGTTGGCAAGGTCCTGCCGATCGATCTGGAGCAGGATGTGCGAGCCGCCCTGCAGGTCGAGCCCCAGCGTCAGCTGCTGCTTTGGCAGCCAATTCGGCAGCGATGCCAGAGTGGAGGCTGGAACCAAATTGGGAGCTGCGTAAAGAATACCGGCCAGGACCGTCAGCCAGATGAGAATGGTCTTCCAGCGTGAAAAATGCAGCATGTTCTTGTCCGTTCAGCCCATATCGGGCGCAAACCGCCTCCGACAAGAGCTTTGGCGTTCCGATCGGCGAGCAACTCGACGAACGGAACGCGGTGTGAAAGTTTTGCGGGTCTAGGGCCGCGGTCGCGGCCAGGTTCACGCCGTGAGAAGCGGAGGCGCGCGCGCATCAAAGGCGCGGATCGGCGACAGTTCCGGCCGGCCGTCAGACCATATGCCAAACGGCGCGGCTGACGCGGTTTCGAGCGGCAGCCGCAAATCCGGGATAATGCAAAACGGTTTGCCATCTCTCGCAATGACAGGTGTCTTGACACGGGAAGTCTCAGCACCGACGTGGCGCGCAATGCTGCGGGCAAGGGCAGTCGGGTGTGTGACCGGCTCGGTCGCGCCGATTTGGCCTTTGGCTAGGTCTTGCGCAACCTGGTCGGCTGTTGCCGCAGGAATGGTCCAGATCAGAAAGAGCAACGAAGCCAGCAGCCGCAGACCGGCACCCAGGCTGAGCACGACGCCGGGCCCGTCCCGTCCTCGGCCGCCTCGTCTCATCCCATCGCTACGGCTTTCATACACTGCGACCAATACGCTTTCGCTTTCGTTGCCTCGGTAAGCGGCGAGCCGCTTTCCTGGTCTAACTATAGCACTTGCGTTGCGAATTGAAGCGCAGCTTTTACGTACTCAAAGGGTAAGTCAGTTGGCCGATCGGTTGGCAGCCTACCGCTTCTCGATCAACCGGACATAGTTTTGCAGGATACCGCACCAGCCACGATCGGATTCGAAGATCTCACGCACCGCTTCACCGGCCGCGCCCATGTTCTCAAGCTGACGATGCTCGAGCTCGACGCGAGTCGCGTTCTCGCCGGCCTCGGAGAACTTGACCTCGACTTCGGTCAGCAGCGACGGATCATATTGCCAGTCGGCGCGAATCCGCCATGCCAGGACGATGCGGTTTGGCGGTTCCCAGGCCAGCACTTCGCCCCAGTCGCATTCCGTCCCATCCTCGCCACCGATATCAGCATGTATTCCAAGGCGATGGCGGCAAGCGGCGTCGCTATTGCGAGATTATCGATCGGCTGGTGGCGCACGGGCTGGCACGCGCTGGTCGATCAGCTTGACCGTGCCAACGGCCCAAAAAAGCCGATGATACGCGTTATTCGCTTATGACCAGGGTCGAGGAAGGCTATGTCCAAACCCTCAGGGAAGGACGATCGATCAGGCATCACAAACTTCCACGCAAAGCGTGCGATCCCATGATGAACATCCACGTCACTTGTCCGTAGGATGCGGGCACCGGGACGCTTGGCCAGAACTCTTGCGATGTGCGCGAGCAGTTCTTCCGCGCCAGTCGCATGGACTGTAGGGTCTGTGTATGTCGCGCCATCGCTCCAGATCGGTAACAGCAATGCCCGCCGCTGCTCGGCGTTCTGATCGGACCAAGCAGCACAATACGAATCGATGAGAAGCGTCAAAGGCATTCTATTCCCCCAAGTAGGTCACTGGTCTGACCGGCCCATGCTCGGACAACAAAGCCCGAACCCGCTGGCTGACGGCAAAGCGTGGTCCGCCTCAATAAGGCCGGAGACCAAATCCGCTCAGCCAGTCAGAAGGGATCCGCCTCGCACTCCAGATCGGAGAGATCTCTTATCCGGACTTCCCAGAAATTGCGACAACACTGCGAAATCATCATGTAAGTGGCCAGCTGCAATCGCCCGTTGGAAGATCGCGTCGTAACCGTCGGCCACAGAGCGGTCGATCTTGCGCGCCTCCATCAGCTCCAAAAGATGCTGGAATGCGCCGTAATGCGGGGAGATCGACGGGAGCGTCTCATCGTCGCTGGCAAAACGGCCAGCATCCGTTCGCTTGATCAGGTCGGCGACAAGCCCGTCAACAACAGGCGCTGTTGCGGTCCACTGCCGAGCCAACTCGCCGAGGTCGATCTCTTCGGCCTGACTCACGGCGATCGCATGCAGCGTGCCGAACAGCGCGCCCCACATGAGAGCAAGCAGCGCGCTATCAAGTGCGTTCGCACGTCCCGGCTCTTCCCCGATATGCTGGACATTGCCGCCCAAGGCACGAAACATCTCCTCGTTCGCGTCGAAAGCCTGCCTTGGCCCCGAGATCAGTATCGTCCCGGCATCTGTGCCGATGAAATCCGGCGTGGCCATGATTGCGCCATCGAGATAGCTGGCTCCGTGCTCGGCAAACCATTCAGCGGCTTCACGTGCGCCATGCGGCGTTCCCGAAGTGAGTTCCACGACCAGCTTGCCGCGAATAGCTGAAGCAACAGCATCGTCGTGCAGAACTGCAGCGGTTGCCTGGTAGTCGCTTACGTTCACAATGACAATTTCAGCCGCATTGACAGCTTCCAGGACGGACCCCGCGACAGTGGCGCCGAGCGTGGCCAGCGGTTCGGCCTTCTGTTTCGTCCTGTTCCAGACCGTCGTCCGATATCCCGACCGGAGCAGGGCGCGGGCGAGCGCCGATCCCATACGACCCGTCCCGACAACGCTGATTGAAAGCTTCATTGCAACACTCCATGCCAATAGACGCCAATAGGCGAGCGGCGCCATGGTTTTGCCGTCAAGGGCAGAGGTATGTCGGAGTGAATGGGGCGCACAATACGCACCTGGAGGTAAGTGGTTACCCAAGGGTAAGGAGAGCATCATGAATGAGCCGACGGGCAATTGCGGCTTCGCAACGGCGATCAAGGCGATCGAAGGGAAGTGGAAAGTGGATATTCTTTGTGAGCTTGGAACGGCGTCTCGCAGGTTCGGCCGATTGAGGCAGTCCATTCCGCCGATCAGTGAAAAGATGCTGACGCAGCAATTACGCGAACTGGAGGCTGACGGGCTTGTGAACCGAGAAGCTATCCGGGATCGCCGACCAAGGTCGTCTATTCGTTGACAGAAAGCGGAGCGGCGCTCAATGCTGGAGCAGAGGCGTTATGCCGTTGGGGTGAGCAATTCCCTTCCCGCACCGATGCTTAAGGATGCCGTTCGCCATGCGAGTTGGAAGTTGGCTCATGGCGCTTCGCCCTCGGCCGGAAACAGCGACAGCCAATACCGGGCGATATCGTTGCGGCGCATGAAGACGGCGAAACTGTATGTCAATCCGCAGAACTCTGGACACAAGGATGCCGATCCACCACGCCAGGCGACAATTTCGGGGCCACCGCCCTTTGCGGGGCGCTTGTCTGGCTTGGAGCGGCATCAGTACGGCGTTTGCATTGACGGAGTCTGGAGGTGCTCAGCTGGCTGTCAGTCCGTGTGTGCGCCCAGGCGCCACGGCACTGACCGATTCCCGCTCGACCAGCGGGCATTCAAGCTTGGTAATGGGGTAGCGGCCGCGGCCGGGCGGTGCAGGGACTTCCAATTGCTCGATCGCCCATTGCCCCATCGCCATATGCGGCAGGATCGACGTCGTCAAAGGTGGGAACAGATGCCGGGCGATTTCCTCGTCGTCATAGCCGATCACGGAAATATCCCCAGGGATGTGCAGGCCGGCTTCCTTCAGCGCTTCGTAGCAGCCGATCGCGGTTCGGTCGTTCTGGCAGAAGATTGCGGTTGGGCGGTCCTTGAGCGCCAGAAGCTTGACGGTCGCGGCGTAGCCGGCGCTCGCTGACCAGTCGCCCTCGACCACCAGCTCCGCATCGAACGGGATGTCGGCCGTCGCCAGCGCCCGGCGGTAGCCCTTCAGCCGATCCTGCGCCGCCTGCATCCACGGCTCGCCGGTGATGGTGGCGATGCGGCGGTGGCCATGGCTGATCAGGTGGCGGGTGGAACTCTGCCCGCCGGCGATTTCGCTCGGCACCACGGCGGGGAAGGCGTAGTCGGCGGTATAGCAATTGAGCAGGATGACCGGGATATCGAGGTCGTAGAGATAGTCGGGCGCGGCGATCTCGCGCGTGAAGATGGTCATGTAGATCAGCGCCGAAATGCCTCGCTTGGTCAGTGCCGCAATCGCGCGCGGCTCCATGACGGAATCACCCAAAGTCTGAGCGATCAGCACGACGTTCCCGGCATTCCACGAGGCTTGGCGCGCTCCTTCTATGGCGACGACTGCCTCGGGACTGGTCGCCAGTTGATCGACTGCGAAGCCGATCACCCCGTCCAGCCCTTCGAACGAGGCGATAGGGCTGCGAAGAGCAGAGAAGGCTGGTGGCGCATAGCCGAGACCCCGCGCGGCCTCAATCACCCGATCGCGGGTCTGCTGCGAGAGCCTTATGCCCGGCGTGTTGTTGAGGACGAACGAAACCGTTGCCTGCGAGCAGCCGGCGGCCCTGGCGATATCGGTCATGGTGACGCGACTCTTGGGATTCTTGGCCGATGGCTTTCGGCGCCGGGAGGCTTCGAGGGCAGGATCGCGCAGATCCGTTGGTTCGCTCATGGCATTGTATTCCATATTCCCGGCTTGGCTAACCAGCGGTCGTCCTGGGACATCATTAAAGACGGCAGGACGGCCGACGGCGCTTCGCATTTATAAAACAGGCACTCGATTAATCATTATTATCATCCTGGCAGCCGAATGGCTAGCAGCGCGGAGACAGCGATACGCGGTTCTGAAAGATCGATTGCTGGGAACGTGATCCAATTTCAAGGTTCCCTTTCTCACCACACGGCAGGCAGCCATTCGCCAGCGACAACCAGGTTTCCAACCAGAGACTAATACTATTTACTAATAGCAGTAAGCGTTCTATTCTCAATTCGTCATGCCCGGCTCGGGACCGAACGGGCCATGACGGGAAGCAGGCGTGTGGCGCGGCATCCGGGCTCTTGGGCCGGCAAAGCAATACTGAAATGTCAGACAAATCCGACTATACGAACTGCCAATGAGTCTCTAAAGTCCAAAATCGCGGCTGGGATGGCGCCGTTCTTTCGCTGCCAGCACCCTTGAGGAGGAGGGCGTCCAAGCCGCATTCGACAAAGTTCAGATCAGCGAAAATGACTGAATCAAACGGGAGGTTGAACATGAAATCTGCGATACGAAATGTGTCCGTCGCCGCAGCGGCCCTGGCTCTCGGTCTGTCCTTCACGGCGATCGCCGGTGCCCAGGACAAACCGACGCTGGCCTTCGTCGTCAACGGCGCTTCCGATTTCTGGAAGGCGGCCGAAGCCGGCGTCAAGAAGGCCCAGGCCGAATTGCCCAACTACAATCTCGAGCTCAAATATCCGGAACAGTCGTCGGTCGCCATCCAGCAGCGGCTGATGGATGATCTGGTGACGGCCGGCGTCAAGGCGATCATGGTTTCGGCCGTCGATCCCAAGACCTCGACCGACGGGCTCAACAAGATCGCCTCGGAGACGGCGCTGTTCACCACCGACAGCGACGCGCCGCAGACCAAGCGGATCGCCTATATCGGCTCGTCCAACATCGATGCCGGCAAGCAGGCGGCCGAGATCGCCAAGAAGGCGATGCCCGACGGCGGCAAATGCCTCGGCTTCGTCGGCCTGCTCGGCGCCGACAATGCCAAGGAGCGCATCGAAGGCATGAAGGAAGGGCTCGCCGGCACCAAGATCGAGCTGATCGACGTGCGTGGCGACGACATCGACCAGGCCCGCGCCAAGAAGAACGTCGAGGACGCGCTGGTCGCCAGCCCAGACGTCACCTGCATGGTCGGCTTCTATTCCTACAACACCCCGCGCATCTATGAAGCGCTGCGCGACGCCGGCAAGCTCGGCCAGATCACGGTCGTCGGCTTCGACGACGATCCGATCACGCTCGGCGGCGTCAAGGAAGGCACCGTTGCCGCCACCGTCGTGCAGCAGCCGTTCGAGTGGGCCTACCAGGGCATGAAGCTGATGGCTGCCTATCTCGAGGGCGACAAGTCGGGTATTCCGGAGAACGGCTTGATCATCATCCCGACCAAGATCATCGGCAAGGACGACGTCGACGCCTATGCCGCCAATCTGAAGGCGATGTCCGGAAACTGAGCGTCGTCGGCGCTGGCCCCTCATCCCCTTCTTCCCGTGCAGAACGGGGAGAAGGGCAGTGGTTGCAACGCCGGCGAATCCTCCGTTTTTTACGGGGAGAGGGTTAGGGGTGAGGGGCAGCGCGACGCTGGCGTGACTGGCTCCGCTTGTTATTTACGGGCCTGATCAGGCTCGTCAATCTGCGGGGAGGCTGGCCCGCCAACTGCTGTCAGGCATGATGAACTATTCCGACGCATCCATCGGCGCATCCACGATTGCCCCGTTCCTCAGTCTCGAGGCCGTGCGCAAGACCTATCCCGGCGTGGTCGCGCTGGACGGGTTTTCGCTGGAGGTCAGGCCTGGCGAGGTTATCGGCCTCGTCGGCGAAAACGGTGCCGGCAAGTCGACGCTGATGAAGATCCTCGGCGGCGTGACCACACCCGACACCGGCACGATCACCGTCGACGGCGTCGCCCATGACGGGCTGACGGTCGAGGCCAGCATCGGTTCCGGCATCGCCTTCGTCCACCAGGAACTCAACCTGTTCGAAAACCTCGACGTTGCCGCCAACATCTTTTTCGGCCGCGAGCCGTTGCGCGCCGGTCCGCTCAGGCTTGTCGACCGCACCAGGCTGCGCATGCTGGCGGCGCCGCTGCTCAAACGTGTGGGCGCCAATTTCTCGGCCGACACCCCGGTATCGGCGCTGTCGCTTGCCCAGCAGCAGATGGTCGAAATCGCCAAGGCGCTGTCGATCGAGGCGCGGCTGGTCATCCTCGACGAGCCGACGTCGAGCCTGCCCCTTGCCGAAACCGACAAGCTGCTCGATGTCATCAAGGCGTTGAAGGCCGACGGCATCAGCGTCATCTTCATCTCGCATCGCCTTCACGAGGTCGAGCGGGTTGCCGATCGCGTCGTCGTGCTGAGGGACGGCATGCTTGCCGGCACGCTGCCGAAGAACGCCATCAACCACGACTCTATGGTCAAACTGATGATCGGCCGCATGCTGAAGGAGCGGGAGAAGGCCGCAGAATCGGCCCGCCCGCCCGGCGCCGTCGCACTGTCGGCCAAGGCCGTTCGCACCAGCGCCTATCCAGACCGACCTGTCGATCTCGGCGTCAGGCGCGGCGAAATCCTTGGCCTGGCGGGTCTTGTCGGCTCCGGCCGCACGGAACTGGCGCGCGTGCTTTTCGGCATCGAGAAGAGCCTTGGCGGCGCGCTCCAGCTTGATGGAAAAGATCTGGCTCTTGGTTCGGCGGCCGACGCTGTGGCCAACGGGATCTTCCTCGTCCCCGAGGATCGCAAGCTGACCGGCATCCTGCTCGACCTGTCGATTGCCCAGAATATTTCGCTTCCCAATCTGCCGGCCCATGCCCGGCGATTCCTGGTTTGTGCCCGCGCCGAAGCCGTCACCGCCGAGAAGCAGAAACGCAATCTCGGCATCAAGGCGCCCTCGGTGGCGACTCGCACCGGCACGCTGTCGGGCGGCAACCAGCAAAAGGTGGTGCTGGCCAAGTGGCTGGCCATGAGCCCCAAGGTGATGATCCTCGACGAGCCGACCCGCGGCATCGACATCGGCGCCAAGGCGGAGATCTACGGGCTGATGCGGGCGCTGGCCGATGCCGGCGTCGCCGTGCTGATGATATCGAGCGACATGGAGGAGGTGATCGGCGTCTCCGACCGCATCGCCGTCATGCATGAGGGCCAGATCTCAGGCATTCTCGACAAGGAACAGTTCAGCCAGGAAAACGTGCTGCTGCTGGCCGTCGGCAAGCAGCCGAAATAGCTTTTGTTTGGTGCAGGTTCCGGTCGCAAAACCGCGCAACACTTTTGCGGAACCTGCTTAGGCAGGCATTGGGGAGAAGACGATGAGCAAGAAAGATCTCGGCCTGCTGATCCTGATCCTTGTGGTCGGAGCGGTGGTGGCGATCATCAACCCGCGTTTCCTGCTGCCGATCAACCTCGCCAACACATCGAACCTGATCGGGCTGTTCGGCATCCTGGCGATCGGCCAGGCCTTCGTCATCATCACCGGCGGCATCGAATTATCGGTCGGCTCGGTGGTTGCGCTGCTCGGCGTCCTGTTCGTCGATTTCATCGCCACGCGCGGCATGGCATGGCCGGTGGCACTGCCGCTGATCCTGATGCTTGGCGGCATCATCGGGCTGGCACATGGCTGGCTGATCACGCGGCTCAAATTGCAGCCTTTCGTGGTGACGCTGTGCGGCCTGTTGATCTATCGCGGCGTGGCGCGGTTCTACACAGCCGACGGCACGGCGGGCTTTGCCTTCGGACAGAACTTTCCGGAGCTCGAATTCCTGACCGCCGGGCGATCCTATGGCGTGCCGAACAGCTTTATCGCGCTGATCGTCATCGCCATCGTGATGTGGGTGGTGCTGCACCGTTCGGTGTTCGGCCGCTACCTCTACGCCATCGGCAAGAACGAGGAGGCGGCGAAATATTCGGGCATCCGCACCGGCCGCGTCGTCATGGCGGCCTATGTCATCTGCGGTGTGCTGACGGCGCTGTCGGCGATCTATTTCGCCATGTACACGCGCTCGATCTCGCCGGCCAGCCACGGCCAGTTCTACGAACTCTACGCCATTGCCGCAGCCGTGCTCGGCGGCTTCTCGCTGCGCGGCGGCGAAGGCTCGCTGCTCGGCGTGATCCTAGGCACGGTTCTGCTGCAGGAACTGCAAAACCTCGTCAACCTGCTCGGCATCCCGTCCTCGCTCAATTTCGCGGTGATGGGCGGCGTGATTTTGATCGGCGTGCTGGTCGACCAGCAATGGGGCGTGTACCGGGAGCGGCGGCTGATGCTGGAGGCAACCCGCAAGGGCGCGGCCGGCGCGGCAGCGGAGTAGCGGCTCCGCCTCTCCCTTTCCCACAGAGGGAGAAGGTAAGAGGCGGCTTAAATCGTGCCCGACCGGTCGGAGAAGGCCATTGCCTTGCGCAGCACTTCGACAAAACGCTCGCCGGCCGCCTCGCGCTGGCCGCTATTGTCGATCGGGGTGACGCCTGGCCCGGACAACGCCACATTGGCGCTGCGCGCCAGCCGCGCCAGCACTTCGCCGCGCGACTCGCGGCCGCGCATCGCCAGTCGTTCGGCCAGGATCTGCGGCGATGCGGTGATCTCGACGACAGCCAGATTGGCATAGCGATCACGCAGCGCCGGGATGATGGCGCGGGAGACATTGGCGATGGCGACGCGGCCATTGGCCACCGACCGGTCGACTTCAGCCGGGATGCCGTAGCGCAAGCCATGCGCCTCCCAGGAGATGGCGAAGGCGCCGTCCGCCTCAGCCTCGACGAAGGCCGCATCGGCCAGCGTGTCGTGATCCTCGCTTGCCGTGTCGCTCGGCCGGGTGATGACCCGGCGCACGAACTCCAACCGGGTCTCGTCGGCAAACAGTGACCGGGCATAGCCGATCACCGTGTCCTTGCCGGCGCCGCTCGGCCCGACGACAGCGACGAACACCCCGTCGCGGATCGGAAACGCCGCGGCGGACAATTCACGCTCGATCGACGCCGACACCATCACGCGACCCGACGTCCCTGCCGCCAGACCGTGCGGACAACCGGGACATGATCGTCAAGACGGACGCGAACCAGATCGGCGCGCCGGCCCTGCTCGATGACACCACGGTCGGCGAGGCCGACTGCCTCGGCCGGGTTCTTCGAAACCATCGCCACCGCCTGCGGCAGGGAGATGCCGTCGACAACGTCGCCGAGGAAAAACGCCGACTGGATCAGGCTGAAGGGGATGTAGTCGGACGACAATATGTCGAGCAAGCCTTCGCCGGCGAGTGTCCGGGCTGAAACATTGCCCGAATGCGAGGCGCCGCGCATGACGTTCGGGGCGCCCATCAGTACCCCGAGCCCTGCCGCCTTCGAAGCTTTTGCGGCCTCTTTGGTGGTCGGGAATTCGGCGACGCGGACGCCTTGTTCGATCGCCTCGTCGACATGGCCGGTCGTGGCGTCGTCATGGCTGGCCAGCACGATGCCGCGCTGATGGCAGGCAGCAGCGATGAAGGCGCGGTTCGCCCCAGAATTCGTCGCCGACTCCGCCATCCGCTTCTCACAAAATTGCTGGAATTCGCGATCCGTCAGCTTCAGCTTGCGCTGGTAGTAGTAGGCATAGGTTTCCAAATCGACGAACTGACGCTGTCCCGGTGCATGGTCCATCAGCGACGCCAGCTTGATCCTATCATCGCCGTCAAAATGCGCGAAGGCTGCGAGGCAATCCGGCGCCGAAACCTCGCAGCGCAGATGGATGAAATGGTCGGCCCGCAGCCGGTCCTGCTGGACGCTGTCCTCGATCGCATCGGCCAGCTTGCGCATGTCGGCCGAATTCATGTCGGCGTCGTCGTCCATGCCGACGCGCAAGGCATCGAGCACGGTGGTGATGCCGGCGGTCGCCACCTGTGCGTCGTGGGCGAGAACGGCGGCGATCGGGTTCCAGCGCACCTTCGGCCGCGGCGCGTAGTGACCCTCCAGGTGGTCGGTATGAAGCTCGACCAGCCCGGGAATGATGAAATCGCCGGCCATGTCCTCGCCGTTCCGGCCGGCGCCGGCATCGATCCCGGCGATCAAGCCGTCGCGCAGCACGATCGAGCCTTCGACGATCTCGTCGGCAAGCACGATGCGGGCATTGTTGAGAACGGTCTCGACGGTCATTTCAGGCAGTCCTTGGAGCATTTTGCAGCCAATTGAATCACCGATTGGGATGAGTTGGCGTCGCACAAAAGCGATTAAATAAATTGTATTTCAGGCGGTTTTTCTCGCCGGGCGGCGCCCGAGCGCGTGATGGGAGAGCACCATGAACGGGGCGCCAGGTTCGGTTTCGACAAACAGGGTCAGTGCGTCCACCGGCACCGGCCGTTGCAGGACTCCCGCAAACAGGCTGTCGATTGCTGCGCGAAGACGAGGGCCTTCCTGTGACGAGGCGCGGCCGGACAGCGTCATGTGAAAACGGAAGGTCTCGAAGACATAGGGGTAACCCCACTGGCAGAGATTGCGGAATTCAGCCGGCTTCAGCGAGTCAGGGCTGCGCCGTTCGATCTCAGCCTCGCTCAGCGGCGCGCGAAAACGGTCGAAGTCGCGCACGACGTCGTCGGCGAAGCGGTTGAGCGCCGGCAGCGGTCCTTCCGGCACCAGCGCGAAGAAGCCGTCGATCTGGCTGACGACCAGCCGTGGGATCGTCACCACCGGCGTCGTTTCGGCGAAATCGTCCAGTGCCGCGCGAAGCGCGGCTTCCGTTTCGTTCGAAGCCAGCCGGAAGGGCGCCTTCAGGGTCGCATGAAAACCGTAGCGGCGCGCCGAAGCGGTATGGAAGGCGACTTCCGCCGCCGACAGTTCGCCCACGGCCTCGACCGGCCTCGTGGCGGCGCCGAACGGGTCACGGCCGAGCCAATTGGCGGCGATCCGCGCCAGCGGTTCGTCCTGCCGGGGGGTGAAATAGATAGCGTAGCGCATCGAAAGTCCTCGTCAACTCCCGCTGCCATAGGCGATTTGCATGACGAAATGACGAAGCTGATGATCGCTCCTGATAACAAACTTGTTCAGGCGGGTCATTAGCCGACGATTTTTTTCGCCTTGGGCCAGTTGCCGACCCGGACGGGCAGCGCCTCAGGCCTTCATCAGCCATTCGTGCTCGGGCGCGTTGTGGAATTTCCACGTCCGCTTCGGCCCGGCCATGACGTTGAGGTAGTAGAGGTCGTAGCCATGGCAGGCGGCGCAAGGGTGATAGCCCTTGGGCACCAGCACAACGTCGCCGTCCTCGATCGCCATCGCCTCGTCGAGCGAACGAGCGCCGTTCCGGTCGGCATCGGTGTAGATGCGCTGGAAGGCAAAGCCCTGCGGCGGATTGAGGCGGTGGTAATAGGTCTCCTCGAGATAGGATTCGGCCGGCAGATTGTCCTGGTCATGCTTGTGCGGCGGATAGCTCGATGTGTGACCGCCGGGCGTGATGACCTCGACCACCAGCAATGAATCGGCCGGCTTGCCTTCCGGCAGGATGTTGGTGACATAGCGCGTGTTGGTGCCCTTGCCGCGAACCTCCTGGCCGAGATCTTTTGGCGCAATGACGCGGACCGGCAGGCCGCCGCCGAGCCCCGGCGCCGAGCAGACCGCGAGTTCGAGACGGGTGTCGGCGGTCACCGACCAGTCAGAGCCCTGCGGCACATAGATCGACCACGGCTTGCCTTCGAAGGGCGACATGCGTTCGCCGAGCAGGCCGAGATCGTTGCCGCCAGCCTTGGCCTTGCCCTTGCCGGTGACGAACACCAGGCAGACTTCACGGCTCGCGGTTTGTCCGGAGACGGTCTCGCCGGGCCGCAATCGATGCAGATCGAAACCGACATAGGTCCAGCCGGCGTTTTGCGGCGTCACATGGGCGACGCGGCCATGGCCCTTATCGGCTTTGACGAGCAGTTTCGACATCTTGGCTCATTCCTTTGGTTCGGTGTCGGCCGAACCCTTGCCGCCGTCGGCCGGCTTGTAGAGATAGAAGAACTGCCAGACGGCATAGCCGGCGAAGCCGAGCGCGATCGTGCCCCAGAACGGCGCGCCGGTGGCAAACTCGACCACGGCCCAGACCAGGCAGACGGCGACGATGGCAACGCGCCGCCACAGCGGCCGGAAGAACGGATGCTCGGAGTCCTTCATCGGATCAGCCCCCGCATCGGATCGCCCCGTCGCCGGGAATAGACTCGCTCAAGCATTGGGGAAGCCCTGTGTTTCCACCGTATAGCCGGCGGCCGTCATCACCCGCATCAACTCCTTATAGCCGACTTGCGCCATCTTGAGCGGCGGATTCTTCTTCGGGTCCTGCTCAGCCTCGACCACGAACCAGCCTTCATAGCCGTAGTTCGCCAGCCTTTCCACAATGGCACCAAAATCCAGCGACCCGTCGCCCGGCACCGTGAAGGCGCCGAGCGCTACGGCATCGAGGAAGGATTGCTTCTGGCGATCGAGTTTTTCGATGACGTCCATGCGCACGTCCTTGACATGGACATGGTTGATGCGCCGGTGATGATTGTCGATGGCGCGCAGCACGTCACCGCCGGCAAAAGCCAGATGGCCGGCATCGAGCAGCAGTGGAATGCCTTCTCCCGAATGACGCATGAAGGCGTCGAGCTCCGGCTCGGTCTCGACGACCGCCGCCATATGATGGTGATAGGAGAGCGGCATGCCTTGCTCGGCGCACCATTCGCCGAATTGGGTGAGGCGCCTCGCATAGGCCTTCATCTCGTCGTCCGAAAGCCTCGGCTTGGTGGCGAGCGGCTTTGAGCGGTCACCCTGGATGGAGCGGCCGACCTCGCCATAGACGATGCAGGGCGCGTCCACCGCCTTGAACAGATCAATCATCGGCTGGATGCGATCCTTATTCCTGGCCATGTCTTCGTCGACCAGAGTACCGGAGAACCAGCCGCCGCAGAGCGTCACGTCGGCCTTCTTCAGGATCGGCAGCATGATTTTCGGATCACTGGGAAAACGGCGGCCCATTTCCATGCCGGTGAAGCCCGCCGAGCGCGACTGCGCCAAGCATTCCTCCAGCGACACGTCATCGCTGAGTTCCGCAAGATCGTCGTTCCACCATGCAATGGGGGACATGCCCAGTTTGGCTTTCAAGTCGTCACTCCAATGTCAGTTCGTTCAATTTTCATTCGCCGACATCAATCACCAACACTCTGCATCCGCCGCTTTTCTTCATAGGCTTTGCGTGCGGCATTGACCTGCGGCCGCGAAGAAACTTCCGGCACGGCGACATCCCACCAATGGCCGCCGACATCGGTCGACACCAGTGGGTCGGTGTTGATGACCAGTACCGTCGTCTTGCTATTGTCTTTCGCTTTTGCCAGCGCCGTTTCCAACCCGGCGATCGACGAAACTTTCTCGGCGATGGCGCCGAGGCTTGCCGCATGCGCGGCGAAGTCGATGTCGGGCATAATCTCGTGGCGGGCGTCCTTCAGCAGATTGTTGAAATTGGCGCCGCCGGTTGCCATCTGCAGCCGGTTGATGCAGCCATAGCCCCTGTTGTCGAGCAGCACGATGGTCAGCTTGAGGCCGAGCATGACCGAGGTTGCGATCTCGGAATTGAGCATCAGATAGGAGCCGTCGCCGATCATGACGACGACCTCTTCGTCGGGCTTCGCCATCTTGACGCCGAGCCCGCCAGCGATCTCGTAGCCCATGGTCGAGAAGCCGTATTCGGCGTGGTAGGAGCCGGGCGCGCCCGCCTGCCAGAGCTTGTGCAATTCGCCGGGCAGGCCGCCGGCGGCATGAAGCAATATCACGTCGGAGCCCATGGCGCGCTGCACGGCGCCGATCACCTGCGCGTCCGACGGGTAGGCGGCATTGGTCGAGGCCGTCACCTTGCCGGCTTCGGCCTGCCATTCTTTCTTCCCGCTGGCCGCATTATCGGTCCAGGCAGCCGGCGCCTGCCAGCCATTCAGCGCCGCGCCGAGTTCGGCCAGCCCTTCCGCCGCATCGGCGACCAGCGGCAACGCCTGGTGCTTGCCCGCGTCGAAAGGCTGGACGTTCAGCCCGATGATGGTCTTGCCGGAATTCTTGAACAGCGCCCACGAGCCGGTGGTGAAATCCTGCAGCCTGGTGCCGACGGCAAGCACGACATCGGCTTCTTCAGCCAGCCGGTTGGCCGCCGAAGTGCCGGTGACGCCGACCGCCGCCATGTTGAGCGGATGATCGTCCGGCAGCGAGGATTTGCCGCCCTGCGTCTCGCAGACCGGGATGCCGGCGCCTTGCGCCAGCTTCGCCAGTTCGCCGGAAGCCTGCGAATAAAGCACGCCGCCGCCGGCAATCACCAAGGGCTTTGTTGCGGCCTTCAGCGCCGCCACCGCGGCCGCCAATTCCCCACGGTCCGGACGCGGCCGGCGCTGATGCCAGACCCGTTCGGCAAAGAAGCTCTCGGGGTAATCAAAGGCCTCAGCCTGCACGTCCTGGCAGAGCGCCAAGGTCACCGGTCCGCATTCGGCCGGATCGGTCAGCACCTGCATGGCACGGTTGAGCGCCGGGATGATCTGCTCGGGCCGGGTGATGCGGTCGAAATAGCGCGACACCGGGCGGAAGCAGTCGTTGACCGTCGCCGTTCCGTCGGAAAAATCCTCTGCCTGTTGCAGCACGGGATCGGGGATACGATTGGCGAAGACGTCGCCGGGGAGAAACAGGACGGGCAACCTGTTTACATGCGCAAGTGCCGCCGCCGTCACCATGTTGAGCGCGCCGGGGCCGATCGAACTGGTTGCCGCCATGAACCGGCGACGGAAATTGGCCTTGGCATAGGCGATCGCCGCATGCGCCATGGCCTGTTCGTTGTGGGCGCGAAACGTCGGCAATTCGTCGCGCACCTGATAAAGCGCCTCGCCGATGCCGGCGACATTGCCGTGGCCGAAGATCGCCCAGACGCCGCCGAAGATCGGCATTTTCCTGCCGTCGATCTCGGTCATCTGGCAGCCGAGAAAGCGGGTCAGCGCCTGCGCCATCGTCAGGCGGATTGTCTTGGTCATGTTGTTTTCCTCCGCAGTCCTTATGCCGCGCCTTCTTATGCTGCTTTGCGGCCGCGCGCGGCAAGCCATGCCTCGGTCAGCCTCTCGAAGCGCGACGCCATGTCGGCCACCGCCTCCTCGTCCGACATCTTGCCGGCAAGCCATTGTTCGGCCGCGTTGATGAAGATGGTGCGACCGACGGCGAAGCCCTTGACGATGGGCGCCTTGGCGGTGGCGGCAAAGGCCGCTTCCAGTTCGTCCGGCGGCGCTTCGAGGCCGAGCAGCACAACCCCGCGGCACCACGGATCGTTCTTCAGGATCACCGCTTCGATCTTCGCCCAGGCCCCGGCTGAGGCCTGCGGTTCAAGCTTCCACCAGTCGGGCTTGATATCAAGCGCATAGAGTTCCTGCAGCGCCCGCGGGATCGTCGTGTCGTCGAGCTCGCCGTGCTTGCCGGCGATGATCTCGATGAGAAGTTCTCTGCCTACTTTCCGCGCGGCCCCGAACAGGCTTTTGAGCTTCTGCTGCTGCTCGGTCTTCAGCGCCTCCGGGTCGTCGGGGTGGTAGAAGCACAGGCACTTGATGCAATGGTCGACCGGCCACTCGATCAGTTGCGAGCCGATATCCTGAGAGAATTCGAAACGAAGCGGCCGCGATCCGGGCAATTCGACTGGCCGGCCAAGCCAGGCGAAAGGATGGCGGGCGAATTCGAACATCGCCTCGCGGCCGTATTTTTCGTCGAGCAGCATGCCGTAGCCGGCGCGGCCGGCGGCAATCTTTGCCGCCGCCTTGACCGTCAGCACCTTGAAATCATGGATGCGCGACGGGTCGGCGCCTGTCTTCGCGGCAACATCGTCAAGCTGGATACGGTGATCGCAGGCCAGCGCCATCAGCGATGGAATGTCGCGCCGGCGCGTCGTCGCCCAATGGATATGGTTGATCGCCTCGTCCTTGCGCAGCGCCAGATGCCTGCTGCCGTTCTTCAGGAAGAACTGCAATTCCTCGAAGGTCGGGTATTCCGGCGCACAGAGCAGCCGCGACACGGCGAAGGCGCCGCAGGCGTTGGCCCAGGTCGCTGCCGTCTCCAGGCTCTCCTCGCCGAGCCAGCCGCGCAAAAAACCCGACATGAAGGCATCGCCGGCGCCGAGCACGTTGTAGACCTCGATCGGAAAACCCTTGCCAACGATGCCGTCCTCGAGGTCGTCGCTGATCGGCCCGTCATAGACGATGCAGCCCATGGCGCCGCGCTTCAAGACGATCGTGGCCTTGGACAGCGAGCGGATCGTCTTCAACGCATTCAGGCAATCATCGGCACCGGAGGCGATCATGATCTCTTCTTCGGTGCCGACGATCAGGTCGCAGTCGGGCAGCACTGTCTTCAGCTGGGCGGAGACCCGGTCGGATTTCACATAGCGCTCGAAGCCTTCGGCATGGCCGGCAAGGCCCCACAGATTAGGGCGGTAGTCGATGTCGAACACCACCTTGCCGCCCGTGGCCTTGATGGCACGGATCGCCTTGCGCTGCGCGGCGTCGCTGCTGGGCCGCGAAAAATGCGTGCCGGTGACGACGATGGCGCGTGCCGAGGTGATGAACGCCTCGTCGATGTCGTCTTCCGAAAGCGCCATGTCGGCGCAGTCGGTGCGATAGAAGATCATCGGCGACACGCCCTCGTCCTCGACCGACAGCAGCACCAGCGCGGTCAGCCGGTCCGGATCGGTCCTGAGGCCGTCAACCGAAACCCCTTCGCGCGTCAACTGCTCGCGGATGAAGCGGCCCATCTGCTCGTCGCCGACGCGGGTGAGCAGCGCCGAGCGCAGGCCGAGCCTCGCCGTGCCGACCGAAATGTTGGCCGGACAGCCGCCGACCGACTTGGCAAAGGAGGTGATGTCCTCCAGGCGCGAGCCGATCTGCTGGCCGTAGAGGTCGACGGAGGCGCGGCCAATGGTGATAACGTCGAGCGGCGCATGTTTCGCGTCCACGGCTTCGCCCATTCGAACCTCCCATCAGCCTTGTTGTCTTGGTAACACATTGTTTGGGTAACACGCGCGAGTGGCAGCGTGGCGCCGGAAATATGAAATAATAATTCCAATCCATAGTCAAGATGGAACGAGCGTTCCTTTGCTGAAAAGTGGTCCCTAGGTCTTGCGTTTGCGGCCTGCATCGCGGCGCTTCTCGCCAACCGCGACGGTCAGCGCCATGGCCAGCGCCATCGTTGCCGACAGCGAGCGGAAGCCGGCGAAATCGGCCTCGGCGACCTCGAACCAGACTCTGGCGAACTGGGCGAGCGGGGAAAAGGAACTGTCGGTGATCGCTACGATCGGAACGCCTTGCTCCGAGATGACGCGCGCCTCCTCAATGGTCGCCGGGGCATAAGGCGAGAAACTGATGGCGATGACGGCATCCCTGGGCGAGGCAAAGCTGATCATCTCGGCGTTGAGGCCGGCGGCTGATTCGATCAGCTGGTTGCGGATCTTGAGCTTGCCCAGCGCATAGGCGATGTAGGAGGCGACCGGATAGGAGCGGCGCTTGGCCAGCACATAAATCGTCTCCGCCTTCGCCAGCAAGGCGATGGCAGCTTCGAAATGGTCTTCGTTCAACCTGTCTGAAATATCGTTGAGCGAGGTGCTCGCCGCGGCGACGAAGCCGTCGAAAATCGCCCGGTGACCGGCGCCTTCCTCGGCCTTGGCGCGCAATGCCGCCAGCCTTTCATCATAAGACGAATTGCGCTCGCGCAGGCGCTCACGAAACACCAGTTGCAGGCTGGTGAAGCCGTCGAAGCCGAGCTGCTGGGCGAAGCGGATCAAGGTCGAAGGCTGGACGCCGGCGGAGGCGGCGATGCTGGCGGCGGTGCCGAAGGCAATATCGTCGGGATTGTCGAGCGCATAGGCGGCGATCTGCGCGATGCGCTTGGGCAGGCTCTGGCGCCGTTCCAGGATCGTCGTACGCAGCGTCTCGAAATCGCGGGGCACCCGTTCGTCCATAGTCGCTCCGCCCAGGTCCATCAGTCGATGCCGTGTGATGCCCCATCATAGCGAGCCTGTGCAAGAAGGCCATAAAAAATGAGCCATGCGTTCCATTTCTGGAAAAAATGGACTAATTCATCCACACAACCTTTCTGGCAGCGGAGACAAGGAAATGGTCGGAGTCGGTCTTATCGGCACGGGGTTCATGGGCAAGTGCCATTCCATTGCCTGGAACGCGGTCGGCACCGTCTTTCCCGACGTGGCCAAGCCAAGGCTGGTCCATCTCGGCGAGGTCGATGACGACCTTGCCAAGCGCCGGGCGGCCGAGTTCGGCTTCGCCAAGGGCTCCGGCGACTGGCGCGCCGTCGTCGATGACCCGGACGTCGATATCGTCTCGCTGACCACGCCGAACCAGTTCCACCCGGAGATGGCCATCGCCATCCTCGAAGCCGGCAAGCATCTGTGGTGCGAAAAACCGATGGCGCCGAGTTTTTCCGAGGCGCAAGCCATGGCGGCCGCGGCCAAAAAGTCCGGCAAGGTGGCCGCGCTCGGCTACAACTACATCCAGAATCCGGTCATCCGCCATATCGGTGCGCTGCTCGACGAAAAGATCATCGGTGAAATCAATCATCTGCGCATCGAGATGGACGAGGATTTCATGGCCGACCCGGAGGCGCTGTTCTTCTGGAAGCACGAGGCGGCGTCCGGTTACGGCGCCCTCGACGATTTCGCCGTGCATCCGCTGTCGCTGGTCTCGGTGCTGTTCGGCCGCGTCGCCCGCGTCATGTGCGACATGGCGAAACCCTATGCCGATCGCCGCGTCGCATCAGGCGGGCGCCGCGCGGTCGAGACCTACGACATCGCCAGCGTGCTGATGCATCTCGAAAACGGCATTGCCGGCACGCTGCTGGTCAACCGTTCGGCCTGGGGCCGCAAGGGCCGGATCGCCATCCAGATCTTCGGCTCGAAGGGCTCGATCCTGTACGACCAGGAGCGGATGAACGAGTTCCAGCTTTACCTGACAGCCGACCGCCCGACCGAGCAAGGCTATCGCACCATCCTGGTGGCGCCGCACCACAAGCCCTACGACGCCTTCCTGCCGGCGCCCGGCCACGGTCTCGGTTTCAACGACCTCAAGATCATCGAATGCCGCGAGCTGCTGACCAGGCTGGCCGGCAAGCCGGCGCGCATCATCGATTTCGACGAAGGCCTTGAGATCGAGCGCACGGTGCACGCAATGGCGCGCTCGTTCGAGGAGCAGCGCTGGGTGGCGGTGCGGTAGAGGCTGCTTCCAGCCGGCCGCCGGCCGCGCTTTCGCGGCCAACGGCGTCAGCTGTCTCAAGCGGCGCCTGGACGGCTGGCGACCAGGGCGCGTCGCGCCGATCGGCGCTGCTCGACGGCGTCGGCAAGGCCGTACAGCACCGTCTCGGTGGTCGCCCAGTCGATGCAGCCATCGGTGATGCTCTTGCCATAGATGAGCGGCTTGCCGGGCGTGACTTCCTGCCGGCCGGCGACGAGATTGCTCTCGATCATGACGCCGATGATGCGCTCGTCGCCTGCCGCGACCTGGCCCGCCACGTCGGCGGCGACCTTCGGCTGGTTCTCGGGCTTCTTGTTGCTGTTGGCGTGGCTGACATCGATCATCAACCGTGGCGCGACACCGATCCGGGCGAGTTCCGCACTGGCGGCGGCGACGCTTGCCGCGTCATAATTGGGCTGAATGCCGCCGCGAAGGATGACGTGGCAGTCCTCATTGCCGGTGGTCGTCGCGATGGCGCTGCGCCCGCCCTTCGTCACCGCCATGAAATGATGCGGCTGGGCGGCGGACTTCACCGCCTCGGCGGCGATCCGCAAATTGCCGTCGGTGCCGTTCTTGAAGCCGACCGGGCAGGACAGGCCGGATGCGAGTTCGCGATGGATCTGGCTCTCCGTCGTGCGCGCGCCGATCGCGCCCCAGGCGACGAGGTCGGCAATGTATTGCGGGGTGGCCATGTCGAGGAATTCGGTCGCCGCCGGAAGGCCAAGATTGTTGACCGCGGAGAGCACGTTGCGGGCCATCCGCAGGCCTTTGTCGATGTTGAAGCTGCCGTCGAGGTCGGGATCGTTGATCAGGCCCTTCCAGCCGACGGTCGTGCGCGGTTTCTCGAAATACACGCGCATCACGATCTCCAGCCGGTCCGACAGGCTCTCGCGCAGCGCCACCAGCCGGCTGGCATAGTCGACGGCAGCGATCGGGTCGTGGATCGAACAGGGGCCGACGACGACGACCAGCCGATCGTCGGCGCCGGTCAGCACGGCATGGATAGCGTTGCGTGACGCAGCAACGGTGCGCGTCGCCGTCAGCGTGCGCGGTATCTCCCGCATCACGTCGTCCGGCGTACTCAGCTCTCGGATTTCCTTGACCCGAAGATCATCTGTGGTGGTCAACACGGCTTTCTGCTCCTGGTTGGGAGACCTGCCGGCTGAAACAAAAAAGCCGCCAGGTCTGGCGGCTGTTCGGATGTTGTTGCTGCAATCTTCAGATCGAGCGCAATCCTCCCGCCGCCAGCGAGCTGCCGTAGCTAAAGTACCAGAACGAGGCGGTCAGGTGGATCATGCCAGCCCTATAGCCGAAGCCAGGGTGCTTGTCACGTTCAGATGACGCTACTCAGATGACGCTATTCCGGCGAAGACCCTGCAATGGTTTGGTCGTAGTCGACCAGCGAGCCGGTCATGACGCCGGACTGCGAGCTGATCATATAGCTGATCAGCCGGGCAAGCTGCGCCGGCTTCACCAACTGGCCCATCGGCTGCGCTGCCTCGGCCTTTTCCAGCCAGTCGTCCGGCGCGTCGTGCCATTTCTTCTGCACGATCGCCTCGCCCTCGGTATCCATCCAGCCGGGCAGCACGGCGTTGCAGCGGATGCGATTGCTGCGATAGGCATTGGCGACATTCTTGGTCAGCGTCGCCAGTGCGCCCTTGCTCGACGAGTAGGGCGCCAGGAACGACTGGCCGCAATGCGCCGACATCGAAAGCACGTTGACGATCGAGCCAAGCGCCTTGCGGTCGAGCAGATGCGCCACCACACCCTGCATCAGGAAGAAGGGGCCGCGCACATTGGTCTGGAAGATCTGGTCAAAAAGATCCTCGGAGGTCTCAACCAGTGAGCCGCGGGCCGAGGTGGCGGCGGCGTTGACCAGCGCATTGACGGTGCCGAAATGAGCGATCGCGGTTTCGACGACCCGCTTGCAATCGGCCACCACCGAGACGTCGGCGCTGATGAAAATGGCCTCGACGCCGTCTTTCGCAAGTGCGGCGACCGCCTTGTCGCCCTTCTCCCTGGAACGGCCGACCAGCGCCAGGGCGCGGCAGCCCTCGTCGGCCAGCGCCTCGGCGACGGCGAAGCCGATGCCTTGCGCGCCGCCGGTGACGATGGCGCGTGTTTGTGAATTTCGACCGGCGGAACCGTTCATCGCCTTGCTCCTGTGCTTGATGGTCAGACTGTCTTGTCGAGGCGGACGGCCTTGCCTTCCGTCGCCGATTTCAGCGCCGCGTCCGCCAGCCGCAGCGCGACGAGCCCGTCCCCACCGCTCGGCGCCGCCTTGTTGCCCGACGTCGCCGCCGCGATGAAGGCGGCGATCTCGTTGGCATAGGCGTCGAGGTAGCGGGTCATGAAGAAGTCGTGCAGCGGCGGGCGCGTATAGCCCTTTTCATTGGCCAGCTCGATCGACACCGGCCGCTGGTTCTCGGCCGCAACCATGCCTTTCGAGCCATGCACCTCGATGCGCTGGTCGTAGCCATAGGTGGCGCGTCGCGAATTGGAGATGATGCACTGCTTGCCGGAGGCGGTTTCGAGGATGACGCTGACGCTGTCGAAGTCGCCGGCCTCGCCGATCTTTTTGTCGACCAGCACCGAGGCGTGGGCGCTGACCGCCACCGGCTCCTCGCCGAGCAGGAAGCGCGCCATGTCGAAATCATGGATGGTCATGTCGCGGAAGATGCCGCCCGAGCGGCCGATGTAGTCGAGCGGCGGCGGGCCGGGATCGCGCGAGGTGATGGTCACCATCTCGACCGTGCCGATGGCGCCGTCGTCGATCGCCTTGCGCACGGCGGCGAAATGCGGATCGAAGCGGCGGTTGAAGCCGACCATCAAAGTGGCGCCGGCCTTGTCGACCACGGCCAGGCATTCTTCCACTCGGCCGGCGTCGAGGTCGATCGGCTTCTCACAGAAGATCGCCTTGCCGGCCTTGGCGAACCGCTCGATCAGATCGGCATGGGTGTCGGTCGGCGTGCAGATAATGACCGCATCGATATCCCCGGCTTTTTCGATGGCGTCGATGCTGCGCACTTCCGCGCCATAGGCCGACGCCAGATCGGTCGCCGCCTTCTCGAAGGCATCGGCAACTGCGACCAGCCTGGCCTGCGGATTGGAACCGACGGCGCGGGCGTGGACCTTGCCGATGCGGCCGGCACCGAGAAGAGCGAAGCGGAGAGACATGGAAATTTCCTTTGGGATGGTTCGAAATGGAAGTGCGTCTTTACTGAACCGTTCAGGGCAAGGCGCAGTAGATTTTCTTACTGCAGCTGATCGGCGACGGGCCGATGACCCGCCGCGCATCCGCCCTAAGCCGCAAGTTCCGCCTCCCCGGTTTTGGCGCCGGTGATGTATGAGACGATGTCGTTGCCGTCGGTGTCATGCTTGCGCAGGTTGGCGACGATGCGGCCGCGCCGGAACACGACGATGCGGTCGACCAGGTCGAACACCTGGCGCATGTTGTGGCTGATCAGGATCAGCGGCTCGCCATTGGCTTTCAGCGTGCGGATGATGTTTTCTACCTGCGTCGTCTCCTGCACACCAAGTGCAGCCGTCGGCTCATCCATGATGATGAGCTTGGATGCGAAAGTCGCGGTTCTGGCGATTGCCACGCACTGGCGCTGGCCGCCCGACATGTGGCGGATGGTGTTGGAAAGATTGGGAATCTTCACCGCCGTGCGGATCAGCGCTGCCTCGGTCGCCTTGCGCATGAACTTGCGATCGAGGATCGAGAAAGGCCCGAGATTGAACAGCACCTTTTCGCGGCCGAGAAACAGGTTCGACGGCACGTCGAGATCGTCGGCAAGCGCCAGGTTCTGGAACACGGTCTCGATGCCCGCCTCGCGCGCCGCGATCGGTCCGGCGAAGTTGACTTCCTTGCCGTCGAACCAGATCTTGCCGCTGGTGCGCTGCTCGACGGCGGTGATCTGGCGCACGAAGGTCGATTTTCCGGCGCCATTGTCACCCATGATGGCGACATGCTCGCCCTTGCGCAGTTCGAAATTCGCGCTTTCGAGCGCATGCACGCCGCCATAGTATTTGGTCAGGTTTTCGGTCTTCAGGACGATGTCTGACATGGTCAAGCCCTCATTGCCCGCAGGCGCTGGCGCCACTGGTCGAGAACGACTGCGCCGATGATGATCACGCCCTTGACCATCTCCTGGTAGTAGGCGTCGAGGCGCAGGAAGGTGAAGCCGGAGATGATGACGCCGAAGATCAGCGCACCGATCACCGTGCCGATGATCGAACCGCGGCCGCCCGACAGCGAGACGCCGCCGATGACCGCCATGGCGATCGCGTCCAGTTCGTACATCACGCCCATGCCGGCCTGAGCAGTGAGGTTCTTGGAGCTCAGCACCACGGCGGCTAGCGCGGCGAGGATACCGGCAATGACGAAGACGAGGATCTTGTGGTTCTTGACATTTATGCCGGACATGCGCGCGGCGTCCTCGTTGGAGCCGATGGCATAACAGTGCTTGCCGTATCTGGTGTATGACAGGATCAGCTGGAACAAAATCGCCAGCGATATGAAGATGATGACCGGCATCAGCCCCTTGCCGATGGCGGCGAAACTCTCGGTGGGAAACGAGATCGGCTGCCCCTTGGACCACCATTTGGCGACACCGCGCGCGGTGACCATCATGCCGAGCGTGGCGATGAACGGCGGAATGCGGGTATAGGCGACCAGCGTGCCGTTGATCAGGCCAGCCAGCAGGCCGCAGCCGATCGCGACAAGCACCGGCACGATCACCGGCAGGTCGGTCCAGCCCTGCTCGATGAACATCGCCTTGGGGTTCGGGTTGCCGTTGACCGTCGCCACCTGGGCGAAGCTCATGGCGATCATCGCCGTGGCGCCGACGATCGAACCAGAGGAGAGGTCGATGCCGCCGGAAATGATCACCTGCGTCACGCCGATGGCGATGATGCCGACGATCGACACCTGCAGGATGATGATCTGCAGGCGCGCCTCGTTGAAGATCGTATCGACGTTGGCGCGGGTGTTGAACAGGAAGCTGTCGCCAAGAAAGACGCGGCCTATCAGCTCGAAGGCGCCGACCAGGATGATGAGCGCCAGGAAAACGTTGAATTCGGCAGGCCATGTCCGCTTTTTCGCATCATAGCTCAGTCCACCGACGCCATGGGTTGTCTGTGTCAACTTTTGCTTCCTCCATCAGCTGCAGTCGCCCTCCCGCCGCTTGTTTCGGCGATGAGGGAAAAGAGGGAGCGGCGCTGCTTTTTGTTCTTAAAGCGTCGGATTTCCAAAAACCGGTCCGATCCTCTGCCGCGCCGCTCCTATCGAGAACGCTCCTCTGCTCAATTCTTCTGCAGGAACTTGTCGATGTTTGCCGGCGTGACCAGCTGGAAGGGGATGTAGACCTTCTGCTCAACCGCCTCGCCCTTGGAAAGCTTGAGCGCCGCGTCCAGCGCCCCGGCGCCTTGGCCGGCCGCGTCCTGGAACACGGTGACGTCGAGATCGCCCGCCTGCATCGCGGCAAGCGCGTCCTGGGTGGCGTCCACACCGCCGACGACAACCGACTTCATGTCGATGTTGGCAGCTTTCATGGCCTGGATGGCGCCGATGGCGCTCTCGTCATTGTTGGCGATCACGCCATCGAACGGCGCGCCGGTCGACAGCCAGTTGGTCATCAGGTTCTGTGCTTCCTCGCGTTTCCAGTTCGACGTCTGCTTGTCGATGATCTTGATGAAGCTGCATTCGGGAGTGGCGATCACATCGTCAATGTCCTTGGTGCGCTGCACCGCGGCCTGGTTCGACAGTTCGCCCATGATCACATAGACATTGGCCTCGGTCTTGCCGGCTTCCTTGAACAGCCGGCAGACTTCCTGGGTCTCGAGAGTGCCTGACTCAACCTCGTTCGAGGCAACGAAAGCCTGGTTGTCCGGCAGCGTGTCGACATTGACCGGCTCGCGGTTGACATAGACCAGCGGAACGTTGGCCGCAGCGGCGGCATCCGACATTGCCTGGGTGGCCGAGGTGTCGACTGGATTGACGACAATCGCGTCGACGCCCGAGGCGACGAAGTTCTTGATCTGGTCGAGTTGCTTGGCGACGTCGTTCTGCGCGTCCTCGACCTGCAGTTCGACGCCTTCCATGCCTTTGGCCTGCTCAATCATGCCGTTGCGCAGCACGGTGAGAAAATTGTCGTCGAACAGCGCCATCGACACGCCGATTTTGGCAGCGAGGGCGGACGAGCTCATCAGCGCCAGGAATGCGGCGCCCAACAGCAGCTTTTTCATTCTATTTCTCCTCCACAGAATTGGTGTCCGGCTGCACCGATCTACCCGGAATCCCCGATCTCCCAGGGAATCTCTCCCGATTGCTTCTCCGTTTTCCGATGGCGATTTCCGCGTTGGCTGGAACGCCAAGCCCTCCGTTGAAACAGATGTTCCGGAACGAAAGAACCAAAATACCTAGTTGGTGAAATATTTATTCCATTCTACTGGCGGGCGTCAAGGAGATTCCGAAAGCGGCTGCCGGTTTTTTCGGACAACGCGGCTGAGGGTCGGCAAACCTTCTGCAAGAATCCATCAGGCTGATGGTTCACATCACTGCCGACGTCCCGATCTAAACAGGATGTCTTGGCTGAGCCCAGATCTTCTGCCCGAGCCTAGATGTTTTCCGGCAGATAGATGTCGAAGGGCAGGAAGGTCTGGCCCGGCGCATTGGCGGCGCCTGCCTCGATGGCATGCACCATCAGCCCGACAAGTTCGCGGCATAGTGCTGCCAGCGGCGTCGAAATCACCATGGTCAGGATGTTGTCGGCGAGCGCCGCGCGCGATTCGGCGTTGATCTCGTTGCAGACGACCACTGGCATGTTTGCCGGCCTGGCCGCCCTTAGCGCGGAAACCGCGCCTTCCATGCCGCCGCCAGCGACATAGCAGCCGGCCAGATCCGGGTACCGCGCCAGAAGATCGATCATTGCATCATGGGTCACCTGGTTGGCTTCCAGGTTGACCAGCGTCTCCATCACCGTGAATTCCGGCGCATGCTCGCGGAAAAACGATCTGAAGCCGATCTCGCGCAGCTCATGGCCATGGAAGCGATGGCTGCCGACGAAAAGGGCGACCTTGCCGGGCTTTCTCGCCGCTCTGGCGATCATCCAGGCCGCGGTACGACCGACCTTGCGGTTGTCGAGGCCGACATAGCCCTCGCGGATGCCGGCTGCAAAGTCGGATAGCAGGGAGAAGACGGGTTGCCCCCTCGCCTTCAGGGTCTCGACGGCTGCCGTCAGCGTCGGATGGTCCGGACCGACAAGGGCGACTGCCCTGGATTTCGCCGCCAGCTTGCGCATCTGCGCGGCGGTCTCGTCGGGGGCCAGCGAACTGGCGAAATCGATGGTTGCGACGCCGCGGAAGCGCTGCGATTGCGAAACAGCCAGTTCGATCTCGCGGGCGAAATCGCTGTAGAAAACATCATTGCCCCTCAGCAGCAGAAAGCCGAGCCGGTATTCCGGCAGTTCCTGGCGCATCCGCTGCTTGATCAGCCCGGCGGCGTGGTAGCCGATGCTGGTGGCGGCCTCATAGACGCGGCGCGCGGTTTCCTCGCGCACCGGCAGGCGATTGTTCAGCACCCGATCGACGGTGGCGACGCTGACCCCCGAAATACGCGCCAGATCGGTGATGGTCGGCCGTTTTGCCATACGCTTCCTGCCTGATTGCCTGGCATAGGCTATACATCATTCTGATGGGAAATGATAGAAACTATCTTCATGATGTTGAGCCTATCACGGCTTGGCGTTATTTTAGGGCATAAGCACCTGTGGCAGAGGCACCCGTTCCGACGGATGCCGACGGAGGCAGCCTCAATGGAAGCGACACTATCCGCAATGCCGTCCCGGCGAGACTACAGCCTGCTCGGCCGCGACGCGAAACGCGCCGTCGAGACCGGCCTGGCGGCGGCCGAATGGTATCATACCGACGTGCCCCGCAAGCAGATGAAGGAGCTGATGCAGCGCTCCGATGGGCCGGCGATCCGCGACACCATCATCTGGCTCTCCGCCCTGGTCGTGAGCGGCGCCGGCGGCGCCTGGTTCTGGGGCACATTGTGGTGCGTGCCGTTCTTCTTCGTCTATGGCGTGCTCTACGGCTCTTCCACTGATTCACGCTGGCACGAATGCGGCCACGGCACCGCCTTCAGGACGCAGTGGATGAATGATGCGGTCTATCAGATCGCCTGCTTCATGATCATGCGCAACCCGGTGACCTGGCGCTGGAGCCATACACGGCATCACACTGACACGGTCATCGTTGGCCGCGATCCGGAGATCGCGGTGATGCGCCCGCCGGACCTGTTGCGCGTCGTGCTCAATTTCTTCGGCATTGTCGATGCCTGGCATGCCATGGCCGACATGGTGCGCAACGCGGCCGGTATCATCAGCCCGGCGGAAAAGACCTTCATTCCCGAGCAGGAGCAGCCAAAGGCGATCCGCATTGCCCGCATCTGGACCGCGATCTATGCCGCGACAATCGCGCTGGCGCTTTATGGCGGCTCGTTCCTGCCCTTGATGCTGGTCGGTCTGCCCAGGCTTTACGGCGCCTGGCATCATGTCATGACCGGCCTGCTGCAGCACGGCGGCCTCGCCGAAAATGTCATCGACCATCGCCTCAACAGCCGCACGGTCCACATGAACCCGATCAGCCGCTTCATCTACTGGAACATGAACTACCACGTCGAGCACCACATGTTCCCGATGGTGCCCTACCACGCGCTGCCGAGGCTGCATGAGCTGATCAAGCACGACCTGCCGGCGCCGACGCCATCGATCCTGGCCGGCTATCGCGAGATGGTGCCTGCCTTCCTGCGCCAGCTGCGCAATGAAGACTATTTCCTCAAGCGCGAACTGCCGCCGACCGCCAAGCCTTATCGCGAGGAATTCCACAACGATAACGACGCCGTCGCGGCAGCAGCCGAATGATTTGCGCGCCTGTGCCGGGGCATGTTGACCAAGAAAAATTCTGCCCGGGAGGACCAATGAGCGACTGGGTCGAGGCCTGTGGTGCCGATGACATCGACGAAGAGGACGTGATGCGGTTCGACCATGACGGCCGCACCTTCGCCATCTATCGCAGTCCCGACGACGAATATTTCGCGACGGACGGCCTTTGCACGCATGAGAAGGTGCATCTGGCCGACGGGTTGGTGATGGACGACATCATCGAATGCCCGAAGCACAATGGCCGCTTCAATTACAAGACCGGTGCAGCCAGGGGCGCGCCGGTCTGCGTCAATCTCAGGACCTATCCGGTCAAGCTCGACGCCGGCAAAATCCTCATTCAGATCGGGTGACGGTGATGGCGAAAGGAATGCTCATCATCGGCGCCGGCGAATGCGGCGGGCGGGCTGCCCTGGCGCTGCGCGATCTCGGCTATGATGGCCCGGTGACGCTGGTAGGCGACGAGCCGCATCTGCCCTATGAGCGGCCGCCGCTGTCGAAGGACGCGATGGCCGGCGATGCGCCGGTGATCAAGGCGATCGCCAGCGATGAGATCCTGGCCGAGAGATCGATAAGGCATATCCATTCGGTTCAGGCGGTGGCGATCGACCGCGCTGCTCATGTCGTGCGCCTGTCGGACGGCTCGGCGCTGCCATACGACAAATTGCTGCTGGCGACCGGTTCCCTGCCGCGCAGACTGCCAATGCCGGGCCTCGGGCCGCGTTGTGCCTATCTCCGGACCTTCAACGACGCGCTGGCAATTCGAGCCCATCTCCGCGCCGGAAACCGCATCGCCATCATTGGCGGCGGCTTCATCGGTCTTGAGCTCGCCGCCGCAGCACGCAGACTGGGCGCAGTTGTCACCGTCATCGAGGCGCAGCCGCGCATCCTGATGCGCGGCGTGCCGGCCGAGATCGCCAAGATCGTCCACGAGGCGCATGAAGCCGAAGGCGTCAAAATCCTGTGCGGCGACGCAATCGCCGCGATTGCCGATGACGGCGCCGAGGTGAGCATCGCGCTTGCCGGCGGGCAGGACATCGTCGCCGACCTGGCGGTGATCGGCATCGGCGCTGTGCCGGTGACCGGACTTGCCGCAGAAGCGGGCCTGACGATCGACAACGGCATAGCCGTCGATGCCGAGCTTCGCACCAGCGATCCGGATATCTTTGCCGCCGGCGATTGCTGCTCGTTTCCGCTTGCCGTCTATGGCGGCCGGCGCGTGCGGCTGGAGGCCTGGCGCAACGCGCAGGAGCAGGGCGCGATTGCGGCCAGCAACATGCTTGGCGCCGGTGAGGCCCACTCGGCTGTGCCATGGTTCTGGTCGGATCAGTACGGCCTGACCTTGCAGATATCTGGGCTGTCGGACGAGGGCAGCAAGGTCGTGCGCCGCGACCTCGACGACGGCGCCTTCATCCTGTTTCACCTGGCGCAAGACGGCAGGCTGGTCGCGGCGAGCGGAATCGGTCCGGGCAATTCTGTCGCCCGCGACATCAGGCTGGCCGAGATGCTGATCGCAAAAAGGGCAAAGCCGGCGCCTGAGGCGCTCGGTTCGCAAACGATCAAGCTGAAGTCGCTGCTGGCGGCGTGAGCCCGGTGCGTGCCGATTGTCGAAAGCAGGCGCCGCCCCTCATTGCCCTGCCGGGCATTTCTCCCCGTAAACGGGGAGAAAGAAGCTGGCCGCGAACCTGGCGTTCTTTCTGCAACCCTGGGCGATTGGCGAAATCCTTTGCGAAGGCGTCCTTCTCCCCGTCGCTATACGGGGAGACGTGCCCGGCAGGGCGATGAGGGGCAGCGCAAACGCCGAAGAGGCGACTTCGATTTCAGCTCGAAGGCCAGATCTCAACACCCACTAAAACAGCGCGTTGAGCTCCGGCAGTTTGTCGTTGACCAGCCAGCCATAGTAATTTTCCTCAGGCAGCTTCTCCGGTTCGCCCGCGGCGCGGCGCCTGTCGTTTTCGGCCTTCAGCGCATGGGCGCGCTGCTCAGGATTGCCGACATTGTAGAGCGTCGATGTGATGCCGGGATTGCCCGATATGTCGAAGCCGGCAATGCTCTGATAGGCATCGATCGATTTCCGGATCGTCGCCGCGACATAGTCCAAGGTCAGGTCCGGATCCATGATGGTCTTGTAGACCGCGTTCGGATCGCCGACGTCGAGCTTCGGCAGGCCGGACACCTGGTGCACGAGATCGCTCATCTGCAAGGCGGTCAGCGGATTGAGCTGGCCCAGGCCAAAAGTCTGGCCGGCATAATAGGGCTGGAAGAAAGTCGCGCCGAAGCGGTCGTCGGGGAAGCTCTCACCGCCGACAGTTTTGCCGCGAAAGGAAAGGTTCCACACCTGCTCGCGGCATTCCCAGAGCTCGTAACTATCCGATTTGCCGACGCATTCCTGGAATTGCGGCCGTTGCACGAAATCGGTGATGTCCTCGCCTTCGTAGGCGAAGGACAGCTTGCTCGACAGATAGGAGATCGCCTTGACGTAGTAGGTCTGCAGCCGGTCGTAGGCGTCGACATTGTAGGTGTGCTCGCCGACGATGGCGCCGACGATATGCATAGGATCGATGCCATAGGTCGCTGCTGCCTGCTCGATCTTGCCGCGAAGACCGGCGTCGTGCTGCAGCAGCGCATAGACCTTGCGGTATTTCGACTGGAAGGTGGTGTTGGTGGCCTGGGTGCGCCGGCTTGAGGCGCCCGGTATGTTGGGCTGCTCGACATGACTGTTGCCCGGCGGCACCATGGTCGCCGCTTCGGCGGCGAACATGGCTGTCGCCAGCGTCAGCCCGAGAGTGACGAGGATCGTTTTTTTCATGCGCCGCCGCCTGCAACAACGCATGACCCTCGGAACCGATTTTCGGGGGTCATGCGCAGAACCAACTGTACAGCGTCCTTTGCGCATCCAAAAAGCTGCGCGGCGCTGGTGTTGCCGGCAAACTAGGTAAAGCTGCAACGGGAGTCGAGAGCCCCGTCGCCCGGCAAGACAAAAGCTGGCCAGATGCTTCCATTTGGCCACACGTGCCGGCTCCGCCGGTCCGACTCTTGCGGATGGATCGCCTGCTACAGGATGAATCGCGACAGATCCGTGTTTCTCGACAGATCGCCGACATGCTTCTCCACATAGGCGGCGTCGACTGTCACCGACGTGCCGTGGCGGTCCGGCGCGTCATAGGAGATCTCGTCCAGCACCCGCTCCATCACCGTCTGCAGCCGCCTGGCGCCGATGTTCTCGACGCTGGCGTTGAGATCGACGGCGATGCCGGCCAGTGAATCGATGGCGTCGTCGGTGAAGACGAGATCGACGCCCTCGGTCTTCATCAGCGCGATGTACTGCTTGATCAGGCTGGCCTCGGTCTCGGTCAGGATGCGGACGAAATCGTCCTTCTCCAGCGCACGCAGCTCGACGCGGATCGGCAGACGGCCCTGCAGTTCGGGCAGCAGGTCGGATGGCTTGGCAACGTGGAACGCGCCCGATGCGATAAACAGGATGTGATCCGTCTTCACCGGTCCGTATTTGGTCGCGACCGTGGTGCCTTCGACAAGCGGCAGCAGGTCGCGCTGCACGCCTTCGCGGGAAACACCGGCGCCCATGCCGCCTTCGCGCGAGGCGATCTTGTCGATCTCGTCGAGGAAGACGATGCCGTCGTTTTCGGTCGATTCGAGCGCCCTGCGCACCACCTCGTCCTGGTCGAGCAGCTTGTCGGACTCGTCGCCGACCAGCACCGCGTAGGATTCCTTCACCGTCGTCTTGCGGGTCTTGGTCTTCTGGCCGCCCATCGCTTTCGACAGCATGTCGTTGATGTTCAACACGCCGATATTGGCGCCCGGCATGCCGGGGATCTCGAAGCCGGGCATGCCGCCGGTGCCGGTATCGCTCACTTCGATCTCGATCTCCTTGTCGTCGAGCTCGCCGTCGCGCAGCTTTTTGCGGAAACTGTCGCGCGTCGCCGGGCTCGCCGTCTTGCCGACGAGCGCCTCCAGCACGCGTTCCTCGGCATTGATATGGGCGCGCGCCTTGACGTCCTCGCGCATCTTCTCGCGCACCAGGCCGATGGCGATCTCGACCAGGTCGCGGATGATCTGCTCGACGTCGCGGCCGACATAGCCGACCTCGGTGAACTTGGTCGCCTCGACCTTGACGAACGGCGCACCGGCAAGGCGCGCTAGGCGGCGCGAGATCTCGGTCTTGCCGACGCCGGTCGGGCCGATCATCAGGATGTTCTTCGGCATCACCTCTTCACGCATCTGGCCTTCGAGCTGCTGGCGGCGCCAGCGGTTGCGCAAGGCGATGGCCACGGCGCGCTTGGCGTCCTTCTGGCCGATGATGAAGCGATCGAGTTCCGAAACGATTTCGCGGGGTGAGAATGTGGTCATATCGCTAAATTCCACTTTGCCACTGCCGGATGGACTCGAACGGATGCAGCAGCATGATCACGTTGAGTGTCAGATTGTCCCTGATGATGTAGCCGACACCGAATTCGAAGATGAGAGCGAGGGTCACGATCACCCATATAGGAAGCCTGCGCGCCATCACAAATCCCAGCACCATCGCCAGCGTGTCCGCCACCGAATTGATGATGCTGTCGCCGTAATAGTCGAGCGAGATCGTGCCGGCGCGGTAGCGCTCGATGATCAACGGGCTGTTCTCGAGAAGCTCCCAGCCGCCCTCGATGACGACGGCAAAAGCCAGCCTGAGCCCGATCGGCGAGCGCGGGAACAGAGCCCACGCCAGCGCGTAGAACAGGAAGCCGTGGATGAGGTGCGAGAATGTGTACCAGTCGGAAATATGCTGGGAATTCTCCGAGCTCTGCACGATGCCGTGCCACAGCTTGACATAGCCGCATTCGCAGATCGGCGTTCGGCCCATGCCGTAAAGGGCTCCAGCCTGGAATATAATCAGGCCGAGGACGAGCAGAAGTCCCATCCGCCAGCTGTCTTCATAGGCCGAGACGGTCTTGTCGGCGCCGCTTGTACTCATGCTGTTACTGCCCCTCTTCGGCGCCTTATTCGGCGTCACCCTATTCGATATTGCCCTCTTGGGCGTCGCGCTCTTCGGCGTCAATTGCCATCAGCACGGCGTCGCCATATTCCGATTGCCTGCGATCGATAGCTCTGAACCCGGCCTTTTGATAGGCACGGATCGCTCGTCCGTTGGATGGATCCGGGTCGATGATGACACGCGGTGCCCCTTCCTCGAACAGCTGTTCCACGAACTGCCGGACAATTGCCGAGCCGTGGCCGCGTCCGACAAGCTCGGGCCTGCCGATCGACAGATCGATGCCGAGCGTGCCGAAAGGCTGGTCGCTGTAGGGGTGGCCGTCCTCCAGATGCGGATCGTAGCTCTGCATGTAGCCGATCGGCTCGCCGTCGAGCTCGATGATCAGCGGCTCGACGGAAATGCTGTCGATATGCTCGCGGATCTGGGCGATCTCCGTCTCGGGATCGTCCCACCACTCCGCGACGTGCGGCTCGGCCAGCCATGCCGCGATCATCGGCAGGTCCGCCTCCGTCACCGGTCGAAAATCATATCTATTTTCTCGTTTGGCCATGATCTCCTGCGAACCGAAGGTCAGCGAAGCAAAAACCGGTTTCCACTTTTCGGGATCATGGCCAGCGGCCGGCTCAGCCGGCATCGAGGATTTCGATGACAAAATTGTTGTTGGTGTAGACGCAAATGTCGGATGCGATCTGCATCGCCTTGCGGGCGATTTCTTCGGCATCCTTGTCGGTGTCCATCAGCGCGCGCGCCGCGGCCAGCGCATAATTGCCGCCCGAGCCGATCGCCATGACGCCATGTTCGGGTTCGAGCACGTCGCCGGTGCCGGTCAGCGCCAGCGAGACCGACTTGTCGGCAACCAGCATCATCGCTTCCAGCCGGCGCAGATAGCGGTCGGTGCGCCAGTCCTTGGCGAGTTCGACGCAGGCCCGCGTCAATTGCTCCGGATATTGTTCGAGCTTGGCCTCCAGCCGCTCCAGAAGCGTGAAGGCATCAGCGGTGGCGCCGGCGAAACCGGCAATGACATTGCCGCTTTTGCCGATTCGGCGCACCTTCTTGGCGTTGCCTTTCATGATCGTCTGGCCAAGGCTGACCTGGCCATCACCGGCGATCACCACCTTGCCGCCCCTGCGCACGGTCAGGATCGTCGTGGCGTGCATGGTCAGTTCGTTCGACATCTCTGCTCCGATCAGCACCGGTCCCGACAAGGCGATTGGCGCATTACGAGTGACTTGATCGACCCTATGTATGCATAGGTCCGACGATTGCCAACCGGTCATCGGCCAGGCTCGATACTGCTTGGCACGGCAACTGGCAATCACCGGATCATGCTGCTAGAAGGCTCTCGTTTTCAAGCATGTGGACGCTTTCAAGCATGTGGACGCTTGGAACGCCTGAACTCTGGACAAGGATGAACATGCCGCCCCGTTCCGCCAACGCAAGCCGCAAGACCAGGGAAACCGACATCTCCGTATCGGTCCAGGTCGACGGCTCGGGAAAATCCGATATTTCGACGGGCGTCGGCTTCTTCGATCACATGCTGGACCAGCTGTCGCGCCATTCGCTGATCGACATGACGGTCAAGGCCAAGGGCGACCTCCACATAGACGATCACCACACGGTCGAGGACACCGGCATCGCGCTCGGTCAGGCGCTGGCCAAGGCACTAGGCGAGCGGCGCGGCATCATGCGCTATGCCTCGATCGATCTCGCCATGGACGAGACGCTGACGCGCGCGGCGATCGACGTTTCCGGCCGTCCTTTCCTTGTCTGGAACGTTGTGTTCTCGTCGCCGAAGATCGGCACGTTCGACACCGAACTGGTGCGCGAATTCTTCCAGGCCCTGGCGCAGAATGCCGGCATCACGCTGCATGTCACCAACCATTACGGCGCCAACAATCACCACATCGCCGAGACCTGCTTCAAGGCGGTGGCGCGTGCGCTGCGTTTCGCGCTTGAAAGCGACCCGCGCCAGCCTGACGCGGTTCCTTCCACCAAGGGATCTCTGAAGGGATAGGCCATGGCCGTCTATGTCGTGATGGAACCGCCGGGCCGCGGCGAAAAGCCTGACACAACGGCCTTTGTCCGTGATGGGTTTTCCTGGCTTGGCTTCCTCGTGCCGCCACTGTGGCTGCTCTGGCACCGGTTGTGGATCGAGGCAGCACTGGCGTTTGTCGGCATGGCTCTGCTTTCGATGCTTGCCGAAGGGCTGAGCCTTGGGCTGGCCGGCCCGCTGCTGTCGCTGCTGGTATCGCTCTATGTCGGGTTGGAAGGGCAGGCGTTGCGGATCGCCGCGCTGCGCCGTCGTGGCTGGCACGAATGGGGCGTCGTCGAGGCCGACAGGCTCGACGATGCCGATACGCGCTATGTGCTGGAAGCCGAAGCGCGTGCGGATGAGCCAGCGCCAGTGCCGCGCATCGTTCCGGACGCTGCCCATGCCCGGCCGGCACAGACAGGCTTGGTGCTCGGACTGACGCACACGCCGGGAAGGCCATGACATGCGGGTCGCGATCATCGATTATGGCTCGGGCAACCTGCGCTCGGCCACCAAGGCCTTCGAGCGCGCCGCGCACGAGGCCGGCATCGCCGCCGCCATCGACCTGACCGCCGATGCCGAGCGTGTCAGAACCGCCGACCGCATCGTCCTGCCCGGCGTCGGCGCCTATGCCGATTGCGCGGCCGGGCTGCGCGCCGTGGCCGGCATGTGGGAGGCGGTCGAGGAGGTCGCGATCGTCAAGCGGCGGCCGTTCCTCGGCATCTGCGTCGGCATGCAGCTGATGTCGGAGCGGGGCCTGGAAAAGACTGTCACAAAAGGCTTTGGCTGGATCGCCGGCGACGTCAAGGAGATCACCCCGGCCGATCCTGCGCTAAAAATCCCGCAGATCGGCTGGAACACGATCGAGCTCACGCGCAAGCATCCGCTGTTTTCCGGCATTCCGACCGGCAGCAAGGGGCTGCACGCCTATTTCGTTCATTCCTACCATCTCGACGCGCAGAAGCCGGACGAGGTGCTGGCGATTGCCGACTATGGTGGTCCGGTTGCAGCTGCTGTTATCAGCGACAATCTCGCCGGCACGCAGTTTCATCCCGAAAAGAGCCAGGCGCTTGGCCTGGCGCTGATCACCAATTTCCTGCGCTGGAGGCCCTAAGAAATGAGCAAGAAAGGCTACTGGATGGCGATGGTCGATGTCCGCGATCCCGAGGGCTACAAGCAGTATATCGAGGCGAACGCGGCGGCTTTTGCGAAATATGGCGCGAAGTTTCCCGTGCGGGCGGGGCGTTATGCGAACCCGGAAGGGCCGACAGGCAACCGCCACGTCCTGGTCGAGTTCGAGTCCTACGACAAGGCGATAGAATGCTACGAATCGCCTGAATACCGGGAGGCATTGAAGTACAGGCTTGCCGCCTCGACCGGTCACTTCGTCATTGTTGAAGGCGCCTGAACGGTGATCCTGTTCCCAGCCATCGACCTCAAGGACGGCAAGTGCGTCCGCCTGAAGCACGGCGATATGGCGACCGCGACGATTTACAATGACGACCCGGCCGCGCAGGCCAGGGCTTTCGAGCAACAGGGCTTTGAATGGCTGCATGTCGTCGACCTCAACGGCGCCTTCAAGGGCCAGAGCGTCAACGGCGCGGCGGTCGGCGCCATTCTCAAGGCAACGAAAAACCCGGTGCAGCTCGGCGGCGGCATCCGCACCCTGGCGCAGGTCGAGGACTGGCTCGATCGCGGGCTGGCCCGCATCATTCTCGGCACGGTGGCGGTGCGCGATCCGGATCTGGTCAGGCAGGCCTGCAAGGCATTCCCGGGCAAGATCGCCGTCGGCATCGACGCCAAGGGCGGCAAGGTGGCGGTCGAGGGCTGGGCCGAGGCCTCTAGTCTCGGCGTCATCGAACTGGCGAAGAAGTTCGAGGGCGCCGGGGTTGCCGCCATCATCTACACCGACATCGACCGCGACGGTGTGCTGACCGGCATCAACTGGGACGCCACCATCGATCTTGCCGACGCCGTCTCCATCCCGGTCATCGCCTCCGGCGGGCTGGCCTCGATCACCGACATCGTGCGCATGACGATGCCCGATTCGCAAAAGCTCGAAGGCGCCATCTCAGGGCGTGCACTTTATGACGGACGTATCGACCCGGCCGAGGCATTGGCGATCCTGGCGGCCGGACCGGAGAAGGCGAGGGCGCGATGAAACTCTCGATCATCCTCGCACCCTATGACAGCGGCCTTTACCATGCCGGCTTTGGCCAGGGCCCCGACGCCATCATTGCCGGCGGCCTTGTCGACGAACTTGCCCTGCGCGGCCATGATGTCATCGTCGAGGACATCGGCGAGGTCGGCGATGCCCAGAGACGCGAAATCGCGACAGGTTTCGCGGTTTGTCGGGCAGTCGCCACCAAGGTCGACATGGCGCGCGACGATGAGCGTTTTCCCATCGTGCTCGCCGGAAATTGCCTGACCGCCGCCGGTGCGGTGGCTGGCGACGCCGCTGATTCGATCATCTGGAT
Source organism: Mesorhizobium sp. WSM4806 (assembly GCF_055811635.1). Classification (NCBI taxonomy): domain Bacteria; kingdom Pseudomonadati; phylum Pseudomonadota; class Alphaproteobacteria; order Hyphomicrobiales; family Phyllobacteriaceae; genus Mesorhizobium; species Mesorhizobium sp. WSM4806. The sequence goes on along the minus strand of NZ_JBVVQZ010000019.1, from coordinate 109,905 downwards.
CGATCAGCATGGCGATCTCAACACGCCCGAGACGTCCGCCTACGGCTTTCTTGACGGCATGGCACTGTCGACGACGCTGGGGCTCTGCTGGCGGCCGATGACGTCAGCGATTCCCGGCTTCCAGGCGATCGACCCGTCGCGGTGCATGCTGGTCGACGCGCGCGACCTCGATCCAGATGAAAGGCGGCTTCTCGAAACATTGCCGATCATTCGCGCCCAGTGGACCGATGCACTCGACAATGTCGGAAAGCTCAAGGCGGCCGGCGCGGCCCAAGCGCATTTGCATCTTGATCTTGATGTTCACGATCCGGATGTGCTGCAAGTGAACCGCTATGCGCTGCCGGGAGGTCCAAACCCGGAACAGCTGCGGCAACTGGTTTGCGGGCTGGCCAAGTCGATCCCGATCGTCGGCATCACCCTATCCGCCTACGATCCTGCCTTTGACGCCAAAGGCGAGGTTCCGCCTGTCGTTGGGCAATTGCTTGGCGATTTTCTTGCCGCGCATGCGAGGATCTGATGCTGAAAGCCCGCGTCATCCCCTGTCTCGACGTCAAGAACGGCCGCGTCGTCAAAGGCGTCAATTTCGTCGACCTGATCGATGCCGGCGATCCGGTCGAAGCGGCCAAGGCCTATGATGCCGCCGGCGCCGACGAGCTCTGCTTCCTCGACATCACCGCCTCGTCCGAAAATCGCGAGACCATCTTCGACATCGTCGCCCGCACCGCCGAGCAATGCTTCATGCCGCTGACCGTCGGCGGCGGCGTGCGCCAGGTCGCCGACATAAGAAAGCTGCTTTTGGCCGGCGCCGACAAAGTGTCGATCAACACGGCGGCGGTGAGGAATCCCGATTTCATCGCCGAGGCGGCCGACAAGTTCGGCAACCAGTGCATCGTCGTCGCCATCGATGCCAAGATAGTGTCAGGCGAAGGCGAGGCCGACCGCTGGGAGATTTTCACGCATGGCGGCCGCGAGAAGACCGGCATCGACGCGGTCGAATTTGCTCAGCAGATGGTCGATCGCGGCGCCGGCGAGATTCTGCTGACGTCGATGGACCGCGACGGCACCAAGGCCGGCTACGACATCGCGCTCACCCGCGCGGTCGCCGACGCCGTGCGTGCGCCGGTCATCGCCTCCGGCGGCGTCGGCACGCTCGATCACCTGGTCGAGGGCATTCGCGACGGCCATGCCGGCGCGGTACTGGCGGCATCGATTTTCCATTTCGGCACGTACAGCATTGCCGAAGCCAAGTCGCACATGGCCCGAGCCGGCCTGCCGATGCGACTGGACTCGTCAGGGGATCGGCTCTAAAGCATGATCCCGAACCGAAGGTCCGTGCGCCAGCCAAAAGGGGGAACCGGTTTCGGAAAAGATCATGCTTAAACAAGCAGATAGATGGCGCCATGGCTGAGTTTTCGCTCTCCGATCTGGAGACAATCATCAGGGAACGCGCACATTCCGGCGATCCGGATTCGTGGACGGCAAAGCTGTTCGCGCGCGGCATCGACAAGGCGGCGCAGAAGCTCGGCGAAGAGGCGGTCGAAACGGTGATCGCGGCCGTTGGCGGTGACAGACAAGCCCTCGTTTCGGAAAGCGCCGATCTCATCTATCATTGGCTCGTCGTTCTGGGTGTCGCCGGCGTTCCGCTTGCCGATGTCCTGACCGAACTAGAGCGCCGCACCGGTCGTTCGGGCATCGCCGAAAAGGCGTCTCGGCAGGACCGGGGCTGATCGCTGCGGAGGGCAGGAAACTCGATGGACCAGCTCGCCCCCACCGAGAAATATTCGCCCTTCCGTTTTTTCTCGGCGGAAGAATGGTCGCAGTTCCGCGCCGATACGCCGATGACGCTCGGCGAGGACGAGATTCGTCGCCTGCGTTCGCTCAACGATCCGGTCGACCTCGAAGAGGTCAAGCGCATCTATCTTTCGCTATCTCGGCTGTTGTCGGCCCATGTCGAGGCCAGCCAACTGCTGTTCAGGCAGCGCCAGGCCTTCTTCAACGCGGTGGATGTCGTCAAGACGCCCTTCATCATCGGCATTGCCGGCTCCGTCGCGGTCGGCAAATCGACCACGGCGCGCGTCCTCAAGGAATTGCTGGCGCGCTGGCCGTCGAGCCCCAAGGTCGATCTGATCACCACCGACGGCTTCCTGCTTCCCAACGAAATCCTGCGCCGCAACAATTTGATGGAGCGCAAGGGCTTTCCCGACAGCTACGATGTCGGCGCCCTGCTGCGTTTCCTGTCGGGCATCAAATCGGGGCAGCGCAATGTCCGCGCGCCAGTCTATTCGCACCTGACCTACGACGTCGTTCCCGGCGCGTTCCAGACCATCGACCGGCCGGACATATTGATCTTCGAAGGCATCAACGTCCTGCAGCCGGGCAAGCTGCCAAAGGACGGCAAGATCGTGCCTTTCCTGTCGGATTTCTTCGACTTCGCCATCTATATCGATGCCGAAGAGGAGCTGATCCATCAATGGTACATCGCCCGCTTCATGCGGCTGCGCGAGACCGCCTTCCGCGATCCGGACTCCTTCTTCCACCGCTATTCGCAACTTTCGCAAGCAGCGGCCCGCGCCATCGCCGAAGGCCTGTGGGCCAACATCAACCTGAAGAATCTGCGCGAGAACATCCTGCCGACGCGAGCCCGCGCCGATCTCATCCTGCGCAAGGGCGCCAATCATCTGGTCGAGGAAGTGGCGCTCAGGAAGCTGTAACGAAGCGGTTTACGGCGCTTTAGGCAGTGCCCACTATCGTTCGATTGCAAATTCCAGAGCATTTGTCGGGAGCAGCCGGTGATCAATATGCCTGCATTGCGCCGGCCACCGCTTTTGCGAGACAGCATTAGCCAGGATAGGTCACCCGCCGCAGTGTCAGATTGATCCGGCCGCCATTCCTGAGCAGTGCCGAGGTCGACGGATAAATACGGTCGACGCCGTGGAAACACAGGCGGCCTTCGCCGCCAAGCACGACGACGTCGCCGCTTTTCAGCCTGAACGATTTGGTGCCGCCATCGCGCGTGCTCTGGCCGACCCTGAACAGGCAATCGTCGCCCAGTGAAACGGAGACGACCGGCGCGGAGAAATCGATCTCGTCGCGGTCCTGATGAAGGCCCATCTTCGCGTCGGGCGAATAGAAATTGACCAGGCAGGCCTCCGGCGGATGGGGATAGGCAGACACCTCGCGCCACAGCTCCAGCAGCACGTCCGGGATCGGCGGCCAGGGCGTTCCGGTTACCGGGTGCGTCGGCTGGTAGCGATAGCCGTGCTGCTTGTCGGTGACCCAGCCAAGCGAACCGCAATTGGTCATGCGCACGCTCATCTCCTTGCCGGTGCGCGGCATCGCCGGCACGAACAGCGGCGCTTCCTGCACGACCTGCCTCACATCCTCGACCAGCGCTTCCTGCACCGCGCGGGATAGGTAGCCGGGCATGTGGCGGACGCCTCTGGGCAGAACGAGCATCAGCTTGGTCGCTTCATCGGGTTCATCTGGCGGACAATGCCACCAACAAACAAGAACGGCGACCCGAAAGCCGCCGTTTTTGTCCTTGGATGGCAATCGCCAGCTTAAGGTGTGGTGAGATTCAGGTCAGGCCGAGCCGAAAATGGTGGTTTCCGAGAACCGGAGCGGAGCGTACTTAAGTACGTGAGCCCGCGCATGACCCCGAAATCGGGATCGATTTCGGAAAGGTCATGCACAAAATCAAGGTTCTACAGCGTCCTTTGCGCGCCCAACAAGGCGCGCGGCGCTGTAGTAAGCGCAGGAAACCGCCGTTTGCAGGCCGGCATCACCTGAATATCAACATACCTTAGTCGAGGTCCGGGATGCGCAGGACCTGCCCTGGATAGATCTTGTCTGGGTCGGTCAGCATCGGCTTGTTGGCCTCGAAAATGACCGTGTTCTTCGCACCCTTGCCCTTGCCATAGCTCTTTTCGGCGATCTTCCAGAGATTGTCGCCTTTCTTGACCGTGTAGAAGGTCGGTTCCTTGGCCGGGGCTGCGGGCGTGCCGGCCTCGGGCGCGGCGACCTGCAATTCATCCGCCTGCACCTTGGACACACCGAGCGTGTTGCCGACGGCGATGATGGCTTTTTCGAAGATCGACTGATCCTTGACTACGCCTTTCAGCACAGCCGTATCGCCCTTGACGTCGACTTCCACATTGTCGGTGCCGAGCGCGTGCGAATCGAGTTCCTTCTTCAGCGTATCGGCGGTCGGCTCCGGCTCATCGTCGCCGAAGCCGAGCTTCTTGCCGACGCCCTTGACGAAATCAAACATGCCCATCTGCGGTCTCCTTGCTGTGACGAACACCGAACTTGCCACCTGCAACCTGGAATTGGAAGCGGCCTCGACCGCGATCGGCGTCGCGCCTGCCGCATCGGCCCAGAACTCGGAATCGATTTTTGGAAAAGCACCATGCGTGGCTGCCCGAGCGCGCACCCTTTGCGTCCGGGTGGACGCGCGTCAATCGTCGTCCACCCGACCGCGCAGCTTCTTGATCGTGCCGCGCCCAGCCTTGGTCTTCAGCCGCCTTTCGACCGCGCCTTTCGAAGGCCTCGTCTTCTTGCGCGGCGGCGGCGGCGGTTCGGCGGCCCTGGCGACCAGTTCCGCAAGTCGCGCCCGGGCGTCCGCCCGGTTCTGCTCTTGCGTGCGGAAGCGACCGGCCTCGATGACGATGACGCCGTCCTTGGTGGCGCGCTGGCCGGCCAGCTTAATGGTTCGCTCGCGGACGCGCTCCGACAGGCCAGGCGCATTCGCCGCATCGAAGCGCAATTGCACCGCCGTCGCCACCTTGTTGACGTTCTGGCCGCCGGGACCGGACGAGCGGATGAAGTCCTCGTGCAGGTCATCCGGATGGATCACCGCATCGTCGGCAATGATGATCTTGTCGTCGGCGTTCATGCCGCAGTCATGGCGCGGCGAACGAAAAAAGAAAAGGCCCGATCCCCGGGTCGGACCTTCCCCCGGGTCGGGCGTTCCCGATCCCGGTCCGGGGCCTCGAGATGCAGCGGCGACTATTCCGCGGCTTCGCGCATGCGCGGCGCGGCGCCGAGCACGATGGCGTCGACATGCGGTTCGAATTTTTCGAAATTGACGGCGAACATGCCGACCAGCCTCGCCGCCTGCAGGTCATAGGCTGAGATGTCGGCCCACGTCGATCTTGGATCGAGAATGGCACGGTCGACGCCCGCGACCGCCACCGGCACCTCCAAGCCAAAATTGGCGTCGGTCCGGTAATCGGCCCCTTTCAGCGAGCCGTCGAGCGCCGCGGCGAGCAACGCCCGCGTTGCCTTGATCGGCATCCGCTTGCCGGTGCCGTAGGCGCCGCCGGTCCAGCCGGTGTTGACCAGCCAGCAATCGACACCGTGATGGGCGATCAGCTCGCGCAGCAGATTGCCGTATTCCGACGGATGGCGCGGCATGAACGGTGCGCCGAAACAGGTCGAAAACGTCGCTTCGGGTTCGGTGACGCCCTTTTCGGTCCCTGCCACCTTGGCGGTGTAGCCGGAGAGGAAATGATACATCGCCTGCGCCGGGGTCAGCCGGGCGATCGGCGGCATCACGCCGAATGCGTCGGCGGTCAGCATGATGATGTTTTTCGGGTGACCGGCGCGGCCTGTCTTGCTGGCGTTGGGGATGAAGTGGAGCGGATAGGCGCAGCGCGTGTTTTCAGTGAGATTGCCGTCGTTGAAATCCGGCACGCGGCCGGCGTCGAGCACCACATTCTCCAGCACCGTGCCGAAGCGTTGAGTGGTTGCGAAGATCTCCGGCTCGGCTTCGGCCGAGAGCTTTATCGTCTTGGCATAGCAGCCTCCTTCGAAGTTGAAGATGCCATGCGGGCCCCAGCCGTGCTCGTCGTCGCCGACCAGCGTGCGCGACGGATCGGCCGACAGCGTCGTCTTGCCGGTTCCCGAGAGGCCGAAGAAGATGGCCGCGTCTCCGCCGGCGCCTTCATTGGCCGAGCAGTGCATCGGCATCACGCCCTTCGCCGGCAACTGATAGTTGAGCACGGTGAACACCGATTTTTTCATTTCGCCGGCATAGGAGGTGCCGCCGATCAGCACGATCATGCGCGTCAGATCGACGGCGATCACCGTTCCGGTTCGGGTGCCGTGGCGGACGGGATCGGCACGGAACGACGGCAGGTCGATGATCGTCAACTCGGGCACAAAATGCTCGAGCTCGGCGGCTTGCGGGCGAATGAGCAGATTGCGGATGAACAAGGAGTGCCAGGCAAGCTCGGTGACGACCCGGGTCGTCAGCTTCAAGTCCTCATCGGCGCCGCCGACCAGGTCCTGCACATAAAGATCCTTGTCCGCCGCGTGGGCGCGAAAATCGGCGAGCAGTGTATCGAACTGGGCCGGCGAAATCGCCTTGTTGTTGTCCCACCATACATGCGGCCCGGTGGTCTCGTCGCGGACGACGAATTTGTCCTTGGGCGAGCGGCCGGTGTGCTGTCCGGTCTCGGCGACCAGCGCGCCATGCGCGGTGAGCCGGGCCTCGCCGCGGCGGATCGCTTCCTCGTAAAGGACGGCCTCGCCGAAATTATAGCGCACCGCGCCGGTGGTTTTCAGGCCGATCCGGTCGATCGCCCATGCGGGATTGCGTTTGCCGGCTTCCGACATGAGGGGTTCCTTCTTCGATTGCAGCATCCTGGCCGGCGAACTTCCGGAGCCCCCAACGATGGAGACTGTAACGGTCAGAACCAGAAAAGCCAAATGATATCAAATATTTAATCGATTTAAATATTTTGAAAGTTGTTTAAATCGTTTATATGTGCGAAAAATCAGGCGGGTGCCCAAAGGATTGGCGGTCTGTATCGGTCCAATCCATGTTGAGGTGAGATTGTGGCCGCCGGCATGCCGCTCGTGACAGCGGACGAAGCCTGTGCCACATTTTGTACCTAATTTGTCCTGCAAAAGCCCCTTCTCGACCAAAGAAGGGACAGCTCATGAGGGAGCCACTTGAAATGGCAACAATCGCGCTTGTCGACGACGACCGCAATATTCTGACTTCGGTGTCGATCGCCCTCGAATCGGAGGGGTATCGCGTCGAAACCTATACGGATGGGGCGTCGGCGCTGGAAGGTCTGGCGGCGCGCCCGCCGAATCTCGCCATCCTCGACATCAAGATGCCGCGCATGGACGGCATGGAGCTTCTGCGCCGGATGCGCCAGAAATCCGACCTGCCGGTGATCTTCCTGACGTCCAAGGACGACGAGATCGATGAGCTTTTCGGCCTCAAGATGGGCGCCGACGACTTTATCCGCAAACCCTTCTCGCAGCGTCTTCTGGTCGAGCGGGTTCGCGCCGTGCTGCGCCGTGCCAGCGCCCGCGAGGCGTCGGCCAAGACGCCCAGCCAGCAGGCCCGTTCGCTTGAGCGCGGCCAGCTTGTCATGGACCAGGAGCGCCACACCTGCACCTGGAAAGGCGAGCCGGTGACGCTTACCGTCACCGAATTCCTGATCCTGCATTCTCTGGCCCAACGCCCCGGTGTGGTAAAAAGCCGTGATGCGCTGATGGATTCGGCCTATGATGAGCAGGTCTATGTCGATGACCGCACCATCGACAGTCACATCAAGCGGCTTCGCAAGAAGTTCAAGGCCGTCGATGATGACTTCGAGATGATCGAAACCCTTTACGGAGTCGGATATCGGTTTCGCGAAGCGTAAATAGGCAATAGGCAGTAGGGAATAGTCGGTAGTCAGTTTTGAATGGTGCGAACGGCCACTCAGCATCGCCGCGACCTCAGCCAACCATTTCTCTATTCCCTACTGTCTACTCACTAATTACTAAGCGGGGGCTGCTATTCGATGGCAGTGGACGTAGAGCGAGTGAGACGGACGGGCGCCCGGCGCCCATCGCGGATTCTGCCCGCCTTCCTGTCGAGGATCACGGTGCCGATGCGCCGCTTCCTTGGCCACCACATCTTTTCCAGCCTGACGCGGCGCATTCTCTTCCTCAACCTCGCCGGCCTGGCCGTCCTGGTCACCGGCATTCTCTACCTCAACACGTTTCGCGACGGGCTCATCGATGCCCGCGTCGAGAGCCTGATGACCCAGGGCGAGATCATCGCCGGCGCGATCGCCGCATCGGCGACGGTCGAGACCGATTCGATCAGCATCGATCCGGAAAAGCTGCTTGAACTGCAGGCCGGCGAAAGCCTGGGCCCCGGCTCCGATCAGCTCGACAATCTGGACTTTCCGATCAATCCTGAGCGCGTCGCGCCGGTGCTCAGGCGCTTGATTTCGCCGACGCGGACGCGCGCCCGGATCTATGACCGCGACGCCAATCTGCTGCTCGATTCGCGCCACCTCTATTCGCGCGGCCAGATCCTTCGCTACGATCTGCCGCCGACCGACAAGGAAGAGCCCGATCTTCTCGAGCGAATCCAGAAATTCGTCTTCGACTTTTTCCGCAACACCGCGCTGCCGGTCTACCATGAGCAGCCGGGCGGCAACGGCGCTGCATTTCCGGAGGTGGTCAAGGCGCTTACCGGCAGCCCGTCGACCATCGTGCGGATCTCCGAACAGGGCGAGCAGATTGTTTCGGTCGCCGTGCCGATCCAGCGCTTCCGCGCCGTCCTCGGCGTGCTGATGCTGTCGACGGAAGGCGGCGACATCGACAAGATCGTCGCGGCCGAGCGCAAGGCGATCCTGCGCGTCTTCGGCATCGCCGCCCTTGTCACCGCCATCCTGTCGATGCTGCTTGCCTCGACCATCGCCAACCCGCTGCGCCGGCTGTCGGCGGCGGCGGTCAGGGTGCGGCGCGGTGTCAAGAATCGCGAGGAAATCCCGGACTTCTCCGATCGGCAGGACGAGATCGGCAATCTGTCGATCGCCGTGCGCGACATGACCAATGCGCTCTACGCCCGCATCGAGGCGATCGAAAGTTTCGCGGCCGACGTATCGCACGAGTTGAAGAACCCGCTGACCTCGCTGCGCAGCGCGGTAGAGACCCTGCCTCTGGCCAAGAACGAGGCGTCGCGCGCCCGGCTGATGGAGATCATCCAGCACGACGTCAGGCGGCTGGACCGTCTCATCACCGACATTTCCGATGCCTCCCGCCTTGACGCCGAGCTCGCGCGCGAAGACGCAGGAACCGTGGATCTCAAGAAATTCATCACGGATCTGGTCGACGTTTCGCGCACGGCCACGCGCAACAAGAAGACGGTCGACATCGAGTTCAAGGTCGCCAAACTGCCGCAGGGCGTCAAAGGCTATTTTGTCGCCGGCCATGACCTGAGGATCGGCCAGGTCATCACCAACCTGATCGAGAATGCCCGCTCCTTCGTTCCTGAGGAGCGCGGCCACATCGCCATATCGCTGGCGCGCGCCGGCAAGGTCAACATCATCACCGTCGACGACAATGGTCCCGGTATAAGGGCCGACAACATCGACCGCATCTTCGAGCGCTTCTATACCGACCGGCCGGCCGGCGAGGCGTTCGGCCAGAACTCGGGTCTTGGCCTGTCGATCAGCAGGCAGATCGTCGAAGCCCATGGCGGCACGCTGACCGCCGAGAACATCCCGGGCACCAAACCCGGCGAGATCAAGGGCGCGCGTTTCGTCGTGACACTGCCGGCGGAAGGCTGATCTGTGCGTGCTGAAAACATTCATGGAACGGCGCTGCTGATCGGCGAGCGCGGCGTCCTCATCACCGGACCGTCCGGCGCCGGCAAGACGACGCTGGCGCTGACACTCCTGGATCATTGCCGCGCGCGCGGGCTGTTTTCGCGGCTTATCGGCGACGACAGGCTGCTCGCCACGGCCCACGCCGGGCGGCTGGTCTGTCGCGTGCCGGCGACCATCGCCGGTCTCGCCGAAGTGCCTGGCTTCATGCCGCGCCCGCTGCCGTTCGAGCCGGGTGGAGTGATCGACCTGCATGTCCGGCTGGTGCCGAAGGCAGAAATGGCCCGTTTCCAGGAGGAAATCAGCGAGCCGGTGGCAGGCTGTCCGGTGTGGCGTATCGACCTTGCCGAGCGCAACGCCGCCACGGCCTTGCCGGCGGTGATGGCGCGGCTGTCGATCGCGCCCTTTTTATGATCCGGTTCCGGTTTTTTGCTGCAATGCGTCAAAATGGCCTGGGCCTGTGCAATTTTGGGCTTGTCAACGCGTCTCGCGTCGACAAGATAGCGCTCCCGCCGCCTGGAATGGCCGGCGAGCATAAAATGCGGCTGTGAAGCGGCGATGACGGGAGCCACCAAAGAATGATCGGACTCGTGCTTGTAACGCACGGTCAACTGGCCGCCGAGTTCCGCCATGCCGTGGAACATGTCGTCGGGCCACAAGACAATTTCGAGACCGTGGCGATCGGCGCCGACGACGATATGGAGCAGCGCCGCAGCGACATCGTCGACGCCGTTGCCCGTGTCGACACGGGGGCGGGCGTCATCGTCTTGACAGACATGTTCGGCGGCACGCCTTCCAATCTTGCAATTTCGGTGATGGAATCCGGTCGTACCGAGGTCATTGCTGGCATGAACCTGCCGATGCTGATCAAGCTGTCCAGCATTCGCAAGGGCGACAATATGAGCGCAGCGCTGGACGAGGCGCAGGCGGCCGGCCGCAAATACATCAATGTCGCCAGCCAGCTTCTGAGCAGCAAATGAGCGCGCTGTCGGCCAACAAGGGTGACATCGTCCGGGAATTTCCAATCGTCAACCAGCGTGGCCTGCATGCCCGCGCCTCGGCAAAATTCGTTCAGGTTGCCAGCGGCTTCGACGCCTCCGTCCAGGTCGAGAAGGACGGCGTCACGGTTGGTGGCACCTCGATCATGGGCCTCATGATGCTGGCGGCAAGCCCCGGCTATTCGATCCGCGTCACCGCCAGCGGCCCGGAGGCCGAGCAGGTGATCGACGCGCTGGAGCAACTGGTCGCCTCCCGCTTCGGCGAAGAGTCCTGACGCCTGGAGCGCGTCGCGGCTGAACCCGATCTCGCGCCGGTGCGCCTGCGAAGACATGCACGGATAAAGATTTCTTTATATCCCATTGTCGTCCGACCGACGATCTGCTAGTCAGGCCGGCAACTCGCGCCCTTCGACACGCCTTCCGGCGCGGGCGCATCCCGAAGACAATTCTTGATCGGAGCACTGCCATGACGGGTAGCAATGACTATGTGGTCGCCGACATCTCGCTTGCCGGCTGGGGCCGCAAGGAGATCGAGATCGCCGAAACCGAAATGCCGGGCCTGATGGCCTGCCGCGAAGAATTCGGCAAGGCGCAGCCGCTCAAGGGCGCGCGCATCACCGGCTCGCTGCACATGACCATCCAGACGGCGGTGCTGATCGAAACGCTGAAGGCGCTCGGCGCCGAGATCCGCTGGGCCTCCTGCAACATCTTCTCGACCCAGGACCATGCGGCCGCGGCCATCGCCGAGGCCGGCATTCCGGTCTTCGCCGTCAAGGGCGAGTCGCTCGAGGACTACTGGGTCTACACCGACAAGATATTCCAGTGGGCCGATGGCGGCACCTCCAATATGATCCTCGACGATGGCGGCGACGCCACCATGTACATCCTGATCGGCGCGCGCGCCGAAGCCGGCGAGGATGTGCTCTCCAATCCGGGCAGCGAGGAGGAAGAAATCCTGTTTGCCCAGATCAAGAAGCGTATGGCGGCATCGCCCGGCTTCTTCGCCAAGCAGAAGGAGGCGATCCGCGGCGTCACCGAAGAGACGACGACCGGCGTCAACCGGCTCTATCAGTTGCAGAAGAAGGGCCTGCTGCCGTTCCCGGCGATCAACGTCAACGACAGCGTGACCAAGTCGAAATTCGACAATAAATATGGCTGCAAGGAATCGCTGGTCGACGGCATTCGCCGCGGCACCGACACGATGATGGCCGGCAAGGTTGCGGTCGTCTGCGGCTATGGCGACGTCGGCAAGGGCTCTTCGGCGTCGCTCAAGGGCGCCGGCGCCCGCGTCAAGGTCACCGAGGTCGATCCGATCTGCGCATTGCAGGCGGCAATGGACGGCTTCGAAGTCGTCACCCTCGAAGATGCCGCCCCGACCGCCGACATCATCATCACCACCACCGGCAACAAGGATGTCGTCACCATCGACCATATGCGGGCGATGAAGGACATGGTGATCGTCGGCAATATCGGCCACTTCGACAACGAGATCCAGGTGGCGTCGCTGCGCAATCTGAAGTGGACCAACATCAAGCCGCAGGTCGACATGATCACCTTCCCGGACGGCAAGCGGATGATCCTTTTGTCGGAAGGCCGCCTGCTCAATCTCGGCAACGCCACCGGCCACCCGAGCTTCGTTATGTCGGCGTCCTTCACAAACCAGGTGCTGGCCCAGATCGAGCTGTACAGCAAGCCCGGCCAGTATCAGAACCAGGTCTATGTCCTGCCGAAGCATCTCGATGAAAAGGTCGCGCGCCTGCATCTCGACAAGCTCGGCGCCCGGCTTACCGAACTGTCCGGCGAACAGGCCGCCTATATCGGCGTGACCCCGCAGGGACCGTTCAAGCCGGAACACTACCGCTATTAACCACAGCGGAAATTACCACTAGATATTGAGGCCGGGCGATTGACTTTCGCCCGGCTTTATTTTTGCGCTGATTGATTCTTCACGCCGATTCGCGCAAGCGCTATGGTGCTGATTCGCGGGCCCGGGGACGAGGGCCGAGGCCCGCATCAGGGCGGTCTTGCATTCAGGCGGCGAAGAGGACCAGGACATGCCGGGGGATTACCCGCCTTGCGCGGGACAGGCCGTTTCCGGCGGCCACAACGATATGGCGACCACGGGTTCCGCTGCCAGAGGCGGAAGCCTCTTATGGCGCGCTGGCGCCCGCGTCGGAAAATTGCTTGCTTCTTCCGCGCTCGCCGGCCCGCTGCTTGGCCTTTCGGCACACGCTGGACCGGCTGCTGCATCCCACGCGGCTGCGCCCAAAGCCGGGCTGTCGGTCAGCACGGTCGAGGTCATGCAACTCGCCATGTTTGTCGGCGTCATGGGCGCGGCACTTGTCTCGGCCATTTTCCTGATCCGCGAACGGGCGCGCACCTCGGCCCAGAATGGCGAACTCAGAGCCCGCCTGGCCGACGTCAACGCTGCGCTGCAGCGCTCCGAGGCGCTGCTCAACCTGCGCGGCCAGCGTGTCGTCGTGTGGGCATCGGAAAACAAAAAGCCCGAGCTCGTCGGGACATTGCCGGTTGAAAGCGGGGCTCCGGAAGACCGTGCCGCCTTCCTCGCCTTTGGCCGTTGGCTGATGCCGCGCTCGGCGGCGGCGCTCGAGAATGCCGTGGCGGGACTGCGGGAAAAGGCGAAGCCGTTCGATCTCGTCATCGAATCGCAGGCGGGGGCGCCGCTCGAAGTGCACGGCCGCAAGAGCGCAGCACACGTGCTCGTCCGCTTCGTCTCGCTTTCTGAAACGCAGCGAAGCGAGGCCAGGCTAAGAATTGAGAACCAGCGCCTTGCCGCCGACTATGACACCATGCTCGGTCTTTTCAACGCACTCAGCATGCCAGCCTGGCTGCGCTCGGCGGACGGGCGGCTGAAATGGGTCAACCGCGCCTATGCCAGGGCGGTCGAGGCGGAAAACGCCGAAGCTGCGGTTCGCGACGCGAAGGAGTTCCTGGGCGGCCAGGCGCGCGATGCAATCGCTGCGCAGCACAAGTCGCATCCCGTCTTCGAGCAGGCGCTTTCCACCGTGATCGAAGGCGACCGCCGCATGTTCGCCGTGACCGACTTCGCCGGCGCGGACGGCTCGGCGGGTCTCGCCTACGACACCAGCGCCATCGAAACGATCCGTAGCGAATATGAGCGGACCGTGCGCAGCCATGCCGACACGCTCGACCAGCTCAACACCGCCGTGGCGATTTTCGATACCGACGAAAAACTGCGGTTTTTCAACCAGGCGTTTCAGAAACTATGGGGTCTCGACAGCGGCTTCCTGCACAGCGCTCCGGACAACGCCTTGTTGCTCGACCGGCTGCGCAGCGAAGGCAAGATCGCCGAGCAGCCCGAATGGCGGCGCTGGAAGGAAAGCCTGCTTGGCGCCTATCGCGCGGTCGAGTCGCAGGAACATTGGTGGCATTTGCCGGACGGCAAGACCATCCGCGTCGTCGCCAATCCGCAGCCCAAAGGTGGCGTCACCTGGGTGTTCGAGAACCTGACCGAGAAGATGGACCTTGAAAGCCGCTACCAGACCGCGGTGCGGGTCCAGGGCGAAACGCTCGACAATCTTGCCGAAGGCGTAGCCGTGTTCGGCCCCGACGGCAGGCTCAGATTGTCGAACCCGGCATTCGCAGCACTTTGGGGGCTCGACGCCGACGCCGCCAAGCCCAACGTTCACGTCTCCACGATCCGTGATCTGTGCGACCGGCGGGCCGCCGACAGCCCCTGGCGCGGGTTCGTTGCCGCCGTCACCGGTTTCGACGACGAGCGCCGCGACCGCCACGGCCAGACTGAGCTGAACAACGGCACCGTGCTGCGCTACGCGATGATCCCGCTGCCCAACGGTCAGGTGATGATGACCTTCGTCGACGTCACCGACAGCGTCAATGTCGAGCGGGCGCTGAAGGACAAGAATGAGGCACTGGAAAAATCCGACCAGCTCAAGAACGAGTTTGTGCAGCATGTCTCCTACGAGCTGCGCTCGCCGCTGACCAACATCATCGGCTTCACCGAGCTGCTTTCGCTGCCCTCGACCGGGCCATTGAACCAGAAGCAGAGCGAATATGTCGAGCATGTCAGCTCGTCTTCCTCGGTCCTGCTCACCATCGTCAACGACATCCTCGACCTGGCGACCGTGGATGCCGGCATCATGGAACTCGATATCTCCGAAGTTCACGTCGACCGGACCATCGCTGCCGCTGCCGAGCTTGTTGCCGACCGGCTGGAGGAGCATGCGATCAGGCTCAAGATCGATGCGGCCACTGCGCCAAAGACGTTCCACGGCGACGAAATCCGCATCCGCCAGATCCTCTACAACCTGCTGAGCAATGCCGCGAACTACGCACCGGAGGCGAGCACCATCACGCTCGCCTGCCGCTCGCTTGCCGAAGGCGTGGAATTCTCCGTTCACGACGATGGTCCCGGCATGCCGCCGGACCTGCTCGATTCCGTGTTCCGCCGTTTCGAACCGCGCACCAATGGCGGCCGCCGGCGCGGCCCCGGCCTCGGCCTGTCGATCGTCAAGAGCTTTGTCGAGCTGCATGGCGGCAGTGTCCGCATCGAAACCGGCAAGGACATGGGCACCACCGTCATTTGTGCCTTTCCCGACACGCCGTCCGGCATCCGCGCGGCGGCCGAGTAGCGCGTTCGATGGCAGGCATGGTGCTGGAGCGTTTTCTCGCCGACGAGGCTGCGACCGCAAGGCTGGGCGAGGATCTGGCCATGTCGCTGCGCCCCGGCGACGTGCTGGCTCTCAGAGGCGATCTCGGCGCCGGCAAGTCGAGTTTGGCGCGGGCGCTGATCAGGGCAATGACCGACGATGCCGGTCTCGACGTGCCGAGCCCGACCTTCACGCTCGTCCAGAGCTATGAGGCGCGTGTCCCCGTCCATCATTTCGACCTCTATCGCCTGTCCGCGGCGTCCGAACTGGACGAACTGGGTTTCGACGAGGCGCTGGCGCAAGGCGCTGCCCTGGTCGAATGGCCGGAGCGGGCAGAGGCCTATTTGCCAAAGACTTCGGTGCTGATCGAACTCGTCCATCAGGACGACGGACGCCTGGCGAGATTGTCGGGACAAGGCGTTGCCTTCGAGCGCGCGGCGCGCTCGCTGGCCATGCGCAATTTTCTTGAAAGAGCCGGCTGGGGTGAAGCGCAGAGACGCTATTTTATCGGCGACGCCTCGGCCCGCTCCTATGAGGTCGTCTCGCTGGCCGGCCTGCCGCCGCGCGTGTTGATGAACTCGCCGCGGCTGGTGCTCGGGCCGCCGGTCCGCGACGGCAAGCCCTATGCGGTGATCGCCCACACCGCACAATCCGTCGCGGCCTTCGTCGCCATCGATCGGGCATTGCGGGCCGGCGGCGTCTGCGCCCCGGAAATCCACGCGCAGGACCTGGACCAGGGCTTTCTTCTCATGGAGCATCTCGGCTCGGAGGGATTTCTCGGCCAGCACGGTCAGCCGCTGGCGGAGCGCTACGCGGCGGCGGCCGAACTGCTTGCGATGATGCACGGCAAGACGTGGCCCGATCGCATCGAGGCCGCGCCCGGCGTCTTTCACGACGTGCCGCCTTTCGACCGCGACGCCATGATGATCGAAGCCGAATTGCTGCTCGACTGGTATGTGCCGGCGATCACAGGCGGCCCGGCAAGCGATGCCTTGCGCGCCGGCTATACCAAGCAATGGAACGCGGCTCTCGACCGGCTGGAGGGGCGCGAATACACGCTCATGCTGCGCGACTTTCATTCGCCCAACGTCATCTGGCGCGGCAATCGTTCCGGTCACGATCGCCTTGGCATCGTCGATGTCCAGGACGCGCTGATCGGCCCCTCGGCCTATGATCTCGCCTCGCTCGCCATGGATGCCCGGGTTACAATCTCGCCTGAGATCGAGCGACGGACGCTCGATGCCTATATCGCTGCGCGCCATAAGGCTGGCGCTTTTAACGAAGACGAATTCGTCGAGGCCTATGCGATCATGGCGGCGCAGCGCAATTCGAAGATCCTCGGCATTTTCGTCCGGCTCGAAAAGCGCGACGGCAAGCCCTATTATCTGAAACACCTGCCGCGCATCCGCGATTATCTTCGGCGGGCGCTGGCGCATCCGGCACTGGCCGGCCTGCGGGATTTCTACACCGCCCACGGGCTGCTGGAGGAGCGGCCGCTGTGACGACACGCCCCAAAACCGCAATGGTGCTTGCCGCCGGGCTGGGAAAGCGCATGCGGCCAATCACCGACACAATGCCGAAACCGCTGGTCAGAATATCAGGCAAGACGTTGCTCGACTGGAGCCTGGACAGCCTGGCCCGTGCCGGCGTCGACAAGGCCATCGTCAACGTCCATTACTTTCCCGAGCAGATCGTCGCCCACGTCGCCGCGCGCCGCGCGCCGCGCGTCGTCATTTCCGACGAAAGCCAAAGACTGCTCGATTCCGCCGGCGGTATCGTCCATGCTTTGCCGGAACTGGGAGGGGCTCCCTTTTACATCGTCAACGCCGACACCTTCTGGATCGACAGCAGCGTGCCCAACCTTGCCCGCCTCGCCCTTGCATGGGACGCGGCGAAAATGGATATTCTGCTGATGCTCGCGGATTCCCAGTCAGCAACCGGACACAGCGGCGGCACCGATTTCCTGATGGCGCCTGACGGCGCCTTGCGGCGTTCGAAAGGCGACCCGACAGGCCTGATCTATGCCGGCGCGGCGATCGTCCATCCCAGGCTTTTCAAGGATGCGCCGGCCGGCCCACACTCGCTCAACGCCTATTTCGATGCGGCCATCGCAGCCGGCCGCCTGTACGGCATGGTGATGCACGGCCATTGGATCACCGTTGGCACGCCCGACGCCATTCCGCTTGCGGAAGCGGTCGTTGCCACCGCTCTTGCTGAGTCGCCCGGCACTCTTACCGAGTTGACCAGCGCTCTCACCGAGTTGAAATGAGCGGCTCCCGCCGCGTTTTCTCGATCCCGCCCGGAGCGCCGTTTCTGCCGACGCTGGCCGAGGCCCTGCTGTCAGGGCGCCTCGTTTCCGGTTTCCGCTTCGACGGCGACCCGCTGGCGCTGGCCGACGCCACCATCTACGTGCCGACGCGCCGCGCCGCGCGGGCGCTGCGCGGCGTCTTCGTCGACTGTCTGGGTGGCCGCTCGGCGATACTGCCGGTCATCCGCCCGCTCGGCGAGTTCGACGAGGACGAGGCCGCGTTCGAGGCCGACGCATCGGCCGCCATCGACCTCGCGCCGCCGATCGCCGCGATCGAGCGCCTGCTGCTGCTGGCGCCGCTGGTGCGCGCCTGGAAACGCCGCCTGCCGGCGCATGTCGCGGCACTTTTCGACGAGGAGATCGTTGTGCCGGCGTCGGCCGCCGATGCCATCTGGCTGGCGCGCGACCTGGCCCGGCTGATGGACGAGATCGAGACGGAAGGCACGGACTGGACCAGGCTCGCCGATCTGGTGACCGGCAACCTCGCCGGCTGGTGGCAAGTGACGCTCGACTTCCTGAGCATCGTCACCGAAAACTGGCCGAATCTCCTCGAAGAACGCAATCGCTCCAACCCGGCTGCGCATCGCAATGCGCTGATAAGGCTGGAAGCAGCGCGGCTGAAGCGCAATCCGCCGACCGGGCCGGTGATCGCCGCCGGCTCCACCGGGTCCATTCCCGCCACCGCTGAATTGCTTGCGGTGATCGCCGGCCTGCCCAGCGGCGCGGTCGTGCTGCCCGGCCTCGACCTGATGCTGGATGAGCCGTCATTCCAGGCAATTGCGGTGCCCGGCGCGCGGCCGGCCTTGCTTGGCCACCCGCAATACGGCCTGGCAAAACTGATCGGCAAGATTGGCGTGCTGCGCGGCGATGTCGAGGAGATCGCCGTTGCCGAAAGGCCGCTCGCGCTGCGCGCCGCACTTGTCGGCGAGGCGCTGCGGCCGGCGGAGACCACCGAACTGTGGGTCGAGACGCGCGCCCGCTTTACGGCCGGCGATATCACCGAGGCCTTCGCCGACGTGACGCTGCTCGAAGCCGCCGGCGAGCGCGACGAAGCGGTGGCGATCGCCGTCGCGCTGAAACGCGCCGTCGAACAGCCCGGCCAGCGCGCCGCGCTCGTCACCGGCGACCGCGCCCTGGCGCGGCGCGTCTCGGTCGAGCTGTTGCGCTTTGGTGTCGTTGCCGACGATTCGGGCGGCACACCGCTCATCAACACGCCAGCCGCCGGCCTGCTCAGACTGGCGCTTCAGGCGGCGTTCCGCCCCGGCGATCCCGTGGCCCTGCTGTCGCTGCTCAAGCACCCGCTGCTTGGCCTCGGTCTGGAACGCACAAGCGTCCGTCGCGCGGTGGAGATCGTCGAACTGGTGGCGCTGCGCGGCGGCACCGGCCGCCCCGACGCCGCCTCGCTGCCGGAGCTCTTCGAGGCCCGGCTCCTCGAATTCGACGATCGCGGCAATCGCCGCCCGCCCTTCTGGCGATCGCGGCTTTCGGTCAGGCGCATCGAAGAAGCCCGAGACCTGCTGATCCGGTTAACCGCCGCGCTTGCGCCGCTTGTTGCCTATCGCGACGAGGAGAATGCCGATCTTGCCACGCTTGTGCGGGCCAGCGTCGTCGCGCTCGAAAGTCTCGGCCGCGCCGCGGATGGCAATCTGAGCGAACTCTATGCCGGCGATGCCGGTGAAAAGCTCGCTGAGCTCTTGCGCGGGCTGGTCGCTGCCTCGGCGTCGTTCTCCTTCGGAGCCGACGAATGGCCCGATGTGATGGAGGCGCTGATCGCACCCGAGACGGTCAAGCCGGCACAAGGCACCGGCAGGAACATCGCCATCTGGGGTGCGCTGGAAGCCCGGTTGCAGAACGTCGACACGCTGGTCGTCGGCGGGCTCAACGAAGGCGTGTGGCCGCGCAAGCCGGAAAGCGACCGCTTCATGTCCCGGCTGATGAAGACCGGCATCGACCTCGAGCCGCCCGAGCGGCGCATCGGCCTGGCCGCCCATGATTTCCAGATGGCGATGGGGGCGAAGAAAGTGGTGCTGGCGCGCTCCGCCCGCTCCGGCGACGCACCGGCGGTGCCGTCGCGCTGGCTGCAGCGCCTCCTGACCTTCATAGGCAAGGACCATGCGGCGGTGCTTCGCCGGCGTGGTGATGAATTCCTGTCCTGGGCCCGTGCGCTCGATGCCGGCGAACGAAGAGACTTCGCGCCGCGGCCGCAGCCGAAGCCACCGCTGGATGTGCGGCCGCAACATTTCTCGGTCACCGAGATCGAAACGCTGCGCCGCGACCCTTACGAGATCTATGCCAGGAGGATCCTCCGCCTGATGCCGCTCGACCCGGTCATCCGCGACCCGGGTGCTGCCGAACGCGGCACGCTGTTTCACGCCATCCTGCATCTCTTTTCGCGGACCGTGGCCGATCCGCTTGTGCCGGAGGCGCTGGACGGTCTCATTGCCGCCGGCCGCGAATGCTTTGCCGAGGCGGCCCTTCCTCCCGATGTCGAGGCGGTGTGGTGGCCGCGCTTCGAAAAGCTCGCCGCCGGCATCATCGAATGGGAGCGCGGCCGCGCCTTCGCCGTGACAATGCGGCATGCCGAGGAGCACGCCGAGAAAACAGGCGTCGGCCAGTCCGGCGTGACGCTGTCCGGCTATGCCGATCGTGTCGATCTCCTGGCCGGCGGCATGGCCGACATCCTGGATTACAAGACCGGCTCTTCGCCGTCGAAGGCGCAGGCCCATACGCTGCTTTCGCCGCAACTTGCGCTCGAGGGCGCGCTGCTCAGGCGCGGCGCCTTCAAGGGGCTAGGCGCGCGCGAGCCGTCGCAGTTGGCCTTCATCAGGCTGAAGCCGAATGGCGAGGTGTTCGAGGAATCCATCCTCGAATACAACCGCAAGCCGCGAACCGCCGCAGACCTCGCCGAGGAAGCCTGGGCGCGGCTCGAAAAACTGCTGATCCACTATGCCAACCCGGCGACCGGATACCTGTCGCGGGCGTTGCCGTTCCGCGAGGGCGAGACCGACGGCGACTACGACCATCTCGCCCGCGTGCTCGAATGGTCTGCCGGCGGCGACGCCGACGACGAGGGAGGGGAGGCATGAAGAAGGCCTATCCCATCCCGACCGATACCGCCGTCAGCCAGGCAAGCGCCTCAGATCCGCAAAATTCCGCCTGGGTGTCGGCCAACGCCGGATCGGGCAAGACCCATGTGCTGGCCCAGCGTGTCATCCGTCTTCTGCTGCGTGGCACCGATCCGTCGAAGATCCTGTGCCTGACCTACACCCGCGCCGCCGCCGCCAACATGTCGAACAGGGTGTTTTCGACATTGTCGGAATGGACGGCGCTTGGCGACGCAGAACTGGCGACAAGGATAGAGGCGCTGGACGGTCGCCAGCCCAATCGCGAAGCCATGCGCCGCGCCCGCCGCCTGTTCGCCGAGGCGCTGGAGACGCCCGGCGGGCTGAAGATCCAGACCATCCACGCCTTCTGCGAATCGGTGCTGCACCAGTTCCCGCTGGAAGCCAACATACCGGCCCATTTCGAAATGCTCGATCCGCAGATGGAGGCGTCGCTCTTCGCCGCCGCCCGCCGCGACATGATCTCGGGCACGGCGGCCGGCGATGCGGAGCTGGCCGAGGCTTTCGCCACCATTCTGGAACGCGGCGGCGAACACGGGCTTGACGCCTTGCTGGCCGAGATCGTGCGCAAGCGCGAAGGTCTGCGCGCCTTCATCAGCGCGGCTGGCGGCGATGGTTTTCAGGCGCTGTTCGACGAGTTCAGGTTTCCCGCCGGCCAGACCGCCGATGGCCTGGCGGCGTCCGTCTGGCCGCTGCCGGGCTTCCTGCCGGACTATTTCATCACCTTCGCCCGTGCTGCAGAAGCCGCCGATGCCCGCACCGTACTCAACAACCTTCTGCCCTATGCGCGCCTTGCCTTCGCCGAGGATGATCCGGTTCGCCGGCTGCATCTGCTGGCAAAAGCCTTCCTGCGAGGCGATGGCGAGCCTTATGAGCCGGCAATGTTCAAGAAGGCGTTGCTCGACCGGCTGCCGGATCTTGCCGAGCGCTATCTGTCAGCGGTCGATGCCATTCTCGAAATCTCCGACCGATTGGCCTTGTTCAGGATGCTGGAGGGCACACGTGCGGCGCTGACCATCGCCGACTGGCTGATCGCCCGCTACGAGCACTTGAAGCGCGCCCGCGGCTTCCTCGATTTCAACGACCTCATCACCCGAACGGTCAATCTCCTGGCGCGGCCCGACGCCGGCCCCTGGGTGCAATACAAGCTCGACCAGGGCATCGACCATATCCTGCTCGACGAGGCGCAGGACACCAGTCCCGACCAGTGGGAGGTGGTGAAGCGACTGGCCGAGGAATTCTTTGCCGGGCTCGGCGCACGCGACAATGTTCACCGCACGGTGTTCGCTGTCGGCGACGAAAAACAGTCGATCTATTCCTTTCAAGGAGCGGCGCCCGACTCCTTCGCCGACTCAAGGCTGCTGTTTTCCGCAAAAGTGCGCGACGCCAAAGCCGCCTTCGCCGATCTCAAGCTGACCTGGTCGTTCCGCTCGACCGAAGACGTGCTTGCGGCGGTGGACCGTGTCTTTGCCGACCCGCTCGTGCGGCGCGGCATCAGCCACGATCCCGACCCGCTGACCCACAAGGCGATCCGCAGCGATGCGCCGGGCTATGTCGAGGTCTGGCCGTCGATCGGCGCCGACGTCGTCGACGAACCCGACGACTGGACGCAAGCCGTCGACCACGCCCATGCGCCGGCGGTGCGTATTGCCGAAAACGTGGCGGCAACCATTGCCGGCTGGATCGGCGCCGGCGAGATCATTGAAGGCCGCGGCAAGAAGCTTCGGCCCGGCGACGTGCTGGTGCTGGTGCGCAAGCGCGATCGTTTCGTCCATGCGCTGACGCGCGCACTGAAGCGCCGCGACATCCCGGTCGCCGGTGCCGACCGCCTCAGCCTGCCCGGTCATATCGCGGTCAAGGACCTGATCGCGCTCGGCCACTTTCTTGTCCAGCCTGAGGACGATCTGTCGCTTGCCGCCGTGCTGCGCAGCCCGATTTTCGGTGTTTCGGAAGAGACGCTTTTCGCGCTCGCCGGCGAGCGGCCGTCCGGCCTCTCGTTGATCGCTTCGCTCAGGCAGCAAGCCGGCGAAAGCGCCGCCTTGGCCGCAATCGCTGCCCAGCTCGACACATGGTCCGATGAAGCCGCATTCAGGCCGGTGTTCGAATTCTATGCCGGGGCTCTCGCCCGCGACGGCTTGCGCAAGAAAATGGTCGCGCGGCTCGGGCCGGAAGCCGGCGACATCCTCGACGAATTCCTGAGCTTCTGCCTGGCCGAGGAGCGGACCGGCCTGCCGGGGCTGGAATCCTTCCTGTCGACGCTGGAGAATGCCGGCCCCGAGATCAAGCGCGAAATGGACCAGACCCGCGACGAGGTTCGCGTCATGACCGTGCATGCCGCCAAGGGCCTCGAGGCGCCCGTCGTGTTCCTGGCCGATGGTGGCTCGGCGCCGTTCAGCGATCAGCATCTGCCGCGACTGATGCCGTTCGATGGCTCGGGCCAACACTGGGACGGCAAGGGCTATCTCTGGCGTTCGGCCGGCGATGTCGCCAATGGCTTTTCGCGGGCCGCTTCGGTCCGCGCGCGCGAGCTGGCCGACGACGAATACCGCCGGCTGCTCTATGTCGGCATGACCCGCGCCGAGGACCGGCTGATCGTCTGCGGCTATCACGGCAAGCGGGTGCCGAATGCCGGCACCTGGCACTCGATCGTCAGCCGCGCGCTGGTCGGCGCGCCCGAAAGCATCGAGCGGCAGCATCCCGCCACCGGCGAGACCGTGCATCGCTTTCACGTGACAAAATTGCCGCCGGTCGCACAGGCGGCCGCCGAAGCGGCGCGGCAGGCGCAACAGTTCGAGCCGTTGCCGAAGAGCCTGTTCCAGCCCTTGCCGCCCTTCGAGGATCTGCCGCGGCCGCTGTCGCCGTCCGGCGCCTCGGCGCTGATCGATGAGGCCAGGCAAGCCGTAGTCGACACCGGCTCGCCGGTGCTGGACACCGAGGCAGAACCTGGCTTTGCGGTGATGCGGGGCCTGGCGCTGCACAAATTGCTGCAGATGCTGCCCGGCATCGCCGAGACCGAACGCCGCGATGCCGCGGAGCGCTACCTCAAGCGCGCTGGCGCGCAATGGCCTGAAACCGAGCGCGACAAGGCCTTGGCTTCAGTGGCGGCGATCCTTGCCGACAGCCGCTTCGATCAGCTGTTTGCGCCGAACTCACGCGCTGAGGTCGCGGTCATGGGCAGCCTGGAGGTCAAGGGCAAGCTGCGCTCGATCTCCGGCAAGATCGACCGGCTGGCGATCACATCAGGCAAGGTGTCGATAGTCGACTACAAGACCAACCGGCCGGCGCCTGCAGCGCTGGCGGACGTTCCACCGGCCTATGTCCTGCAGCTCGCGCTCTATCGCTCGCTGCTCCAGCCGCTTTATCCCGGGCATGAGGTCTCGGCGGCGCTGCTGTTCACTGAAGCGCCGCGATTGATCGAGCTGCCGCCGGCGGCGATGGACGACGCCCTTGCCCGACTCACGGGAGCGTGACACAACAGCTGCTTGAAGAAGGGCGCGATCACCACCACATTTGGTGCGACAATAACTCTCGAAAGGATTTTCGCATGGCCACCGTCAAGGTCGACAAGAGCAATTTCCAGACCGATGTGCTTGACGCCAAGGAACCGGTCGTCGTCGATTTCTGGGCGGAATGGTGCGGCCCGTGCAAGATGATCGCGCCGGCGCTGGAAGACATCGCCATCGAACTCGGCGGCAAGGTCAAGATCGCCAAGCTCAACATCGACGAGAATCCCGAGCTGGCCGCGCAGTTCGGCGTGCGCTCGATCCCGACGCTGATGATCTTCAAGGGCGGCGAAATGGCCGACATGAAGGTCGGCGCCGCGCCGAAGACGGCGCTGTCGCACTGGATCAACGGCAATCTCGCCTGATCCGGCGGAAATCCGGAGACAAGCCCGGCCCTCGCGCCGGGCTTTTTGCTGCGTCATCTAATGTACTGCGCGTCCCCCTGGACGCGCGAAGGACGCTGCTGCACTTGATCTGACCGAAGATCGGATCGGGATTTTCTGGGTCATGCGGCTGGTCCGCCGTGGCACTCGCCACTTGCCGGCCCATGTTCTTGTCTGACTTAAAGCAGGAGAACGACATGACCGGATCCGCCAAGGCCACCGTCTTCATCGACAATGAGCGCGTCATCGTCACCGAATACCGCTTCGCGCCGGGCGACAATACCGGCTGGCACCGCCATGGCCATGATTATGTCGTCGTGCCGCTGATGGACGGCAAGCTCAAGCTCCTGACCAAGGACGGCGAATCCTTCGCCGAAATGAAGAAGGGGGCGCCCTATTTCCGCAAGGAGGGCGTGGAGCATGACGTCATCAATGCCAATGAGGGCGAGTATGCCTTCATCGAGATTGAGCTGAAGTAGTCCCCACCGAGGCCGTCTCCGCCATAGGCGTGAGGCGATCACCAATCCGCGATGCGATCGCCTCCGACGAACTGCGCACTTTTCTCTGTGTATTCAAACAGTTCTATCTTCACGTTGTTAGGATCGCGAATCCAGGCCTGGTAGGTATCATCGCATGCGTGTTTCTTTGACGTGACTTCAACGCCTTTCGCTCTTACGTCGGCGATCGCGGCGTCAAGGTTTTCCACTTCAAGGCAGAAGTGGTTGATCTGGTTCAGGTCGCTATAGCTGGCCCCGTCTTTCTGGAACACCTCGACGTGGCTGCGGCTGCCGCAATTGAGGTAGAAACCGAAAATCTTGCCGTCGCGCAGGAAGTTGAACTGGGTGTCCATGCAGAGGACGTCCCGATAGAAGCTTCGCGTCACTTCGAGATCATCTGCGAAGATGCAAACGTGAGCGAGCTGCTTTACCTTGATCATGGCTGGCTCCTCGCGGTGATCTGACGAAGTCCGGCGTCATCGTGCCCTGGTGAACACGCGCCTCAAACCGGCGGCGTGCCGTTTTCGGCCAGCACCGCGCCGGCCAGATAGAGCGAGCCGCTGATCAGGATGCGCGGCGGCGGTCCGTCCCACGTGTCGCGTAGCAGCATCAGCGCATTGGCGACGGAGCTCACCGGTTCGGCCGACAGGCCGGCCTCGACGGCGCGGATCGCCAGTTCGTCATTCGGCACACTGGCCTCGCTGAGGCTCACCGGCACCGTGTAGACATGCCGCACCAGGCCCTTAAAGGCGCGGAAATAGCCGCTCTGGTCCTTGGTGTTGATCATGCCGCAAATCAAGAACAGCGGCCGCGGGTTTTTTTCCTCCTGCTCGGCCAATGCCTCGGCGACGACCACGCCGGCGCCGGGATTGTGGCCGCCGTCGAGCCAGATGTCGGCGCCCTTTGGCGCCAGTTCCGTCAGCGTGCCTTGCGGCAATTTCTGCATCCGCCCCGGCCAGGTGACATTGGCCATCGCCTTGTCGGCGACGCGATGGCTGATCTCGAAACCTGCCGACTTGACCGCCGCAATCGCCGCCGCCGCATTGGCGAACTGGTGGCGCCCTGGCAGGCGCGGTGGCGACAGGTCCATCAGCCCGTCTTCGTCCTGATAGACCATCCGGCCGTTTTCCTCGAAGGCGAGGAAATCCTGGCCATAGACGAAGGCGGGACAGTCGAGCCGCTCGGCGGTTTCGATAAGCACCTGAAGCGCCGTTTCGCTTTCCTGCGCGCCAATGACCACCGGGCAACCGCTCTTGATGATGCCGGCCTTTTCGGCTGCGATCAGTTCGACACGGTCGCCGAGAAAGGATTCGTGGTCGAGCGAGACCGGCATGATCACCGACACCGCCGGCTCGGTGATGACATTGGTGGCATCAAAGCGGCCGCCAAGGCCGACCTCGATGATGACGGCATCTGCCGGATGTTCGGAAAACAGCAGGAAGGTGACGGCGGTGAGGATCTCGAAGACGGTGATCTTCTGGCCTTCATTGGCCTTGGCGACGCGGGCGATGGCATCGGCGAAGACCTCGTCCTCGACCAGCCTGCCGCCGCCGTCGGCGGCCAGCCGGTAGCGCTCATGCCAGTTCACCAGATGTGGCGATGTGTGGACATGGACGCGGTGGCCGGCCGCTTCGAGCAGCGCCCGCGAAAACGCGGCGCAGGAGCCCTTGCCGTTGGTGCCGGCGATGTGGATGACCGGCGGCAGATGGTCCTGCGGATTGCCAAGCCGCTCCAGCAGCCGCGAAATACGGTCGAGCGAAAGATCAAAGCCCTTCGGATGAAGCGACATCAGGCTTTCGATTTCGCGGTCGGCGGCAAGCGTGCTCATGGGAGAATCCTAGCGCATGACCCCGAAAAATCGAAATCGATTTTCGGAAAGGAATCATGCGTGAATCAAGATGCTACAGCGCCACAGATGGCGCGCAATCGCGGTTCGCGACGACGGATGTCGCGTCAGGCTTGCGGGCGTGCTTCCGCCGGGACCGCCACCGGCGGCAGGATTTCCGGTTCCAGCGGCTTTTCTTCTTCCGGCAGCTTGAGCAGCATTTTCAGGAGCCGTGCGATCGTCTGGCGCATCTCCAGCCGCGACACCACCATGTCGACCATGCCGTGCTCCATCAGATACTCGGAGCGCTGGAAGCCGTCGGGCAGCTTTTCCCTGATCGTCTGCTCGATGACGCGCGGCCCGGCAAAGCCGATCAGCGCGCCGGGCTCGGCGATGTGCACGTCGCCCAGCATGGCGTAGGAGGCAGTGACGCCGCCGGTAGTCGGATTGGTCAGAACGACGATATAGGGAAGACCGGCTTCCTTCAGCCGATCGACGCCGATCGTGGTTCTCGGCAATTGCATGAGCGACAGGATGCCCTCCTGCATGCGGGCGCCGCCGGAGGCCGCGAACAGGATCAGCGGCCGCTTGCGTTGCACTGCGACCTCGAAGCCACGAACGATGGCGTCGCCGGCGGCCATGCCAAGCGAGCCGCCCATGAAGGCGAAGTCCTGCACGGTCACCACCACCGGCAGGCCTTCGACGGTGCCCAGCGCATTGATGATCGCGTCCTCCAGCCCGGTCTTGGCCTTGGCGTCCTTCAGCCGGTCGGTGTAGCGCTTCTCGTCGCGGAATTTCAGCGGATCCTGCACCACCTTGGGGTTTTCGAGCATCTCGTACTTGCCGTCGTCCATGAAGAATCTCAGCCGCTCCCTGGCCGAGATCTTCATGTGATGTCCGGAGGACGGGATGACGAACTGGTTCTGCTCCAGATCCTTGTGGAAGACCATCTCGCCGGTCTCCGGATCCTTGATCCAGAGGTTTTCAGGCATGTCGGTGCGCCGGCCGAGCATCGAATTGATCTTCGGTCGAACGTAGTTGGTGATCCAGTTCATCGCTTCGGCTCCTGTCCTGACGAAGAGTTAGACCATGATCCCGAAAAGTGGAAACCGGTTTTCGGTGGAGATCATGGTCAACCAGAAGATCAAGACTATTCGGCGGCAGCAAGGCGGGCCGCGCGCACGCCTTGCGAAAGCCCGCTGACCAGCGTGGCGACCGCCTCGGCCGGGTCGGCGGTCTTTTCGCCCTTCGGCCCCAGAACATTGGCGACCGCATTGACGATCGCAGTGCCGACGACGACGCCGTCGGCCGACGCTCCGATGATGCGCGCCTGCTCGGCGGTCTTGACGCCGAAGCCGACGCAGACCGGCAGGTCGGTATGGCCCTTGATGCGCCCGACCGCCGCCGCCACCTTGCCGGTGTCGGCAAGTGCTGAGCCGGTGATGCCGGTCATCGACACGTAATAGACGAAGCCGGAGGTGTTCTGCAGCACCTTGGGCAGGCGCTTGTCGTCGGTGGTCGGCGTCGCCAGCCGGATGAAATTGATGCCGGCCCTCAGCGCTGGAATGCAAAGCTCCTCATCCATTTCCGGCGGCAGGTCGACGACGATCAGCCCGTCTATGCCGCTGGCCAGCGCATCCCCGAGGAAGCGGTCGACGCCGTGGATGTAGATCGGATTGTAGTAGCCCATCAAAACGATCGGCGTTTCATTGTCGGTGGCACGAAATTCCGAAGCCATCTTCAGCGTCTTGACCAGCGTCTGCCCGCCTTTCAGCGCGCGCAGGCCGGCCGCCTGGATCGCCGGGCCGTCGGCCATCGGATCGGAAAACGGCATGCCGAGCTCGATGATGTCGCTGCCGGCGCCGGGCAGCGCCTTCATGATCGACAGGGAGGTGTCGTAGTCCGGGTCGCC
Source organism: Mesorhizobium sp. WSM4806 (assembly GCF_055811635.1). Lineage (NCBI taxonomy): Bacteria > Pseudomonadati > Pseudomonadota > Alphaproteobacteria > Hyphomicrobiales > Phyllobacteriaceae > Mesorhizobium > Mesorhizobium sp. WSM4806. Next base: position 81,082 of record NZ_JBVVQZ010000019.1, on the reverse strand, counting down.
GCCCATGAAATAGGTGACGAGTGCCGGGCGCCCTTCGGCCTTCAGTTTGGCCATACGGCGGTCGATGCGGGTGGTCATGATCAGATCTCCATGCCCAGCATATTGGCCACCGTATGCACGTCCTTGTCGCCGCGGCCGGACAGGTTGACGATGACGATCTGGTCCTTGTCCATGGCGGGCACGATCTTCACCGCATGCGCGATGGCATGGGCGGATTCGAGCGCCGGAATGATGCCTTCGACGCGTGTCGTCAACTGAAACGCCTCCAGCGCCTCGTCGTCGAGAACAGGCACATAGTCGACGCGGCCACTGTCGCGCAGCCAGGAATGCTCCGGCCCGACGCCGGGATAGTCGAGGCCGGCCGAAATCGAATGCCCGTCCATGATCTGCCCGTCGGCGTTCTGCAGGAGATAGGTGCGGTTGCCGTGCAGCACGCCGGGCGCGCCGGCGTTCATTGAGGCGCAATGCTCGATGCCGTCGAGGCCGCGGCCACCGGCCTCGATGCCGATGATCTTTACGCTGCGGTCGTCGAGGAACGGGTGAAAAAGGCCGATGGCGTTGGAGCCGCCGCCGACGGCGGCGATGATGGTGTCCGGCAGCCGGCCTTCCTGCTCGAGGATCTGGGCGCGCGCCTCGATGCCGATCACCGACTGGAAGTCGCGCACCAGCTCCGGATAGGGGTGCGGGCCGGCGGCGGTGCCGATCAGGTAGTAGGTGTCCTCGACATTGGTCACCCAATCCCGAAGAGCTTCGTTCATGGCGTCCTTCAACGTGCCGTGGCCGGCAGTCACCGGCCGCACCTCGGCGCCGAGCAGCTTCATGCGGAAGACGTTCGGGCTTTGCCGGGCGACGTCGGTGGCGCCCATATAGACGACGCACGGAAAGCCGAAACGCGCCGCCACGGTGGCCGACGCCACGCCGTGCTGGCCGGCGCCGGTCTCGGCGATGATGCGCTTCTTGCCCATGCGCTTGGCCAGCAGGATCTGGCCGAGGCAGTTGTTGATCTTGTGCGAGCCGGTGTGGTTCAGATCCTCGCGCTTGAAATAGACCTTTGCGCCGCCCCCAACGCCTTTCGCCGCGGAAGCCTCGCGAAGATGCCTGGTCAGACCTTCGGCGAAATAAAGCTTCGACGGCCGCCCGGCATAGTGGGTCGAAAGGTCAGTCAGTTCGGCCTTGAAATCCGCATCGTCCTTGACCTCGTTCCAGTGCCGTTCAAGGTCGAGGATCAGCGGCATCAACGTTTCGGCAACGAAACGACCGCCGAAGATGCCGAACATGCCCTGCTCATCGGGTCCGGTGCGGAAGGAATTGGGTATCGCCGGCTTGTTCATCGCCGATCTCCTAGCTTGTGGTTTGAAGCACGGTCAGGCGGCGCGGTTGGCGTGTGCTGCCCTGACGGCCCGGAAAAACTGTTCGATCAGCGCCGGATCCTTGACGCCCGGCGCGCTTTCCACGCCCGAGGAAATGTCTAGTCCGGGCGGGTTGGCAAGCCGAAAGGCATCGCCGATGTTGGCGGCGTTGAGCCCACCGGAAAGCATGTAATCGACGCCTGCGTCAAGGCCGGCCAGAACGCGCCAGTCGAAGGCAACGCCGTTGCCGCCCGGCAGTTGCGAACCCTTCGGCGGCTTGGCGTCGAACAGGAAACGGTCGGCAATGCCGACGAACGGTCTTGTCCGCTCCAGGTCGGCAGCCTCGCTGACCGGCAGCGCCTTCATCACCGGCAGGCCATAGCGGGCCTTGATCTCGGCCACCCGCTCCGGCGTTTCCGAGCCATGCAGCTGCAGCATGTTGGGCTGCATTTTTTCGACGATTTCATCCAGAAACGCATCGCCGGCGTCGACTGTCACGGCAACCGCCCTGGCCTTGCCGATTGCCGCTTCGCGCAAGCGGCCGGCTTCCGCCGGCTCGACATAGCGCGGGCTTTTGGCAAAGAAAATAAAGCCGACATGACTGGCGCCGCCGGCCAATGCCGCGGCCAATGCCTTGTCGGTCTTCAGTCCGCATATCTTGATGTCGAGCGCCATGACGCGGGGATTGGCACGAAACGGCAAAAGAGTCGAGAAAAAGCGCATGTTTGCCACCGGCGCGGAACGCGCTACCTTCCTAAGACAAGAGAGCGGAACGGGCTACTTACTAAAGATAATACCGACGGGAGCAAACAAGCATGGCAGACGATACCGTCGCCCAACTCAGGCAAAAAGTCGCGCAGGCTCGCGAGGTCATCGCCCATCTGATGGACAAGGCCGCCTTCAACGGCGCCGAGGCACACCGCGCGCTCGACTATTTCGGCAGCAACGCCTTCAAGAAGGACTTCCTGCCATGGCCGCGCCATACCGACGAGGGGCTGCGCCCAGAGGAGTTGAACGCGGCGAATGATGATTGACCGGGCGATCTATTCGAACATGATCGCTTGTAGCGCGCCGCCATTGCGCTTGAGCCAGTCCTTGCAGCGCTCGGTGTCGGGGCAGAGCTGCTCGCACAGCTTCCAGAATTTCGGGCCGTGGTTCATCTCCTTGAGATGCGCCACCTCATGCGCGACGAGATAGTTTATGACCGGTCGCGGCGCCATCATGATGCGCCAGGAGAACGACAGGTTGCCGTCCGACGTGCATGACCCCCAGCGGCTCGACGTGTCCTTGAAGCGGATTGCCTTGGCGCGCTTGCCGATCGTCCCAGTGTGCCTGACCACCAACCGCTCGATCTCGCGCTTGGCCTCGCGCTTGAGGAAATCGGCGATGCGGCGCGGCAGGTGCACGCGCTCGCCATGCACGATCATCAGCGGACCGCGTTCGTCGCACGACAGCGTGACGGTACCGCGTTTCGAGGGCTCATGAACGATGCGATGCGGCACGCCGCGCACCGGAATTTTGATACCGGGCCGCACCTGCGGCCGGTTGGGCACTTTGGCCAGCCGCTGCTCCAGCCAGTCCTGATGGCGGTCAAGGAATTTTTCCACCTCGCCTCGCCGCAGGCCCGGTGGCACGGTGATGCGTAGGCCCCGGCCACCGGAATCGATGCGCAGCGTCAATCGCCGCGCCCGGTCGCTCTCGACGATCTTGAGCGGCAGCGTGCGGCCGGCAACACAATGCTCCCGCTCCACGACGGGGGCGGGCCTGGGTTTGGTCAGGTTGCGGAAGAAGCCGAATGACATGGCCAGGACGATACGTGATTCGAGGAAAACGAATAGAACAAAAAAGAAACGGCGCCGCTGACGCGACGCCGTTTTTGATTATTATTTATGTCGAGGCAAGTGCCTTACTCGTCAAGCAGGCCTGGCGTGGATTTGCCACCGCCGGTTGTGGGCCCGCCGGTTGTGGGCGACGTCGACTTGTTGCGGTTCGCCATGAAGCGGTCGAACTCTTCCTGGTCCTTGGCGCGACGCAATTCCCTGGCGTATTCGTCGAACTCGCTCAGCATCTCGTCGAGCTTGCGGCGCTCTTCATTGAGCCGCTCGAGTTCTTTTTCGCGCCAGTCGTCGAAAGCGACGTTGCCGGTGCGGGCAGAGCCGTGGCCCCAGCGCGCCGCTTTGTCGGAACCGCGGCGGCAGCCGGCGAAGATGCCGTCGGTCGCGCGGTTGACGTCGCGCTTGAAGCCGTCAAGCCGGTCGCCCCAAATGATGTAGGCGAGCATGGCGAGGCCGAGCGGCCAGAACACCATAAAACCGATCACCATCAGAGCGATGGTCGCCGGCATCCAGGCCGGACGGATCAATGCAGATGTGTTCATTTTCTCCCAATCCTTCAGTTGGAGACAGCCAATCCCGGCTGCGTGGAATCGAAATGGGATGAGAAAAACGGCGATTCAAGACAGTGTCGGCCAAAACCGGACAAGCGTTTGAAATGATTATCGCTTTTTGAGCGTTTCAAGGAAAAGGACGACCAGGCCCGCAATCAGGCCCCAGAACGCCGCACCGACGCCGAATAGCGTCAGCCCCGAGGCGGTGACGGCAAAGGTGACGGTAGCGGCCATGCGTTCGCCGTCTTCCTTCAAGGCGATCGACAGCGCGTTGGCGAGCGGCGCCATCAGCGCCAGTCCGGCGACAAGCACGATCAGGCTCTGCGGCAGCACGGCAAAGATCGCCACCAGCGAGGCGCCGAAAATGGCGAAGACGAGGTAGGCAAGCGCGTAGAAGGGACCGGTCTTCCAGCGCTCGCCCGGATCGGGATGCACGTCGGGGCCGGTGCAGATCGCCGCCGAGATCGCCGCCAGGTTGGTGGTCGAGGCCCCGAATGGCGCCGACAGCAACGAAAGCAGGCCGGTGACGCCGATCAGCGGGCCGGGTTCCGGGTGGTAGCCCGCCGCCCTCAGCACGGCGAGGCCGGACAGGTTCTGCGAGGCCATGGTGACGAGATAAAGCGGCAGCGCCAGGCCGATGATCGCTGTGACGGTGAACTGCGGCGCAATCAGCGTCAATGTCGAAAGTTCCGGGGTCGGCAGACCACCGACCCGGCCGGTGAGGAACGCGGCAGCGCCGCCGCCGATCAGCACCGCCAGCACCGAGAGCGCCGGATTGAACAGGCGGATGACAAAGAAGGCGGCGATCAGCGGCAGGATCAGCCACGGGTCGACGGGAATCGCCTTCACCGCATTGACGGCGAAGGTGACGACGATGCCGGCGAGCATCCCCGACGCGACCGAGGCCGGTATCCTGGCGATCAGCTTGGTCAAGGGCCTGAACAGGCCGGTGGCAATCAGCAAAATCCCGGTGACGATGAAGGCGCCGACGGCCTCGTTGATCGAAAAGCCACTCGATGCCGCGATCAGCGCCACCCCCGGCGTCGACCATGCGGCGATGACCGGCATCCTGGTGCGCCACGACAGCCACAGGCTCTCGATCGCCATCGCGAGGCAGATCGCCGTCACCCAGCTCGCGGTTTCGACTTGCGTCGCGCCGACTGCCTTGGCGGCGGCGATGACGATGGCCAACGTGCCGCCGAAGCCGACAATCGCTGCAACGAAGGCGGATACCGGAATGGAAATGCGCATGTCCTAGCCTGCCTGCCGCACGATGGCATTGACCGCCCGCACCAGCATGTCGAGATCCTGAGGCCGCGACAGGCGATGGTCGCCGTCGGGGATCAGCGACAGCGTGACGTCGTCGGCCGGCAGCAGGCCGACCAGTTTCAGCGCATGGCTCGGCGGCACGTCGGCATCGGCCAGCCCTTGCAATATGTGGACGGGGCAGTGGGTGTCGATCGGCCCGGTCAGCACCCGGTTGTTGCGGCCGTCCTCGATCAGCGCTCGGGTGTAGATGTAAGGCTCGGCCGAATAGTCCGACGGCTCCTCGAAAAAACCTTTTTTGGCAAGATCGCGCTTCTGCGCTTTGGTCAGCGCCGGCTCGACCAACTCGGCGGTGAAATCCGGCGCCGGCGCTAGAAGCACCAGACCGGCGATGCGGTTCTCGCCTGGCGTGTGCAATTCCTGGCGCAATACCTGGACCATGCGCAGCGCGATCCATGCGCCCATCGAGGAGCCGACCAGGATTTGCCTGCCTTGCGTGAAATGATTGAAGACGGCGAGACTTTGCGAAAGCCAGTTCGAGACGGTGCCGTCCGCAAAGGCGCCGCCCGATTCGCCGTGACCGGAATAGTCGTGACGCAGGAAAGCCCGGCCTTGCCCGCTCGCCCATTCCGCCAGCTTCTCGGCCTTGGTGCCCAGCATGTCCGACTTGTAGCCGCCGAGCCAGACAATGCCTGGCTCGGCACCCGCAGCGCGCCTGACAGCGATGCTGGTTCCGTCGACGTCGAGAAAAACCGGTGCGGTCATGGCTCACTCCTCACGCAGGTCTTTTGACACGGCGGACGGCTCAACGAAAAGTGCTCGGCAACTTTCTTCGTTTGGTGCAGGCAGAAGTCAGGGAACAGGTGATTTCCTGTGAGCGCTGTGCTATTGACTCCGGCCGCGCGCTCACCACATTGGCGCGTTCGCAATTCTGAATTGAAAACCCCGAACGAAACGGCTCAAGGAGACCACGACCATTCGCAGACCTTTCAAAGCAACGGCGCCCACCAAGGAGGGCCCGCGCTCCAACCGTGACATCCGGGTTCCCCGGGTCCAGCTTATCGACGCCGAAGGCCACAACCATGGCGATGTCTCCATCAACGACGCATTGCTGCTCGCCGAAGAGGCTGGGCTCGATCTGGTCGAGATATCGCCCAACGCAGCGCCGCCCGTCGTAAAAATTCTCGATCTCGGCAAGCTGAAATACGCCAACCAGAAGAAGGCGGCCGAGGCGCGCAAGAACCAGAAGGTCATCGAGATCAAAGAGATCAAGATGCGCCCGAACATCGACAGCCATGACTACGAGACCAAGATGAAAGCGGTCCGGCGGTTTTTCGAGGAAGGTGACAAGGTCAAGCTGACATTGCGCTTTCGCGGCCGCGAGATGGCGCATATGGAACTCGGCATGCAGCTTTTGAACAAGGTTCGCGAGGAAGTTGCACCGATCGCCAAGGTCGAAGCCGAACCGAAGCTCGAAGGCCGCCAGATGATGATGGTGCTGGCGCCCCGCTAGGCGATTCCGCTAAAGCGGGTCCCGTCAAAGCAAAGGCCGCTTCGGCGGCCTTTTGTTTGTTTTTGTCTTCGCCATGATTTCTCCGCAAGTTGCATCGACAAGGATTCCGGTTGCCGGTCCTCGCGGCGAAAGGATTGTCCATGGCCGCTGCGGCACGTTCCCCGATTGAAAGATCGTTCGACGAAATGGGCCGCTATCAGCGGCGCCGGCGCGTCCTGCTGGCGCTGCTGATCGGTGCTTTTTGCGCTTTGCTGATCTTCGGCGGCTCCACCCACGATGAACTAGGCCACGAACGCATAGAGGGGCAGTACGGCATCGCCCTGATACTGATCGGGATTGGCGGCCGGCTCTGGTCGATCCTCTATATCGGCGGCCGCAAGTCGGCCGAACTGGTTGCTACCGGCCCATATTCGGTGATGCGCAACCCGCTGTATTTTTTCTCCACCATAGGGGCCGCCGGCATCGGCGCCCAGACCGGCAGCGTGATCGTCTCGGTGGCGTCGGCGGTTTTGTGCGCGGCCGCGTTCTACATCGTCACGCTGCGCGAGGAACGGCATTTGACGACCGTGCTCGGGGCGCCGTACAAGGACTACATCGCACGGGTGCCGCGGTTTTTTCCCAATCCCCGGCTTTATCGCGATCAGGCCGAGGTCACCTTCACACCGCGCATTTTTAATCACACGCTGCGCGACGGCTTGATGTTCGTGGCTTCCGTACCGTTTTTCGAACTCATCGAGTCCGGACAGGAAAGCGGTGTAATTCCCGTCCTCTTCTGGCTGTATTGAACTGCGGATGCCGCGATCGCCGGCAAGTTCCTCGACGATTGGATTCCCGACATGCTCAATGAAGTAAAATCGGCGCAGGCCGAACAAGCGCAGGCCAGGCGTGCGCTGGGCAGGTATCAGCACGCGCGCAGGATGGTGCTTGCCGCCCTCGTGGTCGTCATGTTCGCAGCGCTGCTGTTTGGCCAGTCTGCTTTTCCTCCCGAAAGCGTGCCGCACGAAACGATCGAAATGGTCGGCGTCCTGCTGATCTTTCTTGGCATTGTCGGGCGCTTGTGGTCGACGCTCTATATCGGCGGACGCAAATCCTCCGAGGTGGTTACCGGCGGACCCTATTCGATCACCCGCAATCCGCTCTATGTCTTCTCCTCGATAGCTGCCGCCGGCGTCGGCGCGCAGATGGGCTCGATCACTGCGGCGATCGGCTTCGCGGTGATTTGCGCCGCCGCCTTTCACGTCGTCATCCTGCGCGAAGAGACGTTCCTGAAGGAGGCCTTCGGAACGCCATTCCAGGCCTATATGGCGCGAGTGCCGCGCTTCTTCCCGAAGCTTTCGCTGTATCAGGAAGGCAACACCGGCAGCTTCAAGCCGCGCCTGCTGCGGACGACGCTGCTGGACGGACTGGTGTTCCTCGTTGCCATGCCGTTTTTCGAATCGATCGACGCCGCCCAGCAATCGGGCATACTGCCGGTGCTGTTCCGTTTCCCATAGGCCCATTGTGTGTCGGCACGAGGTGTTGCACGCCGGCCCGCTTTGACGTATAGCACCGCCGTTCCCAAAAACCGCCCGGCAGGGCATGCCGTGGCGGTTTCATTTGCTTTTCGGGCTTTGGTCGGCCTGAAGCGAACAAAAAGCGCGATGATGCGCACATAAACGGAGTAGCAAAATGCCCAAGATGAAGACCAAGTCAGCCGCCAAGAAGCGGTTCAAGATCACAGGTACGGGAAAAGTCCTGTCGGCTGCGGCCGGCAAGCGTCACGGCATGATCAAGCGTTCCAACAAGTTCATTCGAAATGCCCGCGGCACGATGGTTCTGGCTGAACCGGATGGCAAGAAGGTCATCAAGAATTTTCTGCCGAACGGCCTCTAAGGCATTCGGTCTGGACAAGTTTTAAGGAGATCATGACATGGCACGCGTAAAAAGAGGCGTCACCTCGCACGCCAAGCACAAAAAGGTCCTGAAAGCCGCCAAGGGTTTCTACGGCCGCCGCAAGAACACCATTCGCATCGCCAAGCAGGCGGTGGAGAAGTCGCTGCAGTATGCCTACCGCGACCGCAAGAACCGTAAGCGTTCGTTCCGCGCTCTGTGGATCCAGCGCATCAATGCCGCGACCCACGAGCATGGCCTGACCTATGGCCGGTTCATCGACGGTCTCAACAAGGCCGGCATCGAGATCGATCGCAAGGTCCTGTCGGACATGGCCATCCACGAGCCGCAGGCATTTGCCGCCCTTGTGGCCAAGGCCAAGGTCGCGCTCGAGTACCTCAAGAACACCACGCCGAACGCTTTTGAAAGCGCTGTAGCCTAACCAGCGCCTTCCCAAGCACATCGACACTTGATTTGGGAAACCCGCGCTGGCAGGGCTGGCGCGGGTTTTTCTTTGCCTTCAATCGAGTCTGAAACATGAGTGACATGGAAACTCTCGAAAATTCCCTGATGAGCGACATTTCGTCGGCCGCCGACGAGCAGGCGATCGAAGCCGTGCGTGTTTCAGCGCTCGGCAAGAAGGGCTCGGTCTCCGAAATGCTGAAGACGCTCGGCTCGATGAGCGCAGAAGAGCGCCAGATAAAAGGCCCGGCGATCAACGGTCTCAAGAACCGCATCACCGAGGCGCTTACCGTGCGCCGCGCCGAACTCAAGGACGCAGCGATCGCGGCACGGCTCGCGGCGGAAAAGGTCGACGTCACACTGCCGGTGCGGCAATCGCCGGCCGAGCGCGGCCGCATCCATCCGATCAGCCAGGTCAGCGACGAGATTGCCGCGATCTTCGGCGACCTCGGCTTTGCCATCGCCGAAGGTCCCGATATCGAGACCGATTACTACAATTTCACCGCGCTGAACTTCCCGGAAGGCCATCCGGCGCGCGAGATGCATGACACCTTCTTTTTCCAGCCGGACGAGAAGGGCGAGCGCAAGCTTTTGCGCACCCACACCTCGCCGGTGCAGATCCGCACCATGGAGGTGCAGAAGCCGCCGATCCGAATCGTCATTCCCGGAAAAACCTACCGCCAGGATTCCGATGCCACGCACTCGCCGATGTTCCATCAGGTCGAAGGGCTGGTGATCGACAGATCAGCCAACGTCGCCAACATGAAATGGGTGCTGGAGGAGTTCTGCAAGGCCTTCTTTGAGGTACGCCAGGTCAAGATGCGCTTCCGGCCGAGCTTCTTCCCGTTCACCGAACCCAGCATGGAGGTCGACATCCAGTGCGACCGTTCGCGGCCGGGCGAGGTGCGCTTTGGCGAAGGCTCCGACTGGATGGAGATCCTCGGCTGCGGCATGGTCCACCCCAATGTGCTGAGATATGGCGGGCTCGATCCCGACGAATATCAGGGCTTTGCCTGGGGCATGGGCATCGATCGCATCGCCATGCTGAAATACGGCATGCCGGACCTGCGCGCCTTCTTCGACGCCGATGTGCGCTGGCTGTCGCATTACGGCTTCCGGCCGCTCGACATGCCGACGCTGTTCGCAGGCTTGAGCACATGACAGCGGCCCACACCGGCGGCTGCCGCTGCGGCGCCGTGCGGTTCGAGGCTTCGGCCGAACCGCACCATGTCAGCTATTGCCATTGCGGCGATTGCCGGCGGGCCAGCGGCGCGCCGGTATCGGCCTTCGTCGGCTTCATCACCGAGCAGGTCGCCTTCACGGGTAAGGCGCTGAAGATGTTCGAGAACGGGCCGGTGACGCGCTCCTTTTGCGGCATCTGCGGCTCGCCGATCGCCTATGTCGATGAGCGGCTGGCCGACCACATCTACTTCATGCTCGGCGCCATGGACATGCCGGCCTATTTCAAGCCGACGCACCACGCCCATGTGCGCGAGCAGCTTCCCTTCGTGCACATGCCGGATGACTTGCCGAGACATCTGAAGACCAGCGTGCCCAGACCAGACGGAACACAGTCATGAAATTCACCCTCTCCTGGCTCAAGGACCACCTCGAGACCGACGCCTCGCTCAACGAGATCGTCGAGCGGCTGACCTCGATCGGCCTCGAAGTCGAGCATGTCGACGACAGATCGAGCCTAAAACCCTTCGTCATCGCCAAGGTGCTGGCGGCGGTGCAGCACCCCGATGCCGATCGGTTGCGCGTGCTGACGGTCGATACCGGCGACGGCAAGGCACCCGTGCAGGTTGTGTGCGGAGCGCCGAACGCCCGCGCGGGCCTGATAGGCGCCTTTGCAGCACCCGGCACCTATATTCCGGGCATCGACGTGACGCTGACGGTCGGCAAGATCAGGGGCGTCGAAAGCCACGGCATGATGTGCTCCGAGCGCGAGCTTGAGCTTTCCGAAGAGCATGACGGCATCATCGATCTGCCGGCCGATGCGCCGGTCGGCACCAGCTTCGCCGCCTATGCGCATCTCGACGATCCGGTCATAGAGATCAATTTGACGCCGAACCGTCCGGACGCGACCAGCGTCTACGGCATTGCCCGCGATCTGGCGGCGAGCGGGCTCGGCCGCCTCGTCGGCGGCGCGATCATGCCGCATGCCGGCAGCGGCATGTGCCCGGTGAAGGTGACGATCGAAGCCCCGGAGCTCTGCCCCGCCTTCGCCCTGAGATTGGTGAAAGGCGTGAACAACGGTCCGTCGCCGAAATGGCTGCAGCAGCGGCTGATCGCCATTGGGCTTCGGCCGATCAGCGCGCTGGTCGATATCACGAATTTCGTCACCTTCGATCGCGGCCGGCCGCTGCATGTGTTCGACGCGAACAAGGTCGCCGGCAACCTTACCGTGCGCCGGGCGCGTGACGGTGAAAAGGTGCTGGCGCTTGACGGCCGCGAATACACGCTGACGCCTGACATGTGCGTGATAGCAGACCAGGACGGCGTCGAATCGATCGCCGGCATCATGGGCGGCGAACATTCCGGCTGCGACGAGAACACCACCGACGTGCTGATCGAATCGGCGCTGTGGGATCCGATCACCACGGCCCGCACCGGCCGCACGCTCGGCATCATCAGCGATGCGCGCTACCGCTTCGAGCGCGGCGTCGACCCGGAATTCATGGTGCCCGGCGTGGAGTTGGCGACCAAGCTGGTGCTGGACTTCTGCGGCGGGACGCCGACCGAAACCGAGGTCGTCGGCTATGCCGGTCACGCGCCGAAGATCGTTTCCTTCCCGCTGTCGGAAGTGAGGCGGCTGACCGGCACAGAGGTGCCCATGGAGGAGAGCCTCGCCATTCTTTCGCGCCTCGGCTTCAAGCCGGAAGGCGCGGGCGATGTCGTCGATGTGGCAGTGCCGTCCTGGCGGCCGGATGTCGACGGCAAGGCCGATCTGGTCGAGGAGGTCATGCGCATCCATGGCGTCGACAACATCGCGCCGCAGCCGCTCGGCGCGCACGATGCCGTCAACGCCAAGATCCTGACTGTCCTGCAGGTCCGCACCCGCGCCGCCAAGCGGGCGCTGGCGGTGCGCGGCATGATGGAGGCGGTCACCTGGTCGTTCATTCCGGCAAAACATGCCGAACTGTTCGGCGGCGGCCAGACCGCACTGAAGCTCGCCAACCCGATCGCTGCCGACATGTCCGATATGCGGCCGTCGCTGCTGCCGGGCCTGATCGCCGCCGCGCAGCGCAATGCCGACAGGGGCATCGGCGATGTCGCGCTGTTCGAAGTGTCCGGCACCTATGAGGGCGATGCGGCCGACCAGCAGCGGCGCGTCGCCGCCGGCGTGCGGCGCGGCACGGCCAAGCTCGACGGTTCCGGCCGCCACTGGGCCGGCAATGCCGGTCCGGTCGGCGTGTTCGACGCCAAGGCCGACGCGATCGCAGCACTTGAAGCCTGCGGCGCGCCGGTCGAGCGGCTGCAGATCGAGGCCGGCGGCCCGGCCTGGTATCATCCCGGCCGCTCCGGCACGATCAAGCTCGGGCCGAAGGTCATTTTGGGCACGTTCGGCGAGTTCCACCCGAAGACGCTGGAGGAACTCGACGTCTCCGGGCCGCTCTGCGGCTTCGAGGTTTTCATCGATGCCGTGCCCGAGCCGAAGGCCAAGCCGACCCGGACGAAACCGAGACTGGAACTGTCCGGGTTCCAGGCGGTCAAGCGCGATTTCGCCTTCGTCGTCGACAAGGCGGTCGAAGCCGGCACGCTGACCCGCGCAGCCCTTGCGGCTGACAGGAAGCTGATCACCAACGTTTCGGTCTTCGACGTGTTCGAAGGGACGTCACTCGGCGGCGCCAAGAAATCGATCGCCATTGAAGTGTCGATCCAGCCGGTCGAAAGGACGCTGACCGACGAGGATTTCGAGGCGCTGGCCAAGCGCATCGTCGAGAATGTGCATAAGCAGACTGGTGGCGTGCTCAGAGCCTGACGCTGCGAACACATGGCGATCACTGTCGTGCCGTGGTGAGCCGAGTATTCTCCGCAGAAGTTGGGGGGACAGCGCCCTCTCTGTCCTGTCGGACATCTCCTCCGACAGGAGTGAAGATGGCTGTTTCGCCGTCCCGCCATCTTACGGCGTTGGCAGTTGGCGAAAGTGGGAGAGATCCAATCTCCCCACTTGAGGGGGAGATGTCCGGCAGGACAGAGGGGGGTGTCTCGCGCCCACGTCTCGCAATTGTTACGCGGGGCTCGAAAAAGGCGCATCGAAACGCCCCGTTTCGATTACTCCGTAGATCACCGTTTATCCATTGACCAGCGCCAGCATTTCTTCGGTGTAGCGCTTGCCGACGACCTTCTCCGGCGACAGGGCGTCGCCAATGGCCGCCACCTCCGCCTGGCTCAGCGCAATCTGTGCTGCTGCCGCATTCTGCTCGAGATGGCGGATTTTTCGCGCACCGGGGATCGGCACGATGAAATCGCCCTGATGCAGCACCCAGGCGAGCGCCAGCTGCGCCGGCGTCACGCCCTTGTCCGCCGCCATTGTCTCCAGCGTGGCGACAACGGCCGCATTGGCGGCCATGGCGTCGGCCTGGAAGCGCGGTGGTCCACGCCGCCAGTCATCGGCACAGAGCACCTCTGGCTTGGCGATCGTTCCCGTCAGCAGGCCGCGGCCGAGCGGGCTGTAGGGGACAAAGCCGATGCCGAGTTCGCGGCAGACGGCGAACACCTCTTCCTCCGGATCGCGGCTCCACAGCGAATATTCGCTCTGCACGGCTGATATCGGATGCACCGCATGCGCCCGGCGAATGGTCACCGCGCTCGCCTCCGACAGGCCGAGCGCGCGCACCTTGCCCTCGCGCACCAGCTCGGCCATGGCGCCGACCGTATCCTCGATCGGCACATTGGGATCGACGCGATGCTGGTAGTACAGGTCGATCACCTCGGTGCCCAGCCGCTTCAATGACGCTTCGAACACCGCCTTGACGTGTTCGGGGCGGCTGTCGACACCCGCCATGCGCTCGACGCCGTTGCCTTCTTCAAGGATTTTGAAACCGAATTTCGTCGCGATCGTCACTTGGTCACGCACCGGCTTCAGCGCCTTGCCGAGCAGGATCTCATTCTCGTACGGGCCATAGACCTCGGCCGTGTCGAAGAAATTGACGCCGATATCGACGGCGCGGCGCAGTGTGGCGATCGCGTCCACCTCCGGCTGGCCGCCATAGCCGAAGCTCATCCCCATGCAGCCGAGGCCGACCGGATAGACGTCAAGTTCATTTCCAAGCTTGCGGGTTTGCATCACGCGTCTCCTTGTTGTGATGCGACAGAGATAGCGCCTTGCACCGCGTTCTATAATCGGCTCTTACTCGCACGGGCTGTTCTAAAAGATAGATCAATGAACCGAACGCATCTCTCCCAACTTGCGGTGCTGGCAACCGTCGCCCAGTGCGGCAGCTTTCGCGGTGCGGCCAAGGAGCTTGGCATAGCGCCCTCCGCAGTCAGCCATGCGGTTTCCAGCCTGGAGGCGCGTCTTGGCGTGCGGCTCCTGGCGCGCAGCACGCGCAGCGTCGCCCCGACCGAGGAAGGCGCGCAGCTGCTCGAGCGGCTGAGGCCGGCGCTGTCGGAAATCGATCTGGCGCTGGAATCGGCGGTCGAGGCGCGCGACCGGCCGGCTGGCAATCTCCGGCTGACCGTGCCGCGCACCGCCGCCCACCTGGCGCTGACGCCGCGGCTCGGTGCCTTTGCATCGGCCTATCCCGACATCGTGCTGGAGATCGTCATCGAAGACCGCTTCACCGATGTGGTCGAAGGCGGCTTCGACGCCGGCGTCCGGCTCGGCGAGAGCCTGCAACGCGACATGATCGCTGTGCGCATCGGTCCAAACCTTCGCGGCGCCGTCGTCGGCGCGCCATCCTATTTCGCGACCATGCCCAGGCCGCGCCATCCACACGATCTCGTCGGTCACCGTTGCATCCGCTTCCGTTTCTCCAGCGGCATCCTCTACCGCTGGGAATTCGAGAAGGACGGCGAGGAGATCGAACTGGCGGTGCAAGGGCCGCTGATCCTCGACGAGGACCATCTGATCGCCAATGCGGCGGCCGACGGCGCTGGGCTTGCCTTCCTGTTCGAGGACTATGTCCGCGAGGCGTTGGCCACCGGCCGGCTCATTCGCGTGCTGGAAGACTGGTGCCCGCCCTTCGACGGTTTCTTCGCCTACTACCCGAGCCGCCGCCAGATGCGGCCGGCGCTGCGAGCCTTTGTCGATTTCTTCAAGATAGAAAGCCGGCTTGTAGGAGCGTCGTCGGCTTCGACATGACACATACAGGTAGAAGGGGATAGCCTTTGCAGGACCTGGTTTCCTCCCCCTTTGCGGAGACGAGGAACCCAAGCTCTGCGGAGGGCAGCGCCGGCATCCGAACAAGCCGCAGACGATCGGCTTGCTCGCTGCCATGCTTCGCATTGGCTTTTTTGCCGATTTCAGGCAAACCTCCACGCCTGCAATTTGAAGAGGGAGAAGCCTGATGTTCCGATGGGGTGTTTTGTCGACGGCCAAGATCGGCCGCGAGCATCTTTTGCCTGCAATGGTCGAGGCGGAGAACGGCGTGCTGTCGGCGATCGCCAGCCGCGACCTGTCGAAAGCCCGTGCCCTGGCCGATCGGTTCGGCGCCCCCCATGCCTTCGGCTCCTATGACGAGCTGCTCGCATCCAGGGATGTCGACGGCGTCTACATCCCGCTGCCGACCGCCCAGCATGTCGAATGGACCGCCAAGGCGATCGAGGCCGGCAAGCATGTTCTGGTCGAAAAGCCGCTGGCGCTCGACGCCAGGGACATTCCGCCGCTGATCAAGCTGCGCGACGCCAAAAACGTGCTGGTCTGCGAAGCCTTCATGGTCGTCTACCACCCGCAATGGGTCAAGGTGCGCGAGCTGATCGCCAACGGCGCCATCGGCCGGCTGCGCCATGTCCAGGGCGCGTTCTCCTACTACAATGTCGATCCCAAGAACATGCGCAACCAGCTCGACCTCGGTGGCGGCGCGCTGCCCGACATCGGCGTCTACCCGACGGTGTCGACGCGCTTTTCGACGGGCAAGGAGCCGCTGCGCGTCCAGGCGACGATCGAGCGCGACAAGACATTCGGCACCGACATCTACTCCTCGATCCGCGCCGATTTCGGCGACTTCGAATTGTCGTTCTATCTGTCGACGCAGATGGCGGCGCGGCAGGTGATGGTGTTCCACGGCGAGAAGGGCTTCATCGAGGTGCTTTCGCCGTTCAACGCCGGCATCTACGACCACCATCGCATCGAGCTGCACAACCAGAACCACAGCGAGGCGCAAGTGTTCCGCTTCCCCGGCATGCAGCAATACCGGCTGGAGGTCGAGGCCTTCGCGCGGGCGGCACAGGGCGGCACCGACCGCGTCTTCACGCTGGAAGAGTCCGTGCTCAACCAGAAGGTCATCGACGCCATCTTCCGCGCCGGCGAGAAGGAAGGCTGGGAGACGGTCTGACAATCGTCAGCCGGGGAGGAGAGCCGGGGGGAGAAAGTGGCTGACGATGCGGATGTGATCATTGTCGGCGCCGGCCTTGCCGGGCTCGTCGCGGCGGCCGAGCTGGCCGAGGCCGGCAAGAAGACCATCGTTGTCGACCAGGAGCCTGAACAGTCGCTCGGCGGCCAGGCGTTCTGGTCGCTTGGCGGCATCTTCCTCGTCGATTCGCCCGAACAGCGGCGCATGCGCATCCGCGATTCGCATGATCTGGCGCTCGAGGACTGGCTTGGCACCGCCGCCTTCGACCGTGCGGAAGATTTTTGGCCGCGCCGCTGGGCCGAGGCCTATGTCGGCTTCGCCGCCGGCGAGAAGCGCTCCTGGCTGACGCAGCGCGGCATGAAGTTCTTCCCAATCGTCGGCTGGGCCGAGCGCGGCGGCGGCAACGCCGTCGGCCACGGCAATTCGGTGCCGCGCTTTCACGTCACCTGGGGCACCGGGCCGGGCGTGCTCGACCCGTTCGTACGGCGCGTGCGCGAGGCCGAGAATAGCGGGCTGATCCGATTCAAATTCCGCCACCGGGTCAACGAACTGACGCAGACAGGCGCCGCCGTGAATGGCGTGCGCGGCGACATGCTTGAGCCGAGCGATGTCGAGCGCGGCCGCAGGAGTTCGCGCGATATCGCCGGCGATTTCGAGCTCAAGGCGCAAGCGGTCATCGTCGCCTCCGGCGGCATCGGCGGCGATCCCGAGCTTGTCCGCAAAAACTGGCCGCAGCGGCTCGGCACGCCGCCCAAGTGCATGATCTCTGGCGTTCCCGACCATGTCGACGGCCGCATGCTGGCGATCACCGAACAGGCCGGCGGCAGCATCATCAACCGCGACCGCATGTGGCACTATGTCGAAGGCATCAGGAACTGGGCGCCGCTCTGGACCGACCATGCAATCCGCATCCTGCCCGGCCCGTCGTCGCTGTGGCTCGACGCCCGCGGCAAGCGCCTGCCGGTGCCGCTCTATCCCGGCTTCGACACGCTGGGCACGCTCAGCCACATCATGAGCACCGGCTTCGATTATTCCTGGTTCATCCTGACCAAAAAGATCATCCAGAAGGAGTTCGCGCTGTCGGGCTCCGAGCAGAACCCCGACCTCACCGGAAAAAGCTGGCGCCAAGTGCTTGGCCGCGCCACATCGGGCGTTCCCGGTCCGGTAAAGGCGTTCATGGAGAAGGGCGAGGATTTCATCGTCGAGCCTGATTTGCCGGCGCTGGTCGCCCGCATGAACGCGCTTGTCGGCGGCGAGCCGCTGCTCGAACTGGCGCAGGTCGAGCACGAAATCCGCGCCCGTGACCGGCAGCTCGACAATCCGTTCTCCAAGGATATGCAGATCACCGCCTTGCGCGGCGCCCGAGCCTATCTCGGCGACCGGCTGATCCGCACGGCCAAGCCGCACAAGATGCTCGACCCTGCCAATGGGCCGCTGATCGCGGTCAGGCTCAACATCCTGACCCGCAAGACGCTGGGCGGTTTGCAGACCGATCTCGACAGCCGCGTCCTGGGTACCGATGGCCAACCGGTCGAAGGATTGTACGCGGTTGGCGAAGTCGCCGGTTTCGGCGGCGGCGGTATGCATGGCTATGCGGCGCTGGAAGGGACGTTTCTTGGCGGCTGCATTTTTTCAGGCCGCAGCGCCGGCCGGGCGGCGTCGCGGGCAGTGGGGTAGGACCCTCACCAGATCCATTCGCCGCGTCCCAGAGCCGATACCGCGTCGACGATCCGGGTAAAGCTCGAGCGCGCACGACCGACCGTGTGCCGGCCTCTGAGATAGCCATGCACCAGCCCCGGCTCTTCGAACCAGTAGGCGTGACCCTCCTCCGCGACGAGGCGGTCGCGATAGGCCTCGCCGTCTGACGACAGCGGGTCGCATTGGGCGGTGATCAGCACAGTCGGCGGCAGATTGGCAAAATCGGCATCGGCCAGCGGCGACAGCGTGAGATCGCCGGTGCGGTCTTCGCCGCCGGTCCTGATATTCGTGTAGAAATCGAGGTCGCGGACCGTCAGCATCGGCGCCTCGGCATGGGTCACGTAAGAGCCTTGCGAGCGGTCGCCGCCAAGGCCGGGATAGATCAGCACCTGGCCGATCGGCCTTCGTGCATGGCCGCGCGTCGCATGGCTGACCGCGGCGGCAAGATTGCCGCCGGCGCTGTCGCCGCAAAGCAGGATCGGGCGCTTGTAGGTCGTCGCCGCCCATTCGAAGGCGCTGATGGCATCGTCGAAGCCGGCCGGATGCAGATGTTCCGGCGCCAGCCGGTAATCGACCGAAACCACCTCATAGCCGGTGCGGCTGCAAAGCTCGGCGCAGAGGTCGTCATGGCTGTCGAGCCCGCCGAGGATATAACCGCCGCCATGGAAATAAAGCACCATCGCCGCCGCTTCCGGCGCGGGTGTGCGGTAGATGCGGATCGGGATGGGATGCGAAGGCGTGGCAATGGCGGTGGTCTCCGCCGTAACGTTGTCTGGGTGGCCGGCAGAGAATTCACGGCACATGCGGTCGTAGATGTCGCGCTGCTGATCGATCGTGTAGTCGATCGCATCAGGCGGATAGTAGGAATTGGTCCGCTCGATGAAGGCCCAGGTCTCGGCGTCGATCAGTTTTTTGTAGTCGGTCATGGACGCTGACCGGATCGCAACGAATTCGCCTGGACACCCCCCTCTGGCCTGCCCTGTTTGACAGAATTTGGCATCTCCCCCTCAAGGGGGGAGATTGGCAGCTTCGGCCTTGCAGCCCATCTTGCAACGTTGGAGATTGGCGAAAATCGAAGCGACATCCGATCTCCCCCCTTGAGGGGGAGATGGCCGGCAGGCCAGAGGGGGGTGTGACGGAGTGCCGTCATTTCAACAATACCTTCACTTCCCCTTCCACACTGGGTCGCGCTTTTCGGCAAAGGCGCGAAAACCCTCGAGATTGTCCTCCGAGCCGTACAGTGCGTCAACCGTCGGCAATTGGCGGCGCGTCACCCGGTTCATCGCGTCCTGGAAGGTGAGTGCTTCGGCGACCCGCGCCGTCTCCTTGATCGCGGCAAAGACCAGCGGCGGACCGCCGGCGAGCAGTCGTGCGATCTCCCAGACGCGATCGTCGAGCTTCTCCTTGGGCAGAACCTCGTTGACCAGACCCCAGCGATGCGCTTCGGCGACATCCATCCAGCGGCCGGTGAACAAAAGGTCCATGGCGACATGATAGGGAATGCGCTTCGGCAGCTTGATCGTCGCTGCATCGGCCAGCGTGCCGGCGCGAATTTCCGGCAGCGCAAAGGAGGAGTGATCCGACGCGTAGATGAGGTCGCAGGACAGCGCCAGCTCGAAGCCGCCGCCGACCGCCATGCCGTTGACGCAGGCGATGACCGGCTTGTTGAAATCGCGCAGCTCCTGCAGCCCGCCGAACCCGCCGACGCCATAGTCGCCGTCGACAGCATCGCCGCCGGCCGCGGCTTTCAGGTCCCAGCCGGCGCAGAAGAACTTGTCGCCGGCGGTCTTGACAATGGCGACCCGCAGATCCGGATCGTCACGGAACGCCTTGAAGGTCTCGCCCATCAGCCGCGAGGTGTTGAGGTCGATAGCGTTGGCCTTGGGCCGATCGAGCGTGATTTCGAGGATCGTGCCCTCGCGGCGGGTGGTGATGACGTCAGACATTCTAGTTTTCTCCAAGCACCAGCAGCGCGTCGGCGATCCAGGCGCCTTTGCCTTGCGCGCAGACGATCAGCGGGTTGACGTCGAGCTCCTCGATCTCGCCGGCATTTTTCTGCACGAAGGCGGCGATGCCCGATATCGCCTCGATGGCCGCCGCGAGATCGGCCTTGGGCCGGCCGCGATAGCCTTCGAGCAGCGGGAACAATTTGAGCCCGCGCAATGCCGCCTCGATGTCGTCGCGGGTCGCCGGCAGCATCAGCGTGACGCTGTCGCGCAGCAGCTCGACCAGCACGCCGCCGGTGCCCAGCGTCATCACCGCGCCGAACATCGGGTCACGGGTGAAGCCGACGAGCAGTTCGGCGACGCCGTCGCGCACCATGCGCTCGACATAGAGGCCGGTGCCGAGCGCATCGAGATCATGGGCGGCCGTGCTGACGGATTCGGCGTCCCTGAGGTTGAGCCGAACCGCGTCAAGCTCGGATTTGTGGGTGACGCCCAAAGCCTTCAGCGCAACCGGAAAACCGAGCGCCATCGAGGAGATGACCGCCTCGACCGCATTGCCGGCGCGTTCACCGCTCGGCACGGGGAGCCCGGCCTCGATCAGCCGCGCTTTCGCCTCGGCCTCATCAGGCGTGACGTGGTCGCCGGCCGGCGCCCCGGAAGCGGAGGTGTCGATCGGCTGCGCCTGCGGCTCGCGCCAGGCCCAGCCGATGAAGGCGGCCGCCTGGGCGGCGTCCATGGCTTCGGAAATGCCGAACAACGGCACCATGCCGCGTCCCATCAGCCCGGCGGTGTATTCCTCGGGCAGGTTTTCCGGCAGCGAGGAGACGATCGCGCCCTGCGCCTTGTTGGTCTTCAGCGCCGATTCGAAGGCGCGCAGCGTCGTCCACCAGTCGGTGTCGGAGCAGCGGTCGGGGCGCGGGAAATCGAGCACCAGCATGTTGAGGTCGAAGCCGCCCGACACCATGGCGGTGAAGGTGGCGGTCATCGCCGGCTCGTTGTTCCAGATGAAGGTGTGGTAGTCGAGCGGGTTGGCCACCGCAACCAGCGGCCCGAGCGTCGATTTGACGTTGGCGCGGTGGATGTCGGTCAGCGCCGGGAAATTGACCCAGCGGCCTTCGGCGCTGTCGGCCATGACAGACGCTTCGCCGCCCGAACAGCTCATCGACGACAGCCGGTAGCCGGGCAGGGGCCCGGTGACGTGCAGCAGCTTGAGCGCCTCGATGAAGGCAGGGATGGAATCGACGCGGGCGATGCCGAGCCGCTTCAGGAAGGCGCCCGAGGCAGCGTCCGAGCCGGCCAGCGACGCGGTATGCGACACCGTCGCTTGCCGCGCCTGCTCGGAGCGGCCGACCTTCATGGCGATGATCGGTTTCTTCAGCTCTCGCGCCCGCGCGGCCAGCCTTTCGAAGCCGGCTACCGAATCGAACGCCTCGATATGCAGGCCGAGCGAAGTGACCCGATCGTCCTCGATCAGGCCGAGCGCCATTTCCGAAAGGCCGGTCTGTGCCTGGTTGCCGGCGGTCATCAGAAAGGCGATCGGCAGGCCGCGCTTCTGCATCGTCATGTTGATGGCGATGTTCGACGACTGGGTGATGATGGCGACCCCGCGGCCACCCTCGGCCAGCCTGATGCCGCCATGCTGGTCGGGCCATAAAAGCGCGCCATCGGCATAATTGATCAGCCCGTAGCAGTTCGGCCCGATGATCGGCATCTGGCCCGCCGCAGCGACCAGTTCCGCCTGCAATCGCTCGCCATGCTCGTCATAAGCCTCGGTCTCGAGAAAGCCGGCGGCAAAGCAGACGGCGCCGCCGGCACCGCGCTCGGCCAGCGCCTTGACCACCTCGATGGTCGAATGCCGGTTGACGCCGACAAAGGCGGCGTCGGGGGCGCCGGGCAGGTCGGCCACCGAGCGGTAGGCCTTGCGGCCGGCGACATCGTCCTTGGTCGGGTGCACCGGCCAGATCGCGCCGGCAAAGCCCATCTTGATCGACTGCGCGACGACGGCGGCGGCCTGCGCGCCGCCGAACACGGCGATCGTTCGCGGGCGCAAGAGGCGCTCAAGTTTGTGCATTTATCAGCCCCCAAACGGGCGCAGCAGCGCCCGTGAAATGATGTGGCGCTGGATTTCCGACGTGCCTTCCCAGATGCGCTCGACGCGGGCGTCGCGCCAGATGCGCTCCAGCGGCAGATCATCCATCAGCCCCATGCCGCCATGGATCTGGATCGCCTCGTCGGCGACGAAGGCAAGCATCTCGGTGGCCTTCAGCTTGGCCATGGCCATGTCCTGATCGGTGACGGTGCCCTGATCGTACTTCCAGCCGGCTTCGAACACCATCAGGTCGGCCGCTTTCAGTTCGGTCGCCATATCGGCAAGCTTGAACGAAACGCCTTGGAACTTGCCGATCTGCTGGCCGAACTGCTGGCGCTGCGCGGCGTATTCGATCGCATGGCCAACCGCCCGCTCGGCCCGGCCGAGACAGGTGGCGCCGACCTGTAGGCGGGTTGCACCAAGCCATGAATTGGCGACGTCGAAACCCTTGTGGACCTCGCCCAGAACCTGGGCTCCGGGCAGCCGGCAATCGTCGAATTCGAGGATGGCGTTGGTGTAACCGCGGTGCGAGACGTTGCGGTAGCCGTCACGCACCGTAAAACCCTTGGTGCCCTTGTCGACGAAGAAGGCGGTGATCTTCTTGCGTTTTCCACGCGGCGTCTCCTCTTCGCCCGAAGCCATGAAGACGATGGCGAAATCGGCAAGATCGGCATGGCTGATGAAGTGTTTGGTGCCGTTCAGCACCCAGTCGTCGCCATCCTGAACCGCGGTCGCCTTCATGCCGCGCAGATCGGAGCCGGCACCCGGCTCGGTCATCGCCAGGCAATCCCACTTCTCGCCGCGAATGCAGGGATAGAGATACTTTTCGCGCTGCTCCGGCGTGCCGGCCAAGAGGATGTTGGATGGCCGCGCCACGCAGGTCCAGTGCAGTGCGTAATTGGCGCGGCCGAGTTCCTTCTCGTAAAGCAGCCAGGTCACCGTATCGAGGCCGGCGCCACCGACCTCCGCAGGCATGTTGGCGGCATAGAGCCCGGCTTCGATCGCCTTGGCCTTGATCTCCTCGATCAGCTCGCGGCGCAGCACGCCGGTGCGCTCGACCTCGCGCTCATGCGGGTAAAGCTCGTTCTCGACGAAGGCGCGCGTCGTCTCGACGATCAGTTTCTGTTCCTCGGAGAGGCCAAAATCCATGGTCTCAGCCTTTCTTCTTTTTCTTCGGCTTATCGGCCTTGGCCTTCTCGGCCGCCTTGGAGGCGGTGGGCTTCTTCGCCGCAAGCTTGGCGAGCTGCTTGGTATAGTCCTTGTGCAAGGCGCCGGCGCCCCAGCCCCTGCCTTTGTTCTGCTTCGAGAGCGCATCCATGATGGCGACCAGATTGTCGTCGCGGATCTTTTCGAGCTCGCGGATCGACAGGCCATCCGCCTGATCGTCCGACTGCGTGGCGATCAGGTCGACCAGTTCGTCGTTGAACTCCGGCACATCCATCAGCTTGGTCCACGGCCATTTCAGGCACGGCCCGAACTGCGCCATGAAATGGCGCATGCCGGCCTCGCCGCCGGCGACGCGGTAGACCTGGAACATGCCCATCTGCGCCCAGCGCAGGCCGAAGCCATAGCGCATGATGTCGTCGAGTTCCTCGACCGTGCAGATGCCGTCCTTGATCAGCCACAGCGCCTCGCGCCATGCCGCCTCCAGCAGGCGGTCGCCGACGAACGCCTCGATCTCCTTGCGGATCACCACCGGTTTCATGCCGATCGAGGCGTACATCTCCTTGGCGACCTCGATCGCCTCGGGAAAGGTCTGCTCGCCGCCGACGATCTCGACCAGCGGCAGCAAATAGACCGGGTTGAATGGATGGCCGACGACCAGCCGTTCCGGATGCTTCTTCATCGCCACCTGCATGTCGGTCGGCTTGATGCCGGAGGTCGAGGAGCCGACGATGGCATTGGCCGGCGCATAGAGGTCGATCTCGGCCAGCACGCGGTGTTTCAGGTCGAGCCGTTCCGGCACGCTTTCCTGGATGAAATCGGCATCGGCGACGGCGTCGGCAATGGTCTTGGCAAAGGTCAATTTGCCTTCTTTTGGCAGGCCGTCGGGCAGCATCTGCTTGTAGGCGCGGCGCGCGCCTTTCATCACTTCGCCGACCTTGCGCGCGGCTTCGGGGTCGGGATCGAAAATCGACACGTCGATGCCGTTCAAGAGCAGTCGCGCCACCCAGCCGGCGCCGATGACGCCGCCGCCGATTGCAGCTGCCTTGGTGATGATGCTCATGCGGAGGCTCCGGTTCTTGTCCTGGCTTTTTCCAGGTCGATGAGAGGCACGCGCTCGCCGGCGCGGATCACGGTGGGGTCATAGGCCCTGCGCGCAAACACCTCGAGCACGAAGGGCCGGAAGAAGTCGATCGGCAACGTCTCGTAGTCGGGGTCGAAGCTCGACTGGTCCCAGCGCTCACAGAACTGGTCGCAATCGTCGAAATAAAGGTGGCCGGCGAAACGGTCGCGCGCATGCGGATTGCCGCCGAGATGGTGGGCGTAATAGAGGCGCTGGAAGTCGCCGTGCTTTTCCACAACCCAGGTGCACTGCTCGCGCACAAAAGGTTTTAGGACCGAAGCTGCATATTCGTCGTGATTGTACGGTGCGTAGACGTCGCCGATGTCGTGCAGCAGGGCGCAGACGATCCAGTCGGTGTCGGCGCCGTCGCGCCATGCGCGCGTCGCCGCCTGCAGCGAATGGCCGAGCCGGGTGATCTTGTAGCCGGACAGGCCTTCGTCGAGTTGGACAAGCGCGTCAAGCAGCCGTTCGCCGGTCTTCGCCGCATAGTCGATCTCGTGCTCGGTGAGGGCCGCGTAATCGTCGCGGTCGCCATCCTTCATTGCGGTGAATTTCACGGTCTTCATCGGCGGCTCCTCCCTACCGATTGCTTGTTCAAAGCGGCGCGCGCTTCGTCAAATTGAGCTTCTTGCGCACTTCATCGGGGCCGATGACCCTTGCGCCCATGTTCGACACGATGCTGACCGCCCGCTCGACCAGCTGCGCATTGGTTGCCAGCACGCCCTTGTCGAGCCAGAGATTGTCCTCGAGCCCGACGCGGACATTGCCGCCGGCCAGCACCGCGGCGGCGGCATAGGCCATCTGGTTGCGGCCGATGGAGAACGCCGACCAGGTCCAACCTGACGGCACATTGTTGACCATCGCCATAAAAGTGTTGAGATCGTCCGGCGCGCCCCATGGCACGCCCATGCACAATTGCACGAGAGCATCCGGGTCCAGCACCTTTTCCTCGACCAGTTGCTTGGCAAACCACAGATGGCCGGTGTCGAAGGCCTCGATCTCCGGCTTGACGCCAAGCGCCGTCATTATGCCGCCCATGGCGCGCAGCATGCCTGGCGTGTTGGTCATGACATAGTCGGCCTCGGCGAAATTCATGGTGCCGCAGTCGAGCGTGCATATCTCCGGCAGGCACTGGCGCACATGTTCTACGCGGTTGGTGGCGCCGCCCATATCGGTGGCTTTCTCGTTCAGCGGCAGCGGGTTTTCCGGCGAGCCGAACACCATGTCGCCGCCCATGCCGGCGGTCAGGTTCAGCACCACGTCGACGTCTGCAGCACGGATGCGCTCGGTCACTTCGCGATAAAGCTGCACGTCACGGCGCGGCCTGCCGGTTTCGGAGTCGCGCACATGGCAGTGGACGATCGCCGCACCCGCCTTTGCCGCGTCGATGGCCGAATCGGCGATCTGCTTGGGCGAGCGCGGCACATGCGGGCTGCGGTCTTGCGAGCTGCCGGACCCGGTTATGGCACAGGTAATGAAGACCTCACGGTTCATCGCAAGCGGCATCAACTTTTCTCCCAATCAGCACAGATGGTCCCGATCAAACATGGGCCCAATCGAACAGATGGCAACAATGCCTGACTTGCCGGAAACTGTTTTGCATTTTACGAAGTGCGTATGATGAAAAACGAAAAGTCGTCGATCTTTCGCGCCGAACGGTTGCCGCTCAAGGTGACGCTGCTGGTGTTTTCCGGGTCGTCGATCATGTGCGTGGCCTCGGCCGTCGATCCGCTGCGCGCCGCCAACCGTATTGCCGGCGAGACGCTGTTCGATTTCAGGCTGGTTTCGGTGACCGGCGAAGCGCCGGTCACCACATGCGGCCTGCCGGTTGCGGTCAGCGGCCGCTTCGATGCGGCGGATACGACGGATGTGCTTGTCGTCGTCGCCGGTTTCGGCACGCAGAACTATGCCACGTCGGCCCTGCTTGCCGGCCTGCGCCGAGCGGGGCGCGCCGCACGCGCCTGCGGCGGCGTCGAAGCCGGTACCTGGCTGGTCGCCCGCGCCGGTCTGCTGGAAGGGCGCAGCGCCACCACCCATTGGGAGGACATGGAGGATTTTTCCTCGGCCTTTCCCGATGTCGACGTCCGCCCCGACCGCTATGTCATCGACGGGCCGGTCTTCACCTCCGGTGGCGCTTCGCCGACCTTCGACCTGATGCTGCATCTGATCCGCACGCGGCTCGGCATGGCCGTCGCGCTCGATGTGGCAAGCGTCTTCATCTACGACCAGGCACGCGCCGCGACCGACGCGCAGCCTTTGGTCTCGCTCGGCCGCCTCGACGGCTACGATCCGCGGCTTGCGCAAGCCATCCGGCTGATGGAAACCCACGTCGACCAGCCCTTGACCATCGCCGCGGTGGCAAAGCGTGCCGGGGTGACGGCACGTACGCTGGAAAGCATCTTTCGCAGGTCGATCGGCGAGACGCCGGGCGCCTATTATCTCAGGCTGCGGCTGGGTGCAGCGCGCCGGCTGGTGGTCGACACGCGCGTGGCCATGGCCGATATTGCCGGGCGAACGGGGTTCTCGTCCGCCGCGGCATTTTCCAGGGCGTTCTCAAGAGCTTTCGGCGAAGCGCCGGTCAGGCTGCGCAGGAGATAGTCGGGATCAGGCAGCGTCCTGGCGGTCGCTTTTGCCGTCGATCTGCGAGCGCATCTGTCTCGCAAGGTGGGTCTCGAAGCGGCTGGCGACCGCGCGGTCCCATTCGTTTGCACCGCGCGCGCCATCCTTCGGATGCGGCAGCGCCATCAGCCGGTCGATGATCGATCCCTCGCCAGATGAGAGCAGGGCGTCGATTTCGCGTTCGTGCTGCATATCGGTTCGCCTCCTTCTTTCTGTTCCCGCCACGAACCACATATACAAGATTCGTGACGGCTGTTTGAAGGCAAGAGGGAGGCGATTGAGGGGCGGTGCGAGGCAAAACCTTGTCGTCGGTTCCGCCCTCGCGCAAAGCTGTTCCGGGCCGGCGGGTCGGTCAACAGACCCGCCGGTGCGGCACCTCATACGTACCGGTTGACGATATTCTCGAGCAGTTCCTGGCGGCCGGATCTCGGCTGCGGCTCGATCTTCTTCTTGACGACGCGCTCGGTGATCTCCTCCAGCGTCCGCTTGCCGGCAAGCATCGCCTTGGCCTCGGCCGAGTTCCAGCCGGCATAGCGCTCGGCCAACGGTCCCGACAGCGCCTTGTCCCCGACCATGC
The DNA here is from genome assembly GCF_055811635.1 of Mesorhizobium sp. WSM4806. Classification (NCBI taxonomy): domain Bacteria; kingdom Pseudomonadati; phylum Pseudomonadota; class Alphaproteobacteria; order Hyphomicrobiales; family Phyllobacteriaceae; genus Mesorhizobium; species Mesorhizobium sp. WSM4806. The sequence goes on along the minus strand of NZ_JBVVQZ010000019.1, from coordinate 53,501 downwards.
GAGCGGCGGCCTTGAGGCCGCGTGCACAGCAATCCATGCCGCCGATATGGCCAATCAGCAGATCCTGCGGATCGAGCGACTGTCGCCGAAGCTTGGCGTCGAAATTGGTTCCGCCGGTCTTGAAGCCGCCGGCCTGCAGGACCTGATAGTAGGCCAATGCCATCTCCGGCACGTTGTTGGGGAACTGGTCGGTGTCCCAGCCCGACTGGTAGTCGTTGCGGTTCATGTCGATCGAGCCGAAGATGCCGAGCGCATTGGCCAGCGCCAGTTCATGCTCGAAGGAATGGCCGGCCAGGATCGCATGGCCCTGCTCGATGTTGAGTTTGACCTCCTTCTCCAGCCCGAAGCGCTTCAGGAAGCCGTAGACCGTGGCGACGTCATAGTCGTACTGGTGCTTTGTCGGCTCCTGCGGCTTCGGCTCGATCAGGATGGTGCCCTTGAAGCCGATCCGGTGCTTGTAGTCGACGACCAGGTTGAGGAAGCGGCCGGCCTGTTCCTGTTCGCGGGCAAGGTCGGTGTTGAGCAGCGTCTCATAGCCCTCGCGGCCGCCCCACAGCACATAATTCTCGCCCTTCAGCCGCTTGGTGACGTCGATGCAGTGTTTGACCGTCGCTGCCGCATAGGCAAAGACGTCCGGGTCGGGATTGGTGGCGGCTCCCGCCATGAAGCGGCGATTGGAGAACAGGTTGGCCGTGCCCCAAAGCAGCTTGACCCCGGTCTTCTTCATCTTCGCCGCAAAATAGTCTGATATCTCGTCGAGCCGCGCGGCACTTTCAGAAAAATCTTTTCCCTCCGGCCGCACATCGGCATCGTGGAAGCAGAAATAGGGAACACCCAACAGCGAAAACATGTCGAAGGCGACATCGGCCTTGAGCTTGGCCAGTTCCATCGTGTCGGTGCCACCGGCCTCGGCGAACCACGGCCGCTCGAAGGTCTGGCCGCCGAACGGATCGCCGCCTGGCCAGGCGAAGGAATGCCAGTAGGCGACGGCAAAGCGCAAATGGTCTTCCAGCCGCTTGCCGGCGACAATTTCATCGGGATTGTAGAACCGGTAGGCCAGCGGATTGGTCGAATCCGGCCCCTCGTATTTGATCTTCTGGATGTCGCCGAAAAAGCCGCTGGTCATGTCTGTCTGTCCTCTCAGGGTTCCGTCCTGATTACCTCAGGCGTAATTGGTTTCGCGCTGGCGCTGGATGAAAAAGGTCATGTCGAAGCCAACCAACAACGGAGACAGACCATGACCGACCTCAACACGATCGCCGAAAACTACATCGCCGCCTGGAACGAGAGCGACGCCGCGCGCCGGCAAGCCTTGCTCAAGGCGGCCTTCACCGATGACGTCAGCTACCGTGATCCGATCATGCAGGGAGACGGCCACAATGGCCTCGCCGCACTGATCGATGGTGTCCAAAAACGATTTGCCGGCTTCCGGTTCTCGCTGAAGGGCAAGCCGGACGGGTTTGGCGACACGATCCGCTTCTCGTGGAATCTCGGGCCGGAAGGCACCGATTCCGTCATCGAAGGCACCGACATCGGCGTCATCGAGAATGGCCGCCTGAAAAGCGTCACCGGCTTTCTCGACAAGGTCCCGGCACAGTGAGGAAACCTCGGGCCGCGGCGTGGGTGGGAAACCGCTCACGCCGTGGCCGCCTTGATAGCCGGGTAAAGCAAGCGGTAGCGCTGATAGGCATCCGCATAGGCGTTGCTTAGCGCGGCGACCGGCTCGATGGTGGCATCGGTGGCCGGCGCCGTGCACACTCTGAGCGGATCGGCGCCCGTCGCCGCGATCAGGCCAAGCCTCGCTGCACCGAAGGCGGCGCCGAAATCGCCGTCGGCGGGAATGTCGACGGGCAGGCCGAGCGCGGTGGCGATTGCCTTTAGCCAGTAGCGCGAGCGCGAGCCGCCGCCGATCGCCGTCACCCGCGTCAGCGTCGTGCCGGCCTTGGCCAGGGCTTCGAGACCGTCGCGGAAGGCGAAAGCCACGCCCTCCAGCACGGCCTGGGTCAACACGGCGCGGCTCGATTCATGCGCAAGCCCGGTAAACGAGCCGCGAATGGCCGCATCATTGTGCGGGGTGCGCTCGCCCGAGAGATAGGGCAGGAAGGACACGCCGGTCGGCGCCTTCAGCGTATCGCCGAGCTCGGCGGTCAGCTCGCCGGCGCCTTTGCTTGATATCTCGGACAGCCAGTTGAGCGAATCGGTTGCCGACAGGATGACGCCCATCTGGTGCCAGGTGTCGGGCAGCGCGTGGCAGAATGTGTGCACCGCGCTTTCCGGGTTGGGCAGATAGGCCGCATTGGCGGCAAACAGCACGCCTGACGTGCCAAGCGAGACAAAGGCCTGGCCGGCGGCGACCGTGCCCATGCCGCAAGCCGACGCCGCATTGTCGCCGGCGCCACCAGCGATCGGGATGCCCGCCTGCATCCCCCATTTCGAGGCCAGTTCGCTGCGCAACGCGCCGGCCTTCTCAGTGCCTTCGACCAGTGACGGCATCTGCTTCTCGTCGAGCGACGTGGCGGAAAGCAGGTCGGATGACCAGTCTCGCTTGCCGACATCGAGCCAAGAGGTGCCGGCCGAGTCCGACATCTCCGAAATATGCTCGCCGGTGAGCCAGAGCCGCAGGAAATCCTTCGGCAGCAAGACCTTTGCCAGTTTGGCGAAAATATCCGGCTCATTGTTTTTCACCCAGACCAGCTTTGGCGCGGTGAAGCCGGGGAAGACGATGTTGCCGGTCAGCTTGCGAAAGCGCGGGTCGGCGTCGAGCTTGGCGGCCTCGGCATGGCTGCGCGTGTCGTTCCACAGGATGCAGGGGCGCAGCACCTGGTCGCCGGCATCGAGCAATGTAGCGCCATGCATCTGGCCGGAGAGGCCGATTCCTTTGACGGCGGCGAGCTGTTCTGGATGAGAAACTTTGAGCTCGGCGATCGCTCCCTCGCAGGCGCGGATCCACTCGGCGGGGTTCTGCTCCGACCAGCCGGAGTGCGGCCGAGACACGTCGAGTGACGCGTGGCCGGAGCCGATGATGCTCTGCCCGGCATCGATCAACAGCGCCTTGACGCCCGACGTGCCCAGATCGAGGCCGAGATACATGGTGTCCTCCCATTGTCATTAATTTTTTCGGCTCTCGAAAAAATCTGACTTGGCAGTTTTTAAGACAAGATCCGCCTCCGGTCAATTCTCCGAGAAATCGGCAGCCCGCCGCGAAAGCAGCGCCGACAGCGGGCTGTCGGGCCGCGCCAGCGCGCGTTCCGCGGCAAGTGCCCTTGCCAATGCACGGTCGCCCGACCGCAGCGCAGCCTCGATCAGCGTCAGGTCGATGACGTCGCGCTGCGCGTGGCTGCCGCCGAAGCGGTGGGCGATCGCCCGGATGGGCCGGATCAGGCGGACCGTCTCGGCATAATTGCCGTCGCCGAACGCCTTGATGGCGAGCGTCACGGGATGGCCGACATCCCGGGTAAAGGCGGCGTTGTCGTCGTTGGCGTGCATGGCCTCGTGCTGCGCCTCGAGCAAGGTGCGAGCCGGCGTCTCTTGGCCGGCGCCGACGAGGGCCATCATTGCGTGGGCATCGTTGAAGGCATAGTTGCCGGCGCTGGCCTTGGCCCAGTTGGCGGCGAGTGCCGCCCAGCGGCCGCCGACATCGACGCCGCCGAGATGCAGCCGCCACAGGATAGACGAAGCATCGACCATGTTGAGCGCCAGCGTCGAGCGTTCGCCGTAGATTGGGCCGTCATAGAGCGCCAACGCCTCGTCGGTCTCGCCGAGATCGTAGTGGAACAGCGCCAGATGCCACCAATTATGCACTTTCAGGAAGCTTTCACGCGTCCACGCGTCGGGGTTGGCGCGCATCCAAGCGATGCCGTCCCTTTGCCGGCTCTGCATTTCCATGACATGGGCGACGGCGTGCTGCGCCCAGCCGTCGCGCGGCTCGATGTCGACTGCCATGCGGCCAAGCTTTTCGGCGCGCGCATAGTCGCCCATTTCCTCCAGCCCGAACGCCTGCATGCCGAGTACGGCGTGGTAGCCCGGCATGCCGCTCTGCCACGACGGCAGCGCGCGGCCGATGCGGTCGCGCAGCATGCGGGCATTGCCGGTGAAGAAATCGATCTGGTGCCCGGTCTGCAGCGCCAGCGCATCGGGCGGAAACTCGATGGCGATATCCTCGAGCAGACGAGCGGCTTCATGCCAGCATCCTGCGGCAAGATGGCCAAGTGCTGCGACATGCGCCTGCTCGCGCGGCGTGGCGGCAAGCGGCAGTGCCGCCTCGTGGCATGTCCTGGCCACGGCTGCCGCCTCGCGCTCGGTGGCGAGGCCGAAGAGATAGCCCTTGAACACATGCGCCATGACGAAGCCAGGATCCTCGGCGATGGCGCGATCGACCGAGCCGGCCGGGTCGCCGATGAAGCATTGCAGTTCGCGCACGGCCTGGCTGTAGGACGAGAACCCGGCCTCCGTCGCGCCCGAAAACGTCAGCCCGAATGCGTCCCTGACTGCCACGTCATGTCCTCAATTGCCCGAGCGCATCGCCACTGTGGCGATGCCGGCGCCGACCAGCAGCGTGCCGCCGGTGCGGTTGAAGATGCGGATCGCCGTCGGGTTGCGAACGACGTTGCGTGCCCTTGCGGCGATCAGCGCGTAACCGAAGGCATTGGCGAAGGCGAGCGCCAGGAAAGTCGTCTCGAAGATCACCATCTGCGTCCAGAAATCGGCATGCCGGTCTAGGAACTGCGGCAGGAAGGCGACGAAGAAGGTGATGCTTTTCGGATTGAGCGCGGTGACCAGCCAGGCATGCGCCATCATCTTGGCCGAGGACACCGCGTCCAGGCGCGGCTCGGCCTTGAGCGTGCCGCCGGCGCGAAACAGCTTTATGCCGAGATAGATCAGATAGCCGGCGCCGACCACCTTCAGCAACGTGAACACGGTGGCCGACGCCGCCAGCAGCGCGCCGATGCCCAGCATCGACAGCGTCATCGCGGTAAAATCCCCAAATGCCACGCCAACCGCCATCGGCAGCGCGGTGCGCCAGCCCTGGCCGAGCGCATAGGATACGACCAGAAGGATGGTCGGGCCGGGAATGACAAGAAGGATCGTCGAGGCGGCGGCAAAGGCGGCCCAGTTTTCGAAGGACATGTTCGTCTCCTTGAGCTCAAAGAAGAGGATAAATCCTTGGGCTCACAAAGATGTAAAGGGGCAAAAATCGAAAATGCCCCTGGTTAACATCAGGCGACGGTTCTTCACGCTTTTTCAACCATGATTGGTGAAAATGCACTCTATCCGGCCGGACTGTGTTTCCCGCCGACAGCGTAGGGTTTGCGTAGATGCGCGAGTTGCCGCAAGGTCTGACGCCGCCGCACAATGGCGACGAAATCGAAATTTCCGAAATCCAGCTTTCCCGCCGCGCAGTGTTGTCCGGCGCCGGTGCGCTGGGGCTGCTCGGCGTCGCCGGCTGCAGCCAGACGCTCGACCTGTCGGCGCTGCAACTCGACGGCGTCACCACCGGCGCGATTACCCCTGTCCGCCCGAGCATCAGCGTCGACAAGAACATCACCAGCCCTGGTGTGATGTATGCCTCCGTCACAGACGGCGGCTTCACGCTGCCGGAAGTGCCCTACCTCAAGGTCAAGCCGGAGTTCCGCCGCCAGATCGTCGTCGACCCGACCGGCGAGCAGCCCGGCACCATCGTCGTCCATTCGCAGGAGCGGCTGCTCTACCTGGTGCAGCCCGGCGGTGACGCTATCCGTTACGGCGTCGGTATCGGCAAGGAAGGCTTTCGCTGGTCCGGCCGCGCCAACATCCAGTACGGCAAGGAATGGCCGACCTGGAGGCCGCCGGCCGAGATGATCGCCCGCAAGCCGGAACTGGTGAAATGGCAGGCCGGGCAGCCCGGCGGCCTCGACAACCCGCTCGGCGCGCGTGCGCTGTACATCTACCAGAACGGCCAGGACACCGGCTACCGCATCCACGGTTCGCCCGAATGGTGGAGCATCGGCCAGGCGATGTCGTCGGGCTGCGTTCGCCTGATCAACCAGGACATCATCGACCTCTACAGCCGCGTCTCCAGGAAGAACCCGGTCGTCGTCGTCTGACCCTCCCGGTCATCGTCTGAACTCGAGGCGGCTGACGCGGCCGCTCGACTCTCCCGTTGCGCGATCTCGCAAGACAGGCGAATGTGCCTGCAAAGTCACTGCTCGGGAGACGTGAAGCATGTCCGGAACTTTTGTCATCGCGCAAGGCGGCGGCCCGACCGCCGTCATCAACCAGACGGTGGTGGGCGCCACACTCGAGATTCGCAGGCGGCATCCCGGCGCCAAGGTGTTGGGCTCCATCCATGGCGTGCGCGGCATCCGCGACGGCAACTATGTCGATCTTTCGGCTATCCCTGAGGACCGGTTGCGGTTGATTGCGGCGACGCCGAGCGCCGCGCTTGGCTCGACGCGCGACAAGCCGGACGAGGCCTATTGCGAAATCATCCTCAACGGCCTGAAGAAGGCTGGCGCCGATGCCTTCATCTATATCGGCGGCAACGACACGTCCGGCACGCAGCAGATCCTGACCGACGCCGCCGGCGGCAAGATGGCTTTCGTCCATGCGCCGAAAACCATCGACAACGATCTCGAGGAGAACGACCACACGCCGGGCTTCATTTCGGCAGCCGAGTTCGTCGCCGGCGCCTTTCTCTCGGTCGACCTCGACTTCCGTGCTCTGCCCGGCATCTATGTCGGCATCGTCATGGGGCGGCATGCCGGTTTCCTCACCGCCGCCGCCGCCGCATGGCAGCTTGATCCCGACAGCGGCCCGCACCTCGTTTATGTGCCGGAGCGACCGTTCTCGGCTTCAGCCTTTATCGACGACGTGCGCGCCACGCTCGATCGCCACAAGCGCTGCATCGTCGCAGTCTCCGAAGGCGTCAGCACAGCCGACGGCAAGGCGCTGGTCGAAAGTCTTGTCCCGCCGGACAAACTGGAGCGCGATGCGCATGGCAACGTCAAGCTGTCGGGCAGCGACCTGCCGGCCGCCCTCGAGCGCGCGCTGGCCGAAGGATTGCCGGGCAAGCGGGCACGCGTCGATGCGCTCGGCTACATGCCGCGCGGCTATGTCGGCGCCATCAACGCCGTCGATGCGCAGGAAGCCTTCGATGCCGGCGTCTTTGCGGTCGCTGTCGCCGAACAGGGCGGCGGCTCGGTGGCACTGCAATATGACGGCGAGAAAACCGTGCTGAACAAGGTGCCGCTGAAAAACGTTGCCGGCAAGACCCGTCACATGCCCGACGATTTCATGCTGCCGGATGCCAACCAGCTCTCCGACGCAGGAATGGCCTATCTGAAGCGGCTGGTTCCCGAAAAGTACAAGGTCGGAAAGCCGTTCGTCTGAGCCGGCTTGCTTCTGATGCCGGAATCTTCGTGATGCGTGACTGGTTCAGCAAGACCGTCATCGACGCCGATACGACGATGCTGACCGAGCCGTTCGTGCATGATTTCGTGCGCGCCAACATCTGGCATCTGCGCGGCCGCGACGTCGACCTGCTTGTCGACACCGGCATGGGGATTTGCCCGCTGGCGCCGGAGATCGACACGCCTGATGGCAAGCCGCTGCTCGTCGTCGCCACCCATATCCACCTCGACCATGTCGGCTCGCTGCACGAATTCCCGCTGCGAGCCGGGCCGAGGATGAGTGCTGCGCAATTCGACAGCATGGATGACGCCGTCACCTACGCCCACATGTTTCATGATCTCGACGGCGCGGTCTCGAAGCTGCCGGCACCGGGCTGGAGAGCGGCCGAATACAGAATCCAGCCGGCGCCGCTGACGCGGACGCTTGACGAGGGCGATCTGGTCGACCTTGGCGACCGGCAATTCCGGGTGCTGCATCTGCCCGGCCATTCGCCGGATTCGATTGCGCTGTTCGATGAGGCCGACGGCCTGTTCTTCGCCGGCGACGCCATCTACGACGCCTTGCTGATCGACGACCTGCCGGATTCCGACCGATCAGCCTATCGCCGAACCATGCAGCGGCTGCTCGATCTGCCTGTCAGCATCGGCCATGGCGGCCATGGACCAAGCTTCGACGCCAAACGGATGCGCGAGATCGCCGCCGGTTATCTCAGGCGAACAGACGGCGCATAAGCCAAGAATCTGGTTGCCCGCCAGAGTATCTTTGACAACATTGGTGAAGGCCGACAGGCCGCCTGATGCAAACGGATTGTCTCGATGGTCACCCGCGGTTTCTCTTCAGGACGAAAGCCCATGCGGATGCGCGTATCCCGCCGGGGCAGTATCTCGAGCAAGGGTTTCCCGTGCTGTCGGCCGGGCCGACGCCGCCTGTGCGCACCGAGGACTGGTCGTTCACGCTCAAGCACGGACCGCGGCCGATCAAGACGTGGAACTGGACAGAGTTCAACGCGCTGCCTTTGACCAAGATGACGCGCGACATCCATTGTGTCACCGCGTGGACCAAGTTCGACACGGCGTGGCAGGGTGTGCTGGTCGACGATATTCTGGCGGATGCCGGCATCGAGCCACCGACCGCCTTCACGCTGGCGCTGTCCTTCGACGGCTATACAACCAACGTGCCGACGCAGGATCTCACTGCCGGCAAGGCAATGGTGGCACTGCTTTACGAAGGCAAGCCGATCACGCCGGACCATGGCGGCCCGGCGCGGCTGCTGGTTCCGCATCTCTATTTCTGGAAGTCGGCCAAATGGCTGAACGGCTTGCAGTTCACCGAGCGCGACGAGCCCGGCTTCTGGGAGCTGCGCGGCTATCACATCTATGGCAACCCGTGGCGCGAGCAGCGCTATACGGGCGATCCATGAGCGACGCGCCGGCGGCGCAGTCGCCCTGGCACACGGTGACCATCGCCCGCATCGAAAAGCGCACGCCGCGCGTCACCAGCTTTTTCCTCCAGCCGTCGCGGCCCTTCGCCTATCGTGCCGGGCAGCATGTCGATGTCAGGCTGACGGCGCCGGACGGCTATCAGGCGCGCCGCTCCTACTCAATCGCCTCGGCGTCGGAAGCCGGCGAGACGATCGAGCTGGCGATCGAAAGGCTCGATGATGGCGAGATCTCGCCCTTCTTCCACGATATCGCGGCGGTTGGCGACGAGGTCGAGTTGCGCGGACCGCTCGGTGGCCACTTCGTCTGGTCCGACAGCGACGGCGGCCCGCTTCTGCTGGTCGGCGGCGGGTCCGGCGTGGTACCGCTGATGGCGATGATCCGCCATCGCGCCGCGCGCAGATCGGCGGTGCCCGTGGCATTGGTATTTTCCGCACGGGTCTGGGACGAGGTGATCTTTCGCGACGAGCTGATCGACTTCCACGATCGCCGGGACGGCTTCGATCTGGTGTTGGCGCTGACCCGCGAGGCCGCCCGGCGCCCGTCAGACTATTCGCGGCGGATCGACGTTGCGATGATGGAGCAATCGATGCTGCGGCTGCCCGCACCGCCAAGGTTCGCCTTTGTCTGCGGCTCGAATGCCTTCGTGTCGGCCGCCGCCCAGGCGCTGATCGATGCCGGCGTTCCGGCAAGCCTCATCCGCACCGAGCGCTACGGGGTTTAAGCTCCCCGGTCAGGCGTCGATCTCGAGCGCCGTCAGCGGCTTCGAACAGCAGGCAAGGATGAAGCCGTCGTCGATCTCGTGATCGAGGATGCCGCCATTGTGGCTCATCTCGACTGTGCCCGAGACCTTTTTCACCTTGCAGGTTCCGCACAGGCCGAACTCGCAGGCTGCGGGAATTCGTACGCCCGAAGCGCGCGCCGTCTGCAGCACGGTCTGGCCGGCAACGCAGTCGGCGTCAATATCCGAAACCGAAAAGCGGATCGGCGTTGCGGCCTCGGCAGGTACTTCGATCCCGCCCTCTGCCGGCCCACCCTCTGCCGGCGAACCGAACGGAGCCGGTATTTCCTCCACCGCCGGGGCCGCAAAGCTCTCCTGATGGTAGTTGGCCATGTCGAAGCCGGCCGCCTCTAGCATCTGCCGCACGGCGCGCATGAACGGGTCGGGGCCGCAGCAGAAAATTTCGCGCTCGCGAAAATCGGGCGCCAGCAGCGGCAGCCGTATCGCGTCGATCCGGCCCATATGGCCGAACCAGCCCTCACGGCTGGACCGCTCCTCGATCATGAAGCCGAGCGTCAGGCCCGGCATGCGGCTGCCGAGCAGCTCGAGCTCCTTGCGGAAGATGATCTCCTCGGGCTTTCGCGCGCAGTTGACGAAGCCGACATCTGTCCATGGCGCGCAGTCGTTCAGCCAGCGCAGCATCGACATCATCGGCGTCACGCCTGAGCCGGCCGAAATGAACAGATACTTGGCCGCTGGATGGCTGTGCAGCGAAAAGTCGCCCGCCGGCCCATAGGCCTTCACGTGAACGCCGGGCTTCAGATTGTCGAACATCCAGCGGGTGCCGAGGCTGCCGGCCTGCGCTTTCACCGTCACCGCGATCGAGAACGGCCTCGACGGCGAGGACGACAGCGTATAGGTCCGCATCATCGGGCCCTCGGTGGTCGGCAGTTCCAGCGTCACGAACTGCCCCGGTCTGTAGCGGAACCAGGTCTGGTTGTCAGAGCGGAAGGTGAAGGTCTTCACGTCAGGCGCCTCGTCGCTGACGCCGATGACTTCCAGCACCTGGAGCCTGTCGTTCCAGGGCGCCATCTCGTCGAGATGGCGGTAGAGGCCAAGGTCCGTCATCGCATTCATCCCCTTGACCTCGTTCAGGCGACGCTGCGCAGCGCCGGCCGCCCGGCCTCGGCAAGGCGCGGCCCGATGAAGGAGGCGTACCATTCGACGAACTGGATGACGCCGCCCTCATGCAGTTCCGAATAGGGGCCGGGCTCATAGGCCGGCGACAGGATGCCGAAGGCGTTTTCCTCGACAATGCGACGGTCCTGGTCGTTGGTCTCGGTCCAGACATGGGTGAGTTCGGCGAGGTCGTAATCGACGCCTTCGACCGCGTCCTTGTGGACAAGCCATTTGGTGGTGACGGCCGTTTCCGTGGCACTGATCGGCAGCACGCGGAAGGTGACGGCATGATCGCCGAGGATATGGTTCCAACTCGTCGGATAGTGATAGAGCAGCAGCGAGCCGATACGGTCGGTCGAAACGCTGTCGGAAAGGTTCTTCTTCACCGCGCGTCTTCCCGTCATCGTGTAGCTGACGGCGTCGCGCAGCAGCGGCGCGCGGGTGGCGCGATACTGCCCGGCCGGATCGATGCGGAACTTGCTCGGCAAGCCCGCCGCCTCGCATTTCGCCCAGTGCGCGAGCATCTCTGGATCGCTGTCGGCGCCCTGCACGCCGGTGACGGTCGGCGCTTCCGGGAATGTCTTGCAGAGTTCCGGATGGTTGCCGGCGCAATGGTAGCACTCGCGGTTGTTCTCCCAGACGAGCTTCCAGTTGCCCTTCTCGACGATGGTCGATTCGAAGGCGATTTTTGCCTCGCGCAGCCGGTGCGGCAGGAGGTAAGGCTCGATCATGGCGCGCATCGGCGCGAAGTCGGCCGGCTCGTTGGCCAGGCAGATAAAGATGTAGCCGCCAACGCTTTCGCAAGCCACCGGCTTCAGGCTGAACTGGCTCTTGTCGAAGCCGTCTGCCATCTGGCGAGCAAACAACAGCCGGCCGTCCAGCTCGTAGGTCCACTGGTGATAGGGGCAGACCAGCTTCGCCGCAGTGCCCTTGTCGGCATTGCAGACACGGCTGCCGCGATGCCGGCAGGAATTGTGGAAGGCATTGATCTTGCCTTGCTGGTCGCGGACCAGCACGACCGGATAGTCGCCGATCTGGGCGGTGATATAGCTGCCAGATTTCGGCAACTCGCAATCGTGGCCGATGAACAGCCAGTCGCGATACCAGATCAGCTCCATGTCGAGCTTGAAGAAATCTGGATCGGTGTAGAAGGGCTGCTCGAGCGAATAGCCTTGCCTGCGGCCGTGCAAGAGCCTCAGCATGTCGTTGCGCGCGTCCATGTCCTGTCCTCGTGTAAGGACTGAACTGGTGGTGATGGAGGGAGGACCGTTTGCACGCCGGCGACAGGGCCGGACGTGCATCATCCACCTCTTGACCGCCCACCGCGATCAGTCGAGTCTGAAAATCTCGGGCTGGTTTCCGGGCTCTGGAGTGTCCTTGCGGACTCGTCGCGACACCTTCCCAGGCTTGTGGCCCAGTGGTCTCCCGTTGCGACTTGAACTCCACCACCGTTGCGGGGGCAGCGCCGGGTTCTGACCGGCTTCCCAATTCTCCGCTTCGTCGTCACCAAGCGGCACCTGAGATGGCGTGATCTAATCATGCCGGCCGGCTGACTGCCGGCATGAAAGCGACATCGTATCCATGCGGCGCGACACCGCCGGCGAAACCTGCAGGTTTTTATCTGCAGGGCTGAAACCCGCTTTGTCGGCGGCCATTGTCGGCTGCCGTGACATCGAAACCGACCCGCGGCGGAGACCAGGAAGGTTAACAGTTTACAAAAGTGACTATTAGCCGCTTCTAAAATCGAACCGAACGGTTCGTTTCTGTTGACAATGCGTGCAGCACGCAGTGAACGCAGATCCGCCAATCCGTCAAATCGTCGAACGGCAAATTTGGCATAAGATATTGAAACGAACCATAAAACCATAGTGGTAGATGCCTCTGGTACAATTTCAAGGTGTAGATTCTTGTTCCACACGGAACAACTTCGTGATTGGAATCCGCCGAATGGCCTTCCCACATCGGGGCTATCCGAACGACGCGCGCATCCTCCCAAGACACGCCGCTAGACGGACTGAAGACCAAGATACTGGAGTACTAAAATGAAAAAGATCGCTCTTGCTGCCGTCGCCGCTCTGGCCATCACCGGCAGCGCCTTTGCCGGCAGCGACCATTATGGGTCCAACGCCGCCAACCAGCCGGCCGTCGCGGTCGACAGCTCGTATACGGCCTCTGTCCAGACGCCGGCTCACGCTGAAAAGCAGCCCGTTGGCCAGGGCGCCAACCGCAACCTTTTCGGCAACAATTAACAGCTGGTCCCAAACAGCAAAGTGGCGGTCCGCCGCTCGGGATCTGAGGAACTCAGGAGTATTTGAAATGAAGAAGCTCATTCTTGCCACCGCCGCCATTGTGGCCATCTCCGGCAGCGCTTTTGCCGGCAGCGACAACTTTGGATCGAACGGCGCCAACCAGCCGGCCGCTGCGGTCGACAGCAACTCGTACACGGCTTCGTTTCGGAATTCGGCTTCGGCGCAGAATCCGGTTCCGGCTGACGAGAAACCCGTCAACGGCAGCGACCGTAACCTGTTCGGCAACAACTAACAGTTCGTTCCAACAGCGGCGGCGGCATTTGCCCGCCGGGCTGGCGGAACCAAGAAAATCCAGGAATTTTGAAAATGAAGAAGATCGTTCTTACCGCCGCCGCGCTTTTGATTGCTGCGGGCGGCGCTTTTGCCGGTAGCGACAACTTTGGCAGAACCGACATCAACAAGCAGGCGACCATCAACGTCGACAACACGCAGACTTCTTCGGTACGCAATACCGGCTCGCCGGTCTACAAGCTGCTCAACTCATCGGGCGACGTACAGAAGTCCGCCCCGCAGGGCAGCGACCGGAACCTGTTCGGCCGCTAGCGCATCGGCCCGAAAATCGGTTCCGATTTTCGGAAAGCACGATGCGCAGGGTTAAAGTGTTGGAGCGTACCTTTGTGCGTCCACTTGGACGCACGTCGCTCTAACAGCGACCGGAACGCACAAGAGTGGCGGCTTTGCCCGCCGCTCTCGTTTTTGGGTCACCAAACATCCATCAGTTCGGCTGCTGCTCTCAGGCTGCCTTTGCTTCCGCTTTGTGGAGCGTGAATGAATGTCCGTCGGCATCGAAAATATGCAGGTCGCCGGCATCGGCATTCAACCGCAGCGCAGCGCCGCGCTTGACCCCGACATTGCCTGGCAGCTTGGTGACCAGCGGCAGGTCGGCGCGGCCGATGTCGACATAGACGAGCTGGACCTCGCCGAGTTGCTCGACATAATCCACCGTTCCCTCGAAAAGATAATCCGCACCGGTGGCGATCGTCAGATCTTCCGGCCGCACGCCGAAGCTCACCGAAGCGCCCTTCACCGACGCCGGCGTGGCGATCGGCACCGTCGCCTTGCGCCCGCCGACATGACTGACGATGGTCGGGTCGCCTGATTTGTCGATCGTCGCCGGCAGGATGTTCATGGCCGGCGAGCCGATGAACTGGGCGACGAACAGATTGCCGGGTCTCTTGTAGAGCTCCATCGGCGTGCCGACCTGCTCGATATGGCCCTCCTTGAGCACCACGATGCGGTCGGCCAGCGTCATCGCCTCGACCTGGTCGTGGGTGACGTAGATCATCGTTGTAGCAGGCATCGATTCCTTGAGCTTGGCGATCTCGATGCGGGTGGCGACGCGCAGCGCCGCGTCGAGGTTCGACAGCGGCTCGTCGAACAGGAAGACCTTGGGGTTGCGCACGATGGCGCGGCCGATGGCGACGCGCTGGCGCTGGCCGCCCGACATCGCCTTGGGCAGGCGGTCGAGATATTTGGTCAGCTGCAGGATTTCCGCCGCCTGGCGCACCCGCTTGTCGATCTCGGCCTTGCTCTCCTTGCCGATCTTCATCGAGAACGCCATGTTGTCGTAGACAGTCATGTGCGGATAGAGCGCATAGGACTGGAACACCATGGCGATGCCGCGCTTCGACGGCGGCACGTCGTTCACCACCTCGCCGTCGATCTTGAGCTCGCCGGAGGTGATTTCCTCAAGCCCGGCGATCGACCGCAGCAAGGTCGACTTGCCACAGCCCGAAGGGCCGACGAAGACGATGAACTCGCCCGACTTTATGTCGAGGTCGATGCCATGGAGAATGTTGAGATTGCCGTATGATTTCTTCACTTGCCTTAGCGTGACATCGGCCATGGGTTCCCTCCAGTGAATTGCAAATTCAGTCGATACGCCCGAACCAGGCGCCGTAGCCGCCGAGGCGGATAAAGCCGGCGTCAGTCTGTCCCGAAAACCCGTGCCCCGGCAAGGGCTGCAGCGAGCGTCCGCCGAGATTGACTTCGGCCGGTCGGCTGCCGAGATTGAAGGCGCAGACGATCTGCTCATTGCCCTCGCGGCGCGTGAAGGCGACCGTATCGCCGTGGCTTTCGATGAACTCGATCTCGCCCTTGGCCAGCGCCGGATACAGGCGGCGGAAAGCGAGAAAGCGCCGGTAGTGTTCGAGCAGCGAGTTGTCGTCGCCCTGCTGCACATCGACCGCCTGCGAAAGGTGCTTGGCAGGCACGGGCAGCCAGGGCTTTGCCGTGGAGAAGCCGCCATTGCCGTCGGCGCCATTCCAGACCATCGGCGTGCGGCAGCCGTCGCGGCCCTTGAATTCCGGCCAGAACCGGATGCCGTAGGGGTCCTGCAGATCCTCGAATTGCAATTCCGCTTCGCCAAGACCGAGTTCCTCGCCCTGGTAGATGCAGACCGAGCCGCGCAGCGACATCAGCAGCGCCGAGATCACCTTGAGATAAGCGGTCTGGTCGGCCTCGCCGGCCGCCCAGCGCGAGGCAGTGCGCATCACGTCATGGTTGGAGAAGGCCCAGCACGACCAGCCGTCGCTGGCGACCTCGCCAAAGGCTTCCAGCACCGAACGCACCTTTGCCGCGCTGATCTTTTCGGGCGCCAGGAAGTCGAATGAATAGCACATGTGCACGCGCTTGCTGCCGGCGGTATAGGCCGCCACCACCTCCAGTCCGCGCTGCGAATCGCCGACTTCGCCAACCGCCGCCGTCGCCGGATATTCGTCGAGCAGGGCGCGGAAGCGTTCGAGGAAGCCAAGGTTTTCGGGGCGGCTCTTGTCGTAGAGATGGTCCTGGTAGTTGTAGGGGTTGACGGAAGGAGCGGTCTGGTCGTTGCGCTGTTCGGGCGGCAGCGGCGGATTGTCCTCGAGGCCCTGGCTGTGGAAGTAGAAATTGATGGTGTCGAGGCGGAAACCGTCGACGCCGCGCTCCAGCCAGAAGCGGGTGACATCGAGCAGCGCGTCCTGGACTGCGCGGCTGTGGAAGTTGAGATCGGGCTGCTCGGCCAGGAAATTATGCAGGTAATGTTGCTGGCGGCTGGTGTCCCACTGCCAGGCCGAACCTCCGAAGATCGACAGCCAGTTGTTGGGTGGCGTGCCGTCGGGCCTGGCGTCGGCCCAGACATACCAGTCGGCCTTCGGGTTGGTGCGGCTCGAGCGGCTTTCCTTGAACCACGGATGGATGTCGGCGGTATGCGACAGCACCTCGTCGATCATCACCTTGAGCCCGAGCCTGTGCGCCTCGGCGGTCAGAGCGTCGAAATCGGCCAGCGTGCCGAACATCGGATCGACGTCGCAATAGTCGGACACGTCGTAGCCGAAATCCTTCATCGGCGACTTGAAGAACGGCGAGATCCAGATGGCATCGACGCCGAGCGCCGCGATATAGGGCAGCCTGCCGATGATGCCCCTGAGGTCGCCGATGCCGTCGCCGTTCGAGTCCTGATAGCTGCGCGGATAGATCTGGTAGATCACGGCACCTCGCCACCAGTCGCGGTCGACGGCGAAGTCGGGACTCAACGTCGCTTTCACAGCGGATTGCATGATCTCAGCCTCCCTTCACCGAGCCGGCGAGCAGCCCGCGGACGAAATAGCGCTGCAGCGAGAAGAACACGATCAGCGGCACGACAATGGTGATGAAGGCCGATGTCGTCAGGATCTCCCAGTCGCCGCCGCGCGAGCCGAGCAACGCGTTGAGCTTGGCGGTCAGCACGATCTGGTCGCCCTCGGTGCCGAGGAAAACCATCGCGACCAGCAGATCGTTCCACACCCACAGGAACTGGAAGATGGCGAAAGAGGCCAGCACCGGGAACGACAGCGGCAGCACGATCTTGACGAAGATCTCGAAATCGCTGGCGCCGTCGATGCGCGCCGATTCCATGATTTCTCGTGGCAGGCCGGCAATGTAGCTTCTCAAGAGATAGATGGCGAAGGGCAGGCCGAAGCCGGTATGCGCCAGCCAGATGCCGAGATAGGTTTTCGACGGCACGCCGAAGAAGCTGCCGACGCCGTTGTAAAGCTTCAGCAGCGGGATCAACGACATCTGCAGCGGCACGACCAGGAGCCCGATGATCACCGCTATGAGCAACGCCCGGCCGGGAAAGCGCATCCAGGCCAGCGCATAGGCCGCGAACGCCGCGATCAGGATCGGGATGACGGTCGCCGGAATGGTGACGGTCAGCGAATTCATGAAGGAGCGGCCGATGCCTTCCGAAAACAGCACCGTATTGTAATTGTCGGTGGTGAATTTCGGCGGCGCCGACGAGGCGTAGTAGACGCGCTGGCCACGCTCGCCCTCGAACGGCTTGGTCGAGGTCATGACGAAACTGCCGTCGGGGTTGAGCTGCAAGGTCTCGCCGTCACCGAGATCGGCTGTGGTGCCGGCGGGATATTGCGTCGGCGCCGACGACTTGACGCCAAAGGCGCTGATGTCGCGGGCCGGATCATCGCCGAAGATGTTGCCCTCGAGGACGAACTTGCCGTCCTTCTCGACTTGCGCCGAGGCGGGTGGCAGCCGCCCCGCTTCCGTCTGCGTGGAACTGGCGAACGAGTTCCACCAGCCCGAGGCGATGATCTGGTCCTTGTCGCGCAGCGACGAGACGAGAATGCCGAGCGTCGGGATCGTCCAGATCGCGACGAAGAGGAAGACCGCGATATGGACGCCGAAACGGCTGGCAAAGGACTTTCCGGTCGAGACGGCCATCTCAATGTCCTCCCGTCTCTTTGTTGGCCTGGCGGATGTTCCAGATCATGATCGGAATGACCGCGATCATGATGATGATGGCGATGGTGGCGCCACGGCCGAAATCGCCGCCGCCGCGGAACATCCAGTCGAACATCAGATTGGCCAGCACCTGGCTGTTCCATTGGCCGTTGGTCATCGTCAGCACGATGTCGAAAACCTTCAGCACCAAGATGGTGATGGTGGTCCAGACGACGGCGATCGTTCCCCAGATCTGCGGCACCATGATCTTCCAGAAGATCTGGAACGGATTGGCGCCGTCGATGACGGCCGCCTCCAGCGTCTCCTCGGGAATGCCCCGCAAGGCAGAGGACAGGATGACCATGGCAAAGCCGGTCTGGATCCAGATCAGGATGATCATCAGGAAGAAATTGTTCCAGAACGGCAGCGATATCCAGACCTGCGGCTGGCCGCCGAAATATTGGATGATGGCGTTGAGCAGACCGATCTGCGTCTGGCCAGCACCACGATACTCGTAGATGAACTTCCAGATGACGCTGGCGCCGACGAACGAGATGGCCAGCGGCAGGAAGATGAGGCTCTTGGCGATGGTGCCCCACCAGATCTTGTCGGTGAGGACGGCGATGATCAGCCCGAGGAAGGTGCAGGCGGCAGGCACGACCGCCAGCCAGATGATGTTGTTGAGGATGGAGGTGCGGAATTCGCGGTCGCCGAAGGCCCATTCATAATTGGCGAAGCCGACGAAATTGGCGCCACCGCGATCGAGGAACGACAGCCTCAGCGTCTCCACGACCGGGTAGATCAGGTAGATTGTGAGGATGATCATGGCCGGGCCGACGAACAGCCACGGCCGGATCATCCCCTGCCGGCGCAGATTGTCGATGGCCGCCGCACCGGCAACGCCGCGCGACGGGAAGATGATGTCCACCAGCTTGTTGGCGCCCCAGAAATAGGCGACGCAGCCGCCGACGCCGATGACGATGACGAATATGGCCGAGAAAATCTGAGCCGCCACGGGTCCCTCCCTCTGCGCATGATCCGCCAGTCGGGAATGACTTTGGCGATGCGATCACAGGCCGATTCAGTTATTGGCAAGGCAGGGTTTTGCACTTGCTGGTCGCGCGTCATGCCGAAATGTGCTCATAAAAATTGCTGCTGTGCGGGCCGCCGGTCGGATCCGGGCCATCGAGGCCCGGATCCATGCAGGATCGGACGTTCAGCCGGGACCGCCTACTTGATCGCGTCCCAGCTCTTCTGGATGTCGGTGGCGACATCCTGGGCGGACTTGCCGCCGACGAGATCGATCATGCCGGTCCAGAAGGCGCCGGCGCCGATCTTGCCCGGCATCAGGTCGGACCCGTCGAAGCGGAAGGTCGAGGCCTCGGCTAGGATTTCGCCCTGCTTCTTCAGCGCGTCGCTGGCATAGGCGTCCTTGTTGACCGACTTGAACGGCGTCACAAAGCCGCCCTGGGCCATCCAGATCTCATGGGCGAGCGGCATCTTCAGGAATTCGATGAACGCGCGGGCACTCTTGCTATCCTTGGTGATCATGGCCAGCGTGCCGGCGCCGAGAACCGGGGTGCCGAGGTCGGGCTTGGCAGCGTAAGGTGGGAAGTAGAAGAAATCGGCGTCCTGGCCGATCTCGGTGCCTTCCGGGAAGAAGGTTGGGATGAACGACGCCTGGTGGTGCAAATAGCATTTCGGCGGCACCGAGAACAGGCCTTTCGGGCTGTCGCGAAAATCGGTCGCCGCCACCGCCTTGGCGCCGCCGTCGACCATCTCGTCGTCGGTCGCGATCTTGCCGAAAATGTCGATGGCGTTGACCACCGCGGGGTCGTTGAACGGAATCTCGTTCTTCACCCACTTGTCGTAGGTCTCGGGCGTCTGGGTGCGCAGCATGATGTCCTCGACCCAGTCGGTCGCCGGCCAGCCGGTGGCGCCGCCAGAACCGAGCCCGATGCACCATGGCGTGCCGCCGTCGGCAATGATCTGCTTTTCGAGCTCGGCGAGCTCTTCCTGCGTCTTCGGCACCTCGTAGTCGGCTTCCTCGAAATTGTCCGGCGAGTACCAGACCAGCGATTTCACGTCGGCCTTGTAGGGGAAGGCGAAAAAGCCCGGCTTGCCATCCTTGTCCTTGAAGGTGCCGAGATCGACCCATGACTGGCCGGCGCCGTAATTGTCCTTGATCCAGTTGGCGGTGTCGTCGCCGAGCGGCGTCAGCAGGCCCTTGGACGCCAGATCCTGGATCAGGCCCGGCTGCGGCAGCACGGCGATGTTGGACGGGCTGCCGGCCTGCGTGTCGATGACGATCTGCTGTTCGTAATTTTCCGACGAGGAGTATTTGACCTCGGCGCCGGTGGCTTCCGAGAAATAGTCGAGAACGGTGCGGATGAGGCCCTCGTCCTCGCCGCGCCATGGCCCGAAGATCGACAGCGTCTCGCCCTTAAGGTCGACTTTCTTGAGCTCTTCGTAATTCGCCCAGTTGAAGCGGGGGTCTTCGCCCGGCTTGAACTTCAGTTCGGCTTGCGCCGGTGCGCCCAGGGCGAGCGCGACAAAGGCGGCGCTCAGCAGAAGCATTTTCCTCATTGGTATTCCCTCCCAGTGGTGACAGGCACCGGACGGAACCTCCATTCCGTCCGCCGACGCAGCAGGACTGTGACTCACTCGGAAAGGAACCGCAACCTTTCGAAGAGTCTTCCAAAGCGCTTTGGTCTTTGCAATCACGCCACTGAATTAATCAGAAGTCAAGAGACTGGTAAACTAATCGATTTAATTTCACGGCCACAAGAGCAAACACAGTGCGCTGCAGCACCATTTTGGGCGCTGCAACAGCAAATTTTGCTTCAAACCGGTTAGAAAGGGTGCTTATGATATTCGCATCGGTAGCGCTTGCCGCTGTGGCGCGAGCGACCCATAGTTAAAGCGCTTTGAGGCTTGGAGGCCTCCGGTGAACCTCAAACAGCTTTCCCACATGCTGGCGCTTTCGCAGACCACGGTAAGCCGCGCGCTGAACGGCTACCCGGAAGTCAACGAGGAAACGCGCCGGCGGGTGATCGACGCCGCCAAGCGCCACGGCTATCGCCCCAACCCGAGCGCGCGTCGGCTGGCTACCGGCAAGACCGGGATGATCGGTTATGTCTTGCCGACCGGGGCGGCCGTCGACATCGACCCGCATTTCGTCGAATTCCTCTCCGGTCTCGGCGACTACGCCCGTTCGCACGAACTCGACCTGGTGCTGTCCCCCGCCGATGCCGACGATCAGGAGACGACCTATCGGCGCATCGTCGCCAACCGGCAGGTCGACGCCGTCTACATCTCCTCGCCGAGGCCGGCCGACCGGCGGGTGGCGCTGGCCAGCACGCTCGGCATCCCCTTTATCGTCCATGGCCGCAGTGAAGGGCTCGATTTCGATTACCCTTTCACCGACATCGACAATGAGGGCGCCTTCCACGAGGCGGCACGGTTGCTCGTCCAACTCGGTCACCGGCGGCTGGCGCTGATCAACGGCGACGGCCGCGAGACCTTCGCCATTCACCGCGAGCGTGGTGTGCGCCGAGCGCTGGCGGCAAGCGGTCTGGCGCTTGGCGAAGGCGACGTCTGTTCCCTCGCCATGACCGAGGAGAATGGCTACCGCACCGCCAGGCGCTTACTTGAGCAAAGCGATGCGCCGACCGCGATCGCCTGCTCCAGCCTGATCATGGCGCTCGGCGTCGTGCGAGCGGTGCGCGATCTCGGCCTGACCATTCCGGGCGACCTGTCGCTGATCGCCCATGACGACGTCTTCCCTTGGCTGAAGCCGGAGAATTTTTCGGTGCCGTTGTCGACGACGCGTTCGTCGATCCGTTTGGCCGGCGCTCGTATCGCCGAGCGGCTGGCGGCGCGGATTTCGGGGTTGGAGGAGGGCGCCCGCGGCGAAGTCTGGCCGGTCGACCTGGTCATCAGGGGATCGGTCGCCGGCGCGCCGGCCTAGTCGTCGCATGGCTTTTGAACCGTACTGAGGAGGAGGACATGCAGCAGCTCAGTTTCGAAAATCCGGTGTTTGCGGCGTTTGCCATATCAGCAGCGATAATGGGGCTGAAGGCTGTGGCAATGTCCTGGCTGACCGTCATTCAGATGATGAGGTTCAGCAGTGGCTTCCGCTCGCCGGAAGATCTCAAGCGGACACCGTTCAATCCCTCGCCTGATCCCAAACAGTTACAGCCGGACGAGCGCGTGGAGCGGATTCGCCGTATACAACTCAACGATCTGGAAAACCTGCCGTTCTTTTTCATGGCCGGAGCTCTTTATGTGCTGACCGATCCGCCGCTGGTCCAAGCCCAATGGCTGTATTATGGCTACGCCGTTTCGCGTCTGCTGCATTTCGCAGCGTACTTCACAGCGCAAATCCACGAAGTGCGCGCCACCTTTTGGACCGTCGGCTCTCTCATCATCGTTTACATGGCGGTCGTCGCGCTGCTGCACGCTTTCTGATCGATTGTTTCGAAAGTAGCTCAGGCGATTCATGTCGTGGTGGTTTTGAGAACGGCAGCGCCACCAAGGTGTTTAATTCCCCGCGCTGTGCATGCGCGGTCCCTTGATCGCCTTTTCCAGCCCGATCTCCATTTCGGGGACCGACCCACTATGTGCCGCCTGAATATGATCGGTGGCTTCGGGAAAGCCAAAAGTCACAAACGGCAGAAGCGTTCACGCCAGACTTATTCTTTCGCCGCCTCGGCCGCCTTGGTATTGAGCAGGCCATAGCCGAAATCATTGTCTCGTCCCTTGGGGCCGAGATCCCTTGCCGTGGCGGCCAGCGCTTTCTCGACCCAGTCGGCGGAACGGTCGGGTGCGGTATGCAGCAGATTGGCGATCGCGCCGGTGACGATCGCTGCGGCAAACGAGGTGCCGGTGACGACATCCGAACCGGCGCCGCTCGGCGCCACCATCTCGACGCCGGGAGCGGAGAGGAAGACGTAGGCGCCGCGATTGGCCTGCTGCATCAGCCCGTTCTTGGCATCGGTGGCGGTCACCGCGATGACGCCGTCGAAGGCGGCCGGATAGCCGTAGGGCGCCTTCGGTCCGTTGTTGCCGGCGGCGGCGACCAGCACGATGCCCAAGGCGCGAGCATTGCGGCAGGCGACGCCGAGCAGGTCGTTCTTCGGGCCGACGAAGCTCATATTGATGATGCGGACGTCCTGCTCCGCCGCCCAGTCGAGCGCCGCAAGGATGACGTCCATCGTCGATTTGCCGCCCTCGAAGGCGCGGGCGTGGTAGATCCTGGCGCCCGGCGCCATGCCTTTGAGCGCGCCGACGCCGGCGATCAGGCCGTCGATCGAGGTGCCGTGATCGCGCGCCTCGATCGGCACGTCGGGCATGGCGTCGAACTGATCGGCGATGACGCCGCTTAGAGCCGGGTTGGTGTCGTCGATGGCGGTGTCGACGACGGCAATGCGCACGTTCTCGCCGCTCGCCCCTTTCGCATCGAGCGCAATGCGCTCGAAGGCATAGTTGACGATGGTGGCTGCCTGCTGCAGCGAGTAGATATGGTTGGGCTCGCGCCGCAAAGCTCGGCCGTCGGCGGCAAGCTGCGCCAGCACGACGCCGACCGGGCGGCCATCGGGAATGCCGAAGCGCACCAGCGTGGAGCCGAGCAACTGAGACTGGCGCTGCGAGCGCACCTCGAGGCCAAAGGAGGCGGCGATCTGCTGGACGGCATCGCCCTCCACCGTCACCAGCACCTCGTCCGGCACGAAATCACCGACGATGGCGCGCGGCGGCTCGGCCGCGACGAGATCGCTGGGCGAAACGATCGGGCCGCCCGCCGCAGCGGCTTGTATCGCTGTCGCACCGGCAGGCGGGACCGGCGGCGGCAACGCACCGCTGGCCGGATCGCGGCGCGGATCGGGCGTCGGCAGCGGCGCTTGGCCGCCGCCGATCGGATTGGGGAACAGGTCGACGATCAGCGCGGGAAGAAGCACCGCATTTGTCGCGGCAGGACCTGCGCCGGGCCTTTCGCCGCTGCCATCCTTTGTGTCGCGCTTGATGCAGTCGGCCGCCGTCGCCCCTCGGTTGAGGCAGTCGATTTCAGTCTGCGTAAGGTTCGGATCATTGGTCTGCGCCAAGGCCGGCACAGCGCCGATTATCATCGCCGCCACGAGCAGCGCCGCAAATCGGATGACCGCCCTAGCCGCCATCGACCGGTTTCCTTCCCTCGACCACAGCCTCCGCGAAAGGCTGGGCGGCAATCAGGCCGAGCACTTTTTCATAGTCGGCTGCGGTCGCGGCCGGGATGCCAAGACGGAAGACACCTTCGGCGGTTGGGCCGGCGGCAATCTTCAGCTGGTGCTCGCCAAGAAAAGCGACAATGTCGGCCATCTTCGCATCCGGCTGGAACGTGACCAGCGCGAACGGCATTTTCGCAAGATCGCCTTGCTGGCCGGCAATTTCGAAATCCCTGTCGATGCCGCCAGGCTGCTCAAACGACTGCACCACAACAAGCGCCAGCAGAGCCGCGGCCGCAGCCCAGGCGACGCCGGCGGGAACTGCCGTGAAGCGGCCCCACGCTTGCGCCAGCCAGGACGCCGCCGGCGCGCGCGCTGGACCGGCCTCGGCGTCGAGCGCCCGGGCGAAGCGGCTGAGCGCATCGGCCGGCGGACGGATCGCTTCATTGGATGCAGCGGTGCCGGAGAATTCGGCCTCGGCCTCGCCGAGTGCGGCAAGCGCTGCCGGGTCGGTCGCCAGCCATTCCTCGACGGCTTCGAGCTCTGCACCTTCCAGCGAGCCATTCAGATAGAACGGCAGCAGCGTTTCCATTTCATCGCGGCGCGACATCTTTTCAGCGGCGCTCATGGCCACCCCCTGTCGTAACCGGCGGCCTTGAGGGCCTCGCCGAGTTTCTTGCGGGCGTAGAACATTCTGGTCTTGACGGTGGCGACCGGGATATCGAGCACCTCGCCGATCTCGCTCACCGACTGTCCGTGGTAGTAGGCAAGGTCGATCACCGTTCGGTGTTCTTCCGGCAAGGCATCGACGAAGCGCCGCAACGCGGCGCCCTTGTCTTCCTTCATGGTGACGACTTCCGGCGTATCGGCGCCGTCGGCGATCTGGGCGGCGTCATCGTCGTCGATCCAGTCTTCCTTTTTCTTGCGCAACGACGACAGCGCCTTGAAGCGGGCGATGCCGAGCAGCCACGTCGAGACTTCCGAGCGCCCCTCGAAGCCGGGCGCCTGGCGCCAGAGTTCGAGAAACACCTCGTTGGCGATATCGTCGGCCATCATTTCTGATCCGGTCTGGCGCACCACGAAACGGTAGACCCGCGCGTGGTGGCGCATGAACAGGAGCCGCACGGCGGCGCGGTCGCCCTTCGCGACCCGGCCGACAAGCGCACGATCGGTTTCCGTCGCTGCCGTCATGGCCGATCGAGCCGCCTGGCTCCTGTCTGCTCTGTCGCTGATCGGCCCAAAAAGGTTCACCGCTTTCCGCCCAGAATTCCCTGAAAGCTAGCCGAAGAGCGGCAGTGTTGCCAGAGGGAGGTTCTTCCCTTCTCCCCCTGTGGGAGAAGGTGGCCGAGCGAAGCTCGGTCGGATGAGGGGTGCTGGACGGATCGCTACACCGAAGAAATAAGCGCTTCAAATCCCTCAATATTTTCACGCCGAGTTTCTTCCAACACCCCTCATCCGTCTTGCCGCTTCGCGACAATCCACCTTCTCCCACAAGGGGGAGAAGGGAAGACGCGCGCTCAGTCGAGGAACGGCCTGGCCTTCATTGTCGCGGGCACCGGGACGCCGAGGCGCGCAAGCACCGTCGGCGCAAGCTGCAGCTGGTCTAGCAGCGTGTCGGCCTCCGGCCCGTTGCCCTGTCCGAAATAATACAGAGCAAAATCCTGCATCTCGTCGTCATGGCCGCCATGATGGCCGCGATCGGTCTGGCCGTGATCGGCGGTCACGATGACCTCGTAGCCGGCTTTCCGCCAGCGCGGCAGGAAGGCGGCGAGCATGCCGTCCATCGCATAGACGGCATGGTCCATCTCATGGCAGTCATGGCCGAAGCGGTGGCCCATCGAGTCCAGCGTGCAGGTGTGCAGGATGCCGTAGTCGATGCCGTGGCGTCTGGTCAGCATGGTCAGCGTCGCGAACAGGTCGACGTCGCTCGGCGTCATCTGGTTGCGGGCATTGTAGCCGGTCATGGTGTGGAACCGGCCATGCGTGATCGGCCCGCCGGGCTCGTCGAACTCCATGTCCTCGACCAGATCGAACGGATAGGCCCGGAAGAATTCGGACCAGTAGGAATGAGTGACCGCGCCGGTCTTGCCGCCGGCCTTGCTGACCTCGGAGAATATGTCGGGTTGCTCAACGCGGAACCGGTTCTCGTTGGTCAAGATGCCGTGCACTTGCGGCGCCACGCCAGTATGGATCGACGCATAGCAGCAGGCCGAGGTCGACGGCAGAACGGAGCGCATCTTCCAGACGCGCGCTTCGCCCGATTGCACCCAGCCTTCGAGATTGCCCATCAGCCGGCGCCAGTTGCGATAAGGCACGCCGTCAAGGATGATCAGCAGAAGTTTTGTCTCGAGCGCCACGGGCCGCTCCATGCGATTGGCAGTTGAGATTGGAGCGCCGACTGGGCACACGGCGCTTTTGTATATGAATCAACGGAGCAGGATTTGGCTAGGCCGCCAGCCAGCACTCGTTCAGGGCATAGCCGTCCATCATTTCGCCGATCGGGCTCTTGGCAAAACCGCCGATCTTGTTGGTCGCCGCCGCATCGATGAACTGGTTGAAGAAAGGCACGATTAGCCCGCCCTCGTCGCGCATCAGCACTGCCATATCATGATAGATCGCCTTGCGCTTGGCCTGGTCGAGCTCGCCGCGCGCCACAAACAGCATCTTGTCGAATTCCGGCCGCTTGAACCGCGTGTCGTTCCAGTCGGCGGTCGAGACATAGCCGGTGGAATACATCTGGTCCTGCGTGGCGCGCCCGCCCCAATAGGAAAGCGAAAAGGGCTGCTTGTTCCAGACCTCTGACCAGTAGCCGTCACCGGGCTCGCGCTTGATCTCGATCTTGATGCCGGCTTTGGCGCAGGACTGCCGATAAAGCTGGGCTGCGTCGACGGCGCCCGGGAAAGCGACATCGGAGGTGCGCAACACGATCGAGCCGCTATGACCCGATTTCTTGTAGAGCGCTGCCGCCTTTTCCGGATCGAACTTGCGCTGCTCGATGTCGGCCGAAAACAATGGATAGGCTTCGTTGATCGGGAAGTCGTTGCCGACCGAGCCGTAGCCGCGCAGGATTTTCTCCAGCATCTCGTTGCGGTCGATGGCGAGCTTCAGCGCCATCCTGAGGTCGTTGTTGTCGAAAGGTGCGGTGTCGCAGAACATATTGAACGGATAGTAGCCCTTGCCCGAGACGTTCTCGATGGAGACTCCGGGTATGCGCTTGACCAGATCCACCACCTTCGGCTCGACGCGGTTGATCATGTGGACCTGGCCGCCCTGCAGGGCGGCCAGCCGCGCGGTTGCGTCGTTGATGACGATGATCTCGATCTGGTCGGCATGGCCGGCCTTGTCGCCGCGCCAGTAATTGGCGAAGCGCTCGCCGCCGTGGCGCACGCCGGGCTGGTTGACGGTGACTTTATAGGGGCCGGCGCTGATGCCGGCACTCGGATCGTCCTTGCCGCCGTTCGGCTGGATGGGAAGATGGTAGTCTGCCATCAGATAGGGGAAGTCGGCATCCGCATCGCCGAGCGTGACGATGACCTCCTTGCCGCTTGCCTTGACCGTCTTGATATTCCTCAGGACGCCGAGCGCGCCCGACTTCGATTTCTCGTCGGCGTGGCGTTCGATGGTGGCCGCAATATCCTCCGCCGTGACGGTCTTGCCATTGTGGAACTCGATGCCGTCGCGCACCTTGATCGTCCACGTCTTGGCATCCGAGGATGCACCGATCTCTTCGGCGATGAGATTTTCCAGTTTGTTGTCGGGGGTCAGCCGGACCAGGTATTCGCCCCACTGCTTGCCGAAACTGTAGGTGACCTGGCTGAGGTTGAGTGCCGGATCGAGACTGTTGGTCGATTCTCCGCCTTGCAGGCCGGCCTTGATCGTTCCGCCTTTTACAGGCGTCTGGGCGAAGGCTTTGCCGGCCAGCGTCGTCGCCAGTGCTGCCGATACGCCAAGGGCTGCGGCGCGGCCGAGGAAGTCGCGGCGCGATATCCGACCCTGGCCGGCGAGGGTCGCGAGATGGTCGAGTTCAGTCGTCATTTTTCCAGATCCCCTTTCACGAAGAACAGCTTTGCACGAGCGGCGCCCGTTCGCGTTTGATCCTCTTCGCTCAGCGTTTCATCCGGATGACGGAAGCAGCGTTCTTTCCAAATCGTGATGCCGCGCGCTAATTCCCCGCGCTGGCCATGCGCCGTCCCTTGATCGCCTTTTCCAGCCAGCCGATCTCCATCTCGGGAACGGAGGACAACAAAAGGTCGGTATAGGCGTCGAAAGGCGGCGCCAGCACCTGGCTCTTCGCGCCGTAGCGCACCACCTCGCCGCGATACATCACTGCGATCGAATCGGCGATCGACTTCACCGTGGCGAGGTCGTGGGTGATGAACAGATAGGCGACGTTTTCCTCCTTCTGCAGCTCGAGCAGCAACTTCAGGATGCCGTTGGCGACCAGCGGGTCGAGCGCCGAGGTCACCTCGTCGCAGATGATCAGCTTCGGCTTGGCGGCAAGCGAACGGGCGATGCAGACGCGCTGCTTCTGGCCACCGGAAAGCTCGGCCGGGTAGCGGTCGACAAAGCCCTTGCCCATTTCGATCTTGTCAAGCAATTCGGCGACGCGCTTGTCGCGCTCGCGGCCGCGCAAACCAAAATAGAATTCGAGCGGCCGGCCGATGATGGTGCCGACGGTCTGGCGCGGGTTCATCGCCACGTCGGCCATCTGGTAGATCATCTGCAACTGGCGCAGATCCTCCTTGGGCCGATCGGCAAGCCGGTTGGCGAGCGGCCGCCCGTCGAAGGTGACGGTGCCTTGTTCGGGCGGCAGAAGGCCGGTGATGGCGCGCGCCAGCGTCGACTTGCCCGAGCCGGACTCGCCGACCACCGCCAGCGTCTGGCCAGGATAGATGTCAACCGAGACGTTCTTCAGCACCTTGATATGGCTGCGGCCATAGGCGGCGGTGATGTTCTTGACCGACAGGAAAGGGTTCGTGCCGGGCCTTTGCTCCTGGTGCTCGATCTCGTGCACTGACACCAGCGCATTGGTATATTCCTGGCGCGGCTCCTTGATGATCTGGCGGGTGCCGCCCCATTCTACCAGCCGGCCATGGCGCAGCACCATGATCTCGTCCGAGACCTGGGCGACCACGGCAAGGTCATGAGTGATGTACAGCGCCGCGACATGCGTGTCGCGGATGGCGTCCTTGATCGCCGCCAGCACGTCGATCTGCGTCGTCACGTCGAGCGCCGTGGTCGGCTCGTCGAAGACGATCAGGTCGGGCTCGGAGCACAGCGCCATCGCAGTCATCACGCGCTGCAGCTGGCCGCCTGACACCTGGTGCGGAAAGCGCTCGCCGATGCTTTCGGGGTTCGGCAGGCTGAGCTTCTTGAACAGCGCGATGGCGCGCTTTTCGGCCGCGGCCCGTGTCGCCGTGCCATGCAGCAGCGTCGCCTCGACGACCTGGTCCATCAGCCTGTGCGCCGGGTTGAAGGCGGCGGCAGCCGATTGCGCGACATAGCAGACCTCGCGGCCGCGCAGCTTGCGAAAGCCCTCCTTGCCGCCTTTGAGGATGTCGCGGCCGTTGAGGATGACTTCGCCGCCGGTGATCCGCACGCCGCCGCGGCCATAGCCCATCGACGCCAGGCCGATGGTCGACTTGCCGGCTCCAGACTCGCCGATCAGGCCGAGCACCTTGCCCTTCTCGAGCGACAGCGAGACGTCGTGGACCAGCACGATGTTCTTCGGCGCTTCGCCCGGCGGGAACACGGTGGCCTCGATGCGCAGATTGCGGATATCGAGCAGCACGGACTTTGCTCGCTGGTCAGCCATTACCCGCGCCCTCCCTTCAGGCTCGTCGTGCGGTTGAGCACCCAGTCGGCGACAAGGTTGACGGAAATCGCCAGCATGGCGATCGCCGCGGCAGGGATGAGCGCCGCCGCGATGCCGAAGACGATGCCGTCCTTGTTTTCCTTGACCATGCCGCCCCAGTCGGCGCTAGGCGGCTGCACGCCGAGGCCGAGGAAGGACAGTGTCGACAGGAACAGCACGGCATAGATGAAGCGCAGGCCGAGTTCCGAAACCAGCGGCGACAACGCATTGGGCAGGATCTCGCGGAAGATGATCCACACGCTGCCTTCGCCGCGCAGCTTGGCCGCCTCGACGAAATCCATGACGTTGATGTCGACGGCGACCGCCCGCGACAGGCGGTAGACGCGGGTCGAGTCGAGGATGCCCATGACCAGGATCAGCGTCACCAGATTGGTTGGCAGCACGGAGAGCACGACGAGGCCCATGATCAGCGTCGGGATAGACATCAGGAGATCGACAAGGCGCGACATAAGCGTGTCGAACCAGCCGCCGAAAACCGCCGCCGAGAAGCCAAGGATGGCGCCGAGCGAGAAGGACAGCGCGGTGGCCAGCACCGCGATGAACAGCGTGACGCGGGCGCCGTAGATCATGCGCGAAAGAAGGTCGCGGCCGAGATTGTCGGTGCCCAGCAAATGTGTCGCCGACATCGGTGCCCAGACGTCGCCAACGATCTCGCCATTGCCGTAAGGCGCGATCCAGGGCGCGAAGATCGCCGCCAGCACGAACAATGCCGTCAGCACCAGGCCGATCAGCGCAGGGATGGGGATGCGTTTTATGTCGAGCACAGCGCCGCCCCTCACTTCGGATGTCTGAGACGCGGATTGGCGACGATCGCCGCTATGTCCGCAATGATGTTCAGGCTGATATAAACCGCGGCGAAGATCAGGCCGACCGCCTGCACCACCGGTACGTCACGCTTGGTGACGTGGTCGACGAGATACTGCCCCATGCCCGGATAGACGAAGATCACTTCGACAACGACGACGCCGACGATCAGGTAGGCGAGGTTGAGCATGACGACGTTGATGATCGGCGCAATCGCATTGGGGAAGGCATGCCTGCGAATGACGGCGAATGCCGAAAGCCCCTTGAGCTCCGCCGTCTCGACATAAGCCGATTGCATGACATTGAGGATCGCGGCGCGCGTCATGCGCATCATGTGGGCGAGCACCACCAGCGTCAGTGCCGCCGCCGGCAGCATGATCGCCTGCATGCGCTCGCCGAACGGCATCCCGTCATAGACCGTCGAGATGCCGGGGAAGATCTGGTATTTCACGGCAAAGAAATAGACGAGCACATAGCCGATGAAGAATTCGGGAAACGAGGTCGAGGCAAGCGCCAGTCCGGAGATCAGCTTGTCGACCCAGCCATTGCGGTAACGCACCGCAATCAGGCCGAGGATGATCGCCAGCGGCACGGCAACGACCGCCGCCCAGAAGGCGAGGAACAGCGTGTTCCACAACCGCCCCTTGATCGACGTCGCAATATCCTGCCCGCTGGACATGGCGGTGCCGAGATCACCGGTCACGACGCCGCCGAGCCAGCGGAAATAGCGGATAAAGGCCGGATCGTTGAGGCCGAGCTGCTCGCGCAGATTGGCAAGCGACTCCGGTGTCGCCGACTGTCCGAGGATGGCTTGCGCGACGTCGCCGGGCAGGATCTGGGTGCCGGCGAAGATCAGGACCGATACGGCCAACAGCAGGAGGATGCCCAGCGCAATGCGCTGGGCCACCAGTTTCACGATGGGTGAGGACATATCCGCAAGGCCGGGCTCAGGCTTCGAGCCAGCACTTTGCCAGAGCGTACCCGTTCATCAGCTCCTGATGCGGATCGTCGACCCAGCCGGCGACCTTGGCGCCCGTCGCGTCGATGAACTGATTGAACATCGGCAGGATCAGGCCACCTTCGTCGCGGACGAGCATCGCCATGTCGCGATACATCGCCTTTCGCTTGGCTTCGTCGAGCTCGGCACGCGCCGCCAGCACCATCTTGTCGAACTCGGGACGCTTGAAACGCGTGTCGTTCCAGTCGGCCGTCGACAGGTACGCAGTCGAGTACATCTGGTCCTGCGTCGAGCGTCCGCCCCAGTAGGAGGCGCAGAAGGGCTGCTTGTTCCATACTTCCGACCAGTAGCCGTCGCCCGGCTCGCGCTTGATCTCCAGCGTGATGCCGGCCTTGGCCGCGCTTTGCTGGAACAGCTGCGCGGCATCGACGGCGCCGGGGAAGGCGACGTCCGATGTCCTGAGCAGGACGGCGCCGTCATGGCCCGACTTCTTGAAATGAAACTTGGCCTTGTCGGGATCGTATTTGCGCTGCTCGATGTCCTCGGAAAACAGCGGATAGGCCGAGTTGATCGGGAAGTCGTTGCCGAGCGAGCCATAGCCTCTGAGGATCTTGTCGAGCATCTCCTCGCGGTCGATCGCCAGCTTCAGCGCCATGCGCAAATCGTTGTTGTCGAACGGCGCCGTGTTGCAATGCATGATGAAGACGTAGTGGCCAGGACCCGCATGGTTGCGGATGGTGACGCCGGGCAGCCGCTTGATCAGGTCGACGATCTTCGGCTCGACGCGGTTGATCATGTTGACCTGGCCGCCCTGCAAGGCCGAAGTGCGCGCCGTGGCGTCGTTGATGACGATGATCTCGATCTGGTCGGCATGGCCCATCTTGTCGGCCTGCCAGTAATTGGCGAACCGCTCGCCGCCATGGCGCACGCCGGGCTCGTTGGTGGTGATCTTGTAGGGTCCGGCCGAGATGCCGGCGTCGGCCTTGTCCTTGCCGCCATTGGGCTGGATGATCAAATGGTAATCGCTAAGCAGATAGGGCAGGTCGGCATTGGCTTCCTTCAGCGTCAGCACGACTTCCTTGCCGCTGGCCTTGATGCTCTCGATGCCTTTCATGTAGCCGAGCGCGCCCGACTTCGACTTCTCGTCCGAATGGCGTTCGAGTGTGGCGGCGACGTCCTCGGCGGTTACCGTCTTGCCGTTATGGAATTCGACGCCGTCGCGAATCTTCAGCGTCCAGACCTTGGCGTCGTCAGACGAGCCGATCTCCTCGGCGATGCGGTTCTCGAGCGTGCCTTCCGGGGAAAGCTCGACGATCAGTTCGCCCCACATCTTGCCGAAGGCGAACGGCACCTGCGTCATGAACAGGGCCGGATCGAGGCTGTTGGTGGACTCGCCGCCGACCAGGCCGGCCTTCAGCGTGCCCCCCTTGACCGGACCCGCGGCGCGCGCCGCACTCGAAAGCAGCGAGTTGGCGAAGATCGCGGTGACGCCGAGCGCTGCCGCCCGGCCGAGAAAATCACGACGGCTCAGTTTGCCGGACGCGACGCGCCGGCTGAGAAATTCCAGTTCGTTTGACATGTTGAGTTCCTCACTCTGTTGGTTCGACCTTGTGGTCGTTTTTTATCATTTCTTGTGAGGAGAATAATGACCGCAAGGGAACGCCGTAAGCAAGACCGAATGCGACATGCCGTGGCGTAAATCGTACGTCGCAATTGGACCAACCCGCGTAAGCGCTCAAAGCAGCGCGCGCGGGATTTTCTCTTCGAAATTGCGCTCGAAAACCAGTTTCTCGCCTTCATAGGCTTCGATTCTGGCGCTAACCATGAAGCTTTGCGCGTCGGACCGCATTTCGGCTGACGTTTCGGTGCGCACCGACCATCCATTTCGCGACAGCGTCTGCGTCCAGTGCGTCTTGCCCGACGCTGACAGCGGATTGTCAGGATGGATCGCCCATGTCTCGCGGGCGACGCTGCCATTGGCGAGGCCATGCTCCAGGTCGCGCACCTCGCCGAAATCGTCGACAATGGAAAGCGTGACGATTCCGGTCTTCTCGTCGCGATCAACATGACGCTCGGAATTGGCGGCACGGACCGTTTCGGTTGCCCAGGGCACGGCTGCCTCGGACGTAGGGAACGTGACTTCGTCGCCTTGCGCCGGCGGACGCAGCGGCAGCTTCAGCGTAGCCGCCGACAGGTCGAGCCGAACCGGTTCCGGCGATGGCCAGATCATCGGCCAGTAGGCGTTCGAAACGGCAATACGCAGGCGATGGCCTGATGGCACGCGATAGGCGCATTGGTCGAGCACCACCCGCGCCAAAACGATCTCTTCCGGCACCAGCGCCTCGGGGAATTCATGCGAGTTGCGGTGCGTCAGGTTGAGCACGCCGTAGGAGATCAATTCGGATGCGCCGTCAGGATGCACGTCGCACAGCCGCACCGCGATGTTCGCCTGCCGTCGATCCGAGGCGACCTGGATCAAAACCTCCGGCGCGCCGACAATGTCGATCGCCTCGCCGAGCGGGGGCTGGTCGAAACACACCGACAGCGCATCGTCGGGGCGCTGGTCGCCGGGCAGTTCCGGCCCGAAGGTGAAGGGGAAATATTCGCCGCCGGCGAGGCCGCAGCTTTGTGGCGAAGCCACGATTGCAGGCCTGGCGCCTTCCGGGATCAGTTCGATCGCCTCAGCCTTGATGTTGGGCGATGGCCAGTCTGCTTCGGCAACCCAGCGGCCGGGCCGCTCGGGATGCCAACGCGCGGGGCGCACGCTGTCCATCACATAGGCGCGGTAGGCCGGGTCGGCCTCGACGCCGGTGTCGATGCCTTTCAACCAGCGGTCCCACCAGCGCAAGGCCTCCTGCAGGAAGCCGATCGCTGGTTTCGGTGCGGCGTAATGCGGGTACTTGTGGATCCACGGGCCGACGATGCCCTTGACCGGCGCCTCGATATTGGCCGCGAGGTAGGAAACCGTATTGCGATAGCCGTCATGCCAGCCGCCGATCGACAGCACGGCGGCTTGGATGGCGGAATAGTCCTCGCAGATCGAACCGCGCTTCCAATAGGCGTCGCGGTGCTGGTGTCTCAGCCACAGCGGCGCCAGGAAGGGCTGGTTCTCCAGCCGGGTCAGCCATAGGTCGCGCCATTTGTTGTCGCCGGCCAGCAGCGGGTCCGGTGGCCGCGACGAATAGGACAGCATGGTCGAGGCCCAGCCGAAATTCTCGATCAGCAGGCAGCCGCCCTTGTAGTGGATGTCGTCGGCATAGCGGTCGACGGTCGAGCACAGGCTGATGACTGCCTTCAACGCCGGCGGCTGCTTGGCTGCAACCTGCAGGCAGTTGAAGCCGCCCCAGGAGATACCCATCATGCCGACATTGCCGTTGCACCAGGGCTGGGCGGCCGCCCAGGCGATCACATCGCAGGCGTCCTGCAATTCCTGCTCGGAATATTCGTCGTCCATCAGCCCTTCGGAATCGCCATTGCCGCGCATGTCGACGCGGATCGATGCATAGCCATAGCCGGCGAAATAGGGATGCGTCAGCTGATCGCGAAAGATCGTGCCGTCGCGCTTGCGGTAGGGCAGGTGCTCGAGGATCGCCGGCATCGGATCGTCGGCGGCATCGGCCGGCATCCACACCCGCGCCGACAGCCGGCAGCCATCCGGCATGACGATGCCCATGTCCGGAAACTCGACGACCTTGCGGGGAAATTCAGTGACGGTTTTCATGCGGGCGACTCCAGGACCGCCAAATGATGGAGCCCGTGGGACGTCGTCGTGGGCCAGCCAACGAATTCGGCTGGTCAATCCGCGTCAACTCAACGGAATGTCGTTTTCGTCCTTGCTCGCCTGGTAAGCGCTGGACAGTTCGTCGTAGCGCGCCGAGATCTTGCCGATCCGTGCTTCCAGCCGCTTGCGCTCGGCCTCGGGCAGCGACCGCACCAGTCTTCGGATCGAAAAGCTCTTCCAATAGGCGTTCTCGGCATTGTAGCCGCCAGGGTCGAGGGTGAAGACCTCCTTCAGGATCTTCAGGTCGTGTGGGATGGCGAAGCTGTCGCGCGAATCCTCGTGCGAAAACAGATAGTAGAAATTGTCGAAGCCGGTCCAGGTGATCGCCGACAGGCAGAGCGAGCAGGGTTCGTGCGTGGCGAGGAAGATCGCGTCCTTGGTGTCGACGCGCTCGGCCTTCGGCATTTCGTAGAACCGCTTCAGGCAGTGCACCTCGCCATGCCAGAGCGGATTTTCCGCCTCGTTGTTGGTTTCGGCGAGCACCAGCGAGCGGTCATCCTTTCTCAAGATCGCCGCGCCGAACAGCTTATTGCCATGGGCGACGCCTTCGGCCGTCTTCGGCACGATGTCATGCTCGATGACGTCGAGCAGGCGGTCGATCAGCGAAGTATCGGCCATTATTGGCTCCTGTCCGGCAGATCGATCTCGTAACCGTGCGAGAAATGGCACTCTTCGAGGTTGGAGCCGTCGCCACCGCGGTCGACGACGAGAAAATCCTGGGCCTCACCGATCGGCGTCAGCACGCCGTGCCACCGATTGCGTGGGTAATTGACGCCTTGCCCGGGCGCGGTGATGAATGCGTGCGGCTCTCCTGGGCCTTCGTCGCTGTCATGGCAGACGACGACCAGGAACGGCCGTGGCGACAGCGGGATGAAAGCCTGGCTGCCGAACGGGTGACGCTCGACCATGGTGAGCTTCAGCGGAAAATTGTAAGGCGTGCCGCGCACCATAGATATCAGCACGCGCGCATTCGGTCCCTGCGCCTCGGCGGTGGCGAGGTCGTGGTAGCGTTCCGCCTTGCCGCCATTGATCGGGTAGTGATTGTCGCCGCCCATATCGATGACGTCGCCGAATTCAGCGAAGTTCTCGCGGGTCAGCGGGCGCGCCACAATGCGGCTCATGGCGCGCGCCTCGCGACGCCGGCGCCGCCAAGCTTGGCATGCCGGTTGACGTCCTTGTAGAGCAGATATCGGAACTGGCTCGGACCGCCGGCATAGCAGGCCTGCGGGCAGAAGGCGCGCAGCCACATATAGTCGCCGGCCTCGACCTCGACCCAGTCCTGGTTAAGGCGGTAGACCGCCTTGCCCTCCAGCACATAGAGGCCGTGCTCCATGACATGGGTCTCGGCGAAGGGGATGACCGCGCCCGGCTCGAGTGTAACCAGGGTGATGTGCATGTCGTGGCGCATGTCTTCAGGATCGACGAAACGCGTCGTCGCCCATCTGCCTTCGGTGCCGGGCATGGGCGTGGGCGCGATGTCCTGTTCGTTTGCAAAAAGGGCTTGCGGCGTATCGATGCCCTCCACGGCTTCGTAGGCTTTTCGGATCCAGTGGAAACGAACGGGTGCGCCGCCCTCGTTGCGAACGGTCCATCCGCTGGCCGGCGGCAGGAAAGCAAAGCCGCCCGGCTGCAGGACATGTTTCTCGCCAGCCAGCAAAACGGTCAGCTCGCCCTCGACCACGAACAGGGCGCCCTCGGCGCCGGCATCCGGTTCCGGCCGGTCGCTGCCGCCGCCGGGCGCGACCTCGACGATGTATTGCGAAAACGTCTCGGCAAAACCCGACAGCGGGCGCGACAGCACCCAGACGCGGGTCTCGTCCCAGAACGGCAGGGCGCTGGTGACGATGTCCTGCATCACCCCCCGTGGAATGACGGCATAGGCCTCGGTGAAGACGGCCCGGCCGGTCAGCAGCTCACTCTGGCCGGGGTGGCCGCCCTGCGGCGCGTAATAGGTTCGGTCGGCCATTTTCATCGTATCCATCAGTTCAGAGCCTGTTGCGGAAGCCAGGCCTATTGCGGAAGCATGTCCTTGAGGCGGAGCAGTGCGATACGCTCGACCTGTTTGCAGGCGGTTTCGAATTCAACGCCGCGGCTGTTGCCGATGCGCGCCTCGAACTCCGCCAGGATTTCTTCCTTGGTCTTGCCTTTCACCGCGATGATGAAGGGAAAGCCGAAACTGGTGACGTAGGCGGCATTGAGCTTGGAGAACAGCTCGCGCTCTTTATCGGTCAGCGCCTCGAGCCCGGCGGAAGCCTGTTCCCTGGCCGATTCCGTTGTCAGCCGCTTGGCCTGAGCCAGTTTTCCGGCAAGGTCGGGATGGGCGTTGAGCACGGAGAGCCGCTCGGTCTCGCTGGCGCCGCGAAAGACACGGCACAGCGCATTGTGCAGACCGCCGGCACTGTCATGCGCCGGACCGAGCTCCAGCTCATA
Source organism: Mesorhizobium sp. WSM4806 (assembly GCF_055811635.1). NCBI lineage: Bacteria > Pseudomonadati > Pseudomonadota > Alphaproteobacteria > Hyphomicrobiales > Phyllobacteriaceae > Mesorhizobium > Mesorhizobium sp. WSM4806. The sequence goes on along the minus strand of NZ_JBVVQZ010000019.1, from coordinate 15,721 downwards.
GGCGCGCTCGGCGATCCACGGCGAATGCTCGAATACGCCGCCGAATGCCTGGACGAAAGCCTCGAATTCCATCTTCGACGGGCGCAGCGTCGGCGGCCGGAACGGATGGTTCTCTTGCCAGTGCCTTGCAATGTCGATGCGTCGCGCCAGCCAGACCCTGTCGTGCGATTTGACGTAGTCGACGAAGCGCTTCAGCGCCGCGACCCGGCCCGGCCTGCCGACGAGGCGGCAGTGGAGGCCGATATTCATCATGCGCGGCCGCCCTGCCTTGCCCTCGGCATAAAGCGTGTCGAAACTATCCCTGAGATAGGCGAAGAACTGGTCGCCCGAGTTGAAGCCCTGCGGCGTGGCGAAACGCATGTCGTTGGCGTCGAGCGTATAGGGGATGATGAGCTGCGGCTTTGCCGACCCGTCCGGCCCACCATGCTCGAACCAGTACGGCAGCTCGTCGTCATAGGTGTCCGACACATAGTCGAAGCCGCCCTCTTCCGCCGCCAGCCGCACGGTGTTGATCGACGTGCGGCCGGTGTACCAGCCGGTCGGCCGTGCCCCGGTCACCTCGTAGTGCAGCCGGATTGCCTCGTCCATGTCGCGGCGCTCGTCCTCCGGCGCATGGTCGCGATAGTCGATCCATCTCAGCCCGTGCGAGGCGATCTCCCAGCCGGCCTCCTGCATCGCCACGACCTGGTCGGGCGAACGCGCCAGTGCTGTGGCGACGCCGTAGCAGGTGATCGGCACCTCAGCCTCGGTGAACAGGCGCAGCAATCGCCAGAAGCCGGCGCGGGCGCCATATTCGTAGATCGATTCCATGTTCCGGTGGCGCTGCCCGGGCCAGGGTGCAGCGCCGACGATCTCGGACAGGAAGGCTTCCGAAGCCTTGTCGCCGTGCAGGACGCAATTTTCGCCGCCTTCCTCGTAATTGACGACGAACTGCACCGCGACATGCGCCCTGCCGGGCCATTTCGGATCCGGCGGATTGGCGCCGTAGCCGCGCATGTCTCGTTCGTAACGCATTGTCGCTCCTGCCGGATAGTGTGATCAGGATAGTCGAAAGGATTGCTTGCGCATTCCCCCGAAAATTTTTGAAAGTGTTTTTGCAGCACTTCACTCGACCGGGACTTATGCATCGCCTTTAATTGGCGCACAATTCGTCAAGCACGTTTGAGTGTACCGGAATGGGAGCAGCCAGTGGCGGAAACGTCGAAAGCCGAAGGCGGACGTCTGACGACCCATGTCCTCGACACCGCGACCGGCAGGCCGGCGGCAGGCCTGTCGATCGAGCTTTACCGCATCAACGACGACATGCGGACGCATCTGAAGACAGCGGTCACCAATGCCGACGGCCGGTGTGACGCGCCGCTGCTTGCCGACGCGGAATTCCGCACCGGCGAATACGAGCTGGTCTTCGCCGCCGGCGACTATCTGCGCCGGCAGGGATTGAGACTCCCGGAACCGGCCTTCCTCGACAGCGTGCCGATCCGCTTCGGCATGGCCGAGCCGATGCACTATCACGTGCCGCTGCTCATATCGCCCTACGGCTATTCGACCTATCGGGGGAGCTGAGACATGACGAGACTCAAGATACGCAATGAGATACGCTTCATCCTCAATGGAGAGGATGTTGCGCTGACCACGGTCGCGCCCGACGAGACCTTGCTCGACTGGCTGCGGCTCGAGCGCTCGCTGCGCGGCACCAAGGAAGGCTGCGCCGAGGGCGACTGCGGCGCTTGCACCGTGCTGGTCGGAAGGCTGTCAGGCGGCCGGCTCGTCTATGACAGCGTCAATGCCTGCATCCGCTTCCTTGGCTCGCTCGATCGCACGCATGTCGTAACCGTCGAGCATCTGCGCGGCGACGGCGAAAAACTGCATCCGGTGCAGCAGGCGATGGTCGATTTCCACGGCTCGCAATGCGGCTTCTGCACGCCGGGCTTCGTCATGTCGCTTTATGCCCTGTGGATGCGGTCACCGGAGCCATCGGATGCAGCCATCGAAAAGGCGCTTCAGGGCAATCTCTGCCGCTGCACCGGCTACGAGGCGATCATGCGGGCGGCACGTGCCATCTCCAGCTACGGCAAGGCGGCAAAGGATCCGCTGGCAGCGGAGCGCAAGGCGATCACGAGCAAGCTCGAAGCGATGAAAGACGGTTCGCGCATCGAGATCGGCGCCGGCAAGCAGCGCCTGGTCGTCCCGGCCGATGCCGACGACCTCGCCGCCGTGCTCGACAAGGAGCCGGGCGCCACCATCGTTGCCGGTTCGACCGATGTCGGCCTGTGGGTGACCAAGCACATGCGCGAGATTGCGCCGGCGATCTTCATCGGCAATCTCGACGGGCTGTGCCGGATTTCCGAAGACAAGGGCATCATCTCGATCGGCGCTGGTGTCACCTACACCGAGGCTTTCTCAATGCTGGCGAAACGCATCCCGGCGCTGGGCCCGCTGTTCGATCGCATCGGCGGCGACCAGGTGCGCAACATGGGCACGATCGGCGGCAACATCGCCAATGGCTCGCCGATCGGCGACACGCCGCCGCCGCTGATCGCACTCGGCGCGCGGCTGACGCTGCGCCGCGGCAACAAGCGTCGGACGATCTCGCTTGAAGACTTCTTCATCGCCTATGGCAAGCAGGACCGACAGCCGGGCGAATTCGTCGAGGCCGTGCATGTCCCAGTGCCGGGCAGGGATACCAAATTCGCCGTCTACAAGATCACCAAGCGCCGTGACGAGGACATCACCGCCGCACTTGGCGCATTCCTGCTGGCCCTGGCCAAGGACGGCACGGTGGCGGAGGTGCGCATCGCCTATGGCGGCATGGCGGCAACGCCGAAGCGGGCTTTCGGCGTGGAAAAGGCGCTGCTCGGCAGGCCCTGGACGGAACCGACGGTCGAGACCGCCATGGCCGAGTACGCCAAAGACTTTACCCCGCTGACCGACATGCGGGCGAGCGCCGAATACCGGGCGCTGGCGGCGCGCAACCTGCTGTTGCGGTTCTTCGCCGAGACCAGCGGCACCAAAGCACCGATCCAGATATCGCGCCACGAGGCGGCGTGATGACCAAGCACGCTCCAAACCTCAAGGCGCAGAAAATCGCTGGTGGCGTTGCCACCGACCAGCGTCATGATTCCGCGCACAAGCATGTCCGCGGCACGGCCGTCTATATCGATGACATGCCGGAATCATCCGGCATGCTGCATGGCTGCCTCGGGCTTTCGACGGCCACGCATGCCACCATCAGCAGCATGGACCTGGCGGCGGTGCGCGCAGCACCCGGCGTCGTCGACGTGCTGACGGCGAGCGACGTGCCGGGCGAAAACGACATTTCGCCGACCAGCCGCCACGACGAACCGGTGCTGGCCGACGGCAAGGTGCAGTTCTTCGGCCAACCGATCTTTTGCGTCATCGCCGAAACCCGCGAGCAGGCGCGCCGCGCCACAAGGCTGGCCAAGGTCGAATACAAGGAATTGCCTTTCGTCACCGACATCGGCGTCCTCGATCCCAGGAAGGACAAGCTGGTCACGCCGCCGCTGACCCTGAGGCGCGGCGGTGCCGCGGCTGCGATCAGGGCGGCGCCGCGCCGGCTGAAAGGAAAAATGCGCATCGGCGGCCAGGACCATTTTTATCTCGAAGGCCAGATCGCCATGGCCATTCCCGGCGAGGATCAGGACGTCACGATTTATTCGTCGACCCAGCATCCGAGCGAAATCCAGCACATGGTCAGCCATGCGCTCGGCGTGCCGAGCCATGCCGTCACGGTCGAGATCCGCCGCATGGGCGGCGGCTTTGGCGGCAAGGAAACGCAAGGCAACCAGTTTGCCGCGCTCGCGGCGATTGCTGCGAAAAAACACCATCGCGCGGTGAAAATCCGGCCCGACCGTGACGACGACATGATCGCCACCGGCAAGCGCCATGACTTCCTCGTCGATTACGAGGTCGGCTTCGACGACGAGGGCAATATCCTCGGCGTCGATTTCATGTTTGCGGCGCGCTGCGGCTTCTCGGCGGACCTGTCGGGCCCGGTCACCGATCGCGCGCTGTTCCACTGCGACAACACCTATTTCTGGCCGGCGGTTCATGCGCAATCGGCGCCGCTCTACACCAACACCGTGTCGAACACCGCCTTCCGCGGCTTCGGCGGGCCGCAAGGCATGGTCGGCGCCGAGCGTGTCATCGAAGAGGTCGCCTTTGCCGTCGGCAAGGACCCGCTCGAGATTCGCAAGAAGAATTTTTATGGCACCAGCGACCGCAACGTCACGCCCTATCACCAGACGGTCGAGGACAACATCATCCACCGCATCGTCGCCGAACTGGAGGCGAGTTGCGACTATGCGAGGCGTCGCCGCACCATTGAAGCTTTCAACGCCAACAGCCGCTTCATCAAGCGTGGATTGGCGCTGACGCCGGTCAAGTTCGGCATCTCGTTCACCGCGACGCACTACAATCAGGCCGGCGCGCTGGTGCATGTGTACACCGACGGTTCGGTGCATCTGAACCATGGCGGCACCGAGATGGGGCAGGGTCTCTACGTCAAGGTGGCGCAGGTGGTGGCGGAAGAATTCCAGATCGACCTCAACCAGGTAAAGATCACCGCGACGACGACCGGCAAGGTCCCGAACACCTCGGCGACGGCCGCATCGTCCGGTTCCGACCTCAACGGTATGGCGGCGCAGAACGCGGCCCGGCAGATCAAGGAGCGGTTGACCAACTTCGCAGCCGAAAAATACCAGGTGCCGCGCGACCAGGTGCTGTTCCTGCCCAACCGGGTGCGCATCGGCAACCAGGAGATCGCCTTCGCCGATCTCATCAGGCAGGCCTATATGGCGCGCATCCAGCTTTCGGCGGCGGGCTTCTACAAGACGCCGAAAATCCACTGGGATCGCGACAAGGGCGAGGGTCGTCCCTTCTATTATTTCGCCTATGGCGCCGCGTGCTCGGAAGTCTCGGTCGACACGCTGACCGGCGAGTATGTCGTCGAGCGCACCGACATCCTGCACGAGACCGGCCGCTCGCTGAACCGCGCCATCGACCTTGGCCAGGTCGAAGGCGGCTTCATCCAGGGCATGGGATGGCTGACGACTGAGGAGCTTTGGTGGGACGAAAAGGGCCGGCTGCGCACCCATGCGCCGTCGACCTACAAGATTCCGCTCGCCTCGGACCGACCGAAGATCTTCAATGTGACGCTGGCCGATTGGCCGGAAGCGAGCGAGCCGACGGTGCACCGCTCCAAGGCGGTCGGCGAGCCGCCGCTGCCGCTCGGCATCTCGGTGCTGCATGCGCTGTCGGATGCGGTGGCAAGCGTTGCCGGCCATCGGATCTGCCCGCGCCTCGACCCACCGGCGACGCCGGAGCGGGTGCTGATGGCGATCGAACGGCTGAAGAGGGAAGCCAAGGCTGGTGCTTGAACTCGGTCCCGGGTTCGTACAAGGCGTGCAATCCGGGCCGAAAAACCCTATGTTTCCCGATAGGGAAAGCAAAAACATGACCTCGAAAGTGCAAACCCTGAAAGCATTTCTTGGCGGCGCCGGCCGGGTTGCCCTGGTCGAGGTGGCTGGGACCAAAGGCTCGACGCCCCGCGAGAAGGGCGCCTTCATGCTCGTCTCGGGCGCGGCGATTTTTGGCACGATCGGCGGCGGCCAGCTCGAATTCATCGCGATCGACAAGGCGCGGCAGCTGCTCTTCTCCCCCCTTGAGGGGGAGATGGCCGCGGAGCGGCCAGAGGGGGCCGGTAGAGGAAGCACGCGACCTAAGAAAATGTCGAGCACTGCCGCGGCGACCCCACCCGACGGCTTCGCCGCCACCCTCCCCTCAAGGGGGAGGGATACGCGCACGACGCTCGATGTCCCGCTCGGGCCCGAGATCGGCCAGTGCTGCGGCGGCAGGGTCGAGGTGCTGATCCGGCGGGTCGACACGGCGTTGGCGCAAGAGCTGGTCGCGGCGGCGGACGCCGAGCAGGCGCAGTTGCCGCATGTCTACATCTTCGGCGGCGGCCATGTCGGCCAGGCGCTGGCCTCGGCGGTGGCCTTGCTGCCGGTCCGTGTCGTCGTTGTCGAGACGCGGGCCGAGGCGCTGGAGGGCATGCCGGACACGGTCGAAACCAGCCTGACGCCAATGCCCGAGGCGATGGTGCGCAAGGCTTCGGCTGGCGCCGCATTCGTCGTCCTCACTCACGACCACGCACTGGATTTCCTGATCGTCGCCGAGGCACTGAAACGCCGGGATGCCGCCTATGTCGGCATGATCGGCTCGAAGACCAAGAAGGCGACATTCAGGAACTGGTTCCTGAAGGCGGCGGACGGCAGCGAGGCGCAATTTGCCGGCCTCGTCTCGCCGATCGGCGGCGATGCGGTCAAGGACAAGCGTCCGCAAGTCATTGCGGCCTTGGCGGCGGCCGAGATCATGACGGCACTGGCCGCCCATGCTGGCGCGCGAGCCGCGCCGCACCCCGTCTCTCGTGGCAAGGCAATGGCCGGCTGACGGCCAGAATTCGAGCAACGCTCATTTGCCGGCCAGAATTTCTTTGATCAGCCGTTGGCAGCGCTCGGCCATGAAATCGAGCAGCAGCCGCACCTTCGGGTCCTGCAGCTTTTTGTGCGGGTAGACGGCGGCGAACTGCACCGGCGTCGGTGGCGTGTCGGGCAGGATCACCTTCAGACGCCGGTCGCGGATGAACGGCTCGACCTCGAAGCGCGGCTTGTTGATGATGCCGCGGCCCGACAGCGCCCAGCCGGTCAGCACGTCGCCATCGTCGGTGTCATAGGGTCCGTGCACCTCGAATTTCCGCGGACCGTCGGCCGTCTGCAGCGTCCACACATATTCGCGCGCGCCGGCGTAGCGCAGCATCAGGCAATCGTGTTTGTTGGCGATCAGTTCCTGCGGCTCGGTCGGTTCGCCGCGCGTCTCCAGATATTTCGGCGCCGCCACCAGCACCCGCTCGCACTCCATGATGCCGCGCATTCTCAGGCTGGAATCCTCGATGATACCCAGTCTGAACGCGACGTCGATGCCTTCCTTCATGATGTCGACATTGTGGTCCGAAAGCCTCAGCCGAACCTCGATGTCAGGATATTTGTCGTGGAAATCGGGGATTCCCGACGCCACCAGCCGCCGGCCGAGGCCAAGCGGCGCTGTCACCTTGATGGTGCCACGCGGCTGGCCGGACAAAGCGCTGACAGCGGCTTCCGCCTCGGTGACCGCCTCAAGCACCTGCTTGGCGCCGGAGTAGAACACCGTGCCGTGCTCGGTCGGCATCAATTGCCGCGTCGTGCGATTGAACAGCCTGACACCGAGATGTTTTTCGAGCTCCTTGATGCGGTTGGAGGCGACCGCTGGCGAAATGCGCATGTCGCGCCCCGCCGCCGACAGATTGCCGAGCTCGACGACGCGAACGAAGACGGAGATGTTGTCGAGATAGGCCATGCGGCTTTGGGGCTCTCATGCGGCTGCGCAGGGATAACCCTAGTGCATGACCCCGAAAAATCGGAATCGATTTTCGGAAAGGATCATGCACCAGATAAAAGTTCTACAGCGTCCTTTGCGCGTCCAACGGACGCGCGGCGCTGTAGTATTTTCCATTTTTTTTTGAAAGTCATCGTGCCGCTCGGCCCTTTCCGTTTGCGCTCCAGTCCGTAAAGTCACCCAATCGGCAGGGACGACTTTTCAATGATCGATTTTGCGATTTTCTGGGACTGGCTGAGTTTCGCCGTGCGCTGGCTGCATGTCGTCACCAGCATAGCCTGGATCGGCTCGTCCTTCTATTTCGTCGCGCTCGATCTCGGCTTGCGCCAGCGTCCGGGCCTGCCTGTCGGCGCCTTCGGCGAAGAATGGCAGGTGCATGGCGGCGGCTTCTACCACATCCAGAAATATCTCGTGGCGCCGACCGAAATGCCTGAGCACCTGACTTGGTTCAAATGGGAATCCTACGCTACCTGGCTGTCGGGCTTTGCCATGCTGTGCGTCGTCTACTATGCCGGCGCGGACCTCTTCCTGATCGATCCCAACGTGCTTGCCATGTCGGTGCCTACAGGCATCTTGCTGTCGCTGGCGACGATCGGCGTCGGCTGGGTGGTCTACGATCTCTTATGCCGTTCGCCCCTTGGCAGGAGCGACACCGGCCTGATGCTGGTGCTCTATGGCGTGCTGGTGTTCATCGCCTGGGGTCTTACCCATCTGTTCACCGGCCGCGCCGCTTTCCTGCATCTTGGCGCCATCACCGCGACGATCATGTCGGCCAATGTCTTCATGGTCATCATTCCGAACCAGAAGATCGTCGTCGCCGACCTGATCGCCGGCAGGAAGCCAGATCCGAAATACGGCAAGATCGCCAAGCAGCGCTCGCTGCACAACAATTACCTGACGCTGCCCGTTCTCTTCCTGATGCTGTCGAACCACTACCCGCTGGCGTTTGCTACCCAGTTCAACTGGGTGATCGCCTCGTTGGTTTTCATCATCGGCGTGCTGATCCGGCACTATTTCAACACCATGCATGCGCGCAAGGGCAACCCGACCTGGATCTGGCTGGCTGCCGCCGTCCTGTTCGTCGTCATCATCTGGCTGTCAACCGCGCCGAAAGTGCTGACCGGCGAAGTCAAGGCGTCCTCGACGGCACAGGTCTATATCGCCTCGGCGCATTTTCCCGCAGTGCGCGATACGGTGCTTGGCCGTTGCTCGATGTGCCATGCGCAGGAGCCGTCCTACGATGGCATCTATCACGCGCCGAAAGGTGTGATGCTCGACACGGACGCCGGTATCGCCGGGCAGGCCCGCGAGATCTACCTGCAGGCCGGCCGCAGCCACGCGATGCCGCCCGCCAACGTCACCCATATCACCGACAAGGAGCGGGCGCTGCTGGTGGCATGGTTCGAGGAGGCGGGGAAATAAGCATGACCAGCACGCTCCTGCGCGGCCGCACGCTGTCCTTCCTGCGCTGGCCTGAGACCGTCGACGACCATTCCGCCTGGCGCTACGAGGACGACGGCGGCCTGCTGCTTCGCAACGGCAGGATCGTTGCCGCGGGCGCCTATGCCGACGTCGAGAAAAAGGCTGATGAAGGCGCAAAAAAGATCGACCACCGTCCGCATTTGCTGCTGCCTGGTTTCATCGACCCGCATGCGCATTTTCCGCAGATGCAGGTCATCGCCTCCTACGGCGCCGAACTGCTCGACTGGCTGAATACTTACACCTTTCCCGAGGAAACCAAATTCCAGAACGCCCAGCATGGCCGCCGCATCGCCAGGCTGTTCCTCGACGAGATGCTGCGCCACGGCACGACGACCGTCGCCGCCTATTGCTCGGTGCACAAGGAATCGGCCGAGGCGTTCTTCGCCGAGTCGCATCACCGCAACATGCTTAACATTGCCGGCAAGGTGATGATGGATCGCAACGCACCGGAGGGCGTGCTCGACACGCCGCAATCGGCCTATGACGACAGCAAGGCGCTGATTAAGGAGTGGCACGGCAAGGGGCGCCAGCACTATGCCATCACGCCGCGCTTCGCCATCACCTCCTCGCCCGAACAGTTGGAAATGGCGGGCGCGCTCTGCCGCGAACATCCTGATCTGCACATGCAGACGCATCTGTCGGAAAACCACGCCGAGATTGCCTTTACGCTGCAACTCTACCCGCGGGCACGCGACTATACCGATGTCTACGAGCACCATGGGCTGCTCGGGCGCAAAAGTCTGTTCGGCCACTGCATCCATCTTTCGGAACGCGAGGCGGATGCGCTTTCGGAAACGGGCTCGGTCGCCGTGTTCTGTCCGACCTCGAACCTGTTCCTCGGCTCGGGCCTGTTCGACTATCAGCGTTACCGCCGCCGCGAAAAAGCACTCCGCATCGCCACCGCCACCGATATCGGCGGCGGCACCAATTACTCGATGCTGCGCACCATGGATGAGGGCTACAAGGTGATCGCGCTGAACGGCGAGAAGCTCAATCCGTTCCAGTCGTTCTGGCAGCTCACCCGCGGCAATGCCGAGGCGCTGTCGATCGTGGAAAGGATCGGCACGCTCGACCAAGGCAGCGATGCCGACATCGTCGTCCTCGATGCCCGCGCCACGCCGGCCATGCGGCTGCGGATGGAGACGGCGGACACGCTGGCGGAGGAGCTGTTTCTGCTGCAGACGCTGGGCGACGACCGTGCCGTGCGCGAGGTCTACGTCGCCGGGCGGGCGATGAAGACCGATATGGCGGTTTAGCTATCCCACACGCCCCGCTTGACCCAGCGGCAGCCATCGGTCAAAGGGTGCCGCGACGTTGATAGGGGAACGACATGGCCGTTGCAGACGATATCGCTCTGATCCAGAAACAGGAAGCCGAGCTTGTCTTCTCGGTCTTCGATGAAGCTGTCGCCTTCAAGATCGGCTCGACGATCCGCGACCGGGCACTGGCCCAGAGCTTGCCGATCATCGTCGACATCAGGACCTTCGACCGGCCGCTGTTCTACGCGGCAATGCCGGGCTCGAACGCCTCCAATCCGGATTGGGCGCGGCGCAAGATCAACGTGGTGCAGCGGTTCCTGAAAAGCACCTACCGCATGGTGCTGGAGCAGCAGCGTCCCGACCGCAGCTTCAAGCCAGGCGAGGGGCTCGACATATCGGACTATGTGCTGGCCGGTGGTGGCTTTCCCATAACGGTCAAAGGTGCCGGCGTCATCGGTGTGATCGCGGTCTCGGGCCTGCCGGAGCGTGAGGATCACGGCGTCGTCGTCGATGCGCTGTGCAGCCACCTCGGCGTCGACGGGCGCGAGCTGGCACTGCCGCCGGAAGCAAAATGACGGCGCTCGATCCCAAATCCTTCCTCGCCGCCATCTTCAACGCCGCCGTTGCCGCCGCTGATCCGCAGAGGACGATCAGGGATCATCTGCCGGCAATGCCGAAGGGGCGCACCATCGTCATTGGTGCAGGAAAAGGCTCGGCGCAGATGGCGGCGGCTTTCGAAAAAGTGTGGGACGGGCCGATCGAAGGGCTGGTCGTCACCCGCTACGGCTATGGCGCGGCATGCCAGCGCATCGAGATCATCGAGGCGGCGCATCCGGTGCCGGATGCCGCAGGGCTCGAAGCGTCGCGCCGGCTGCTCGAAAAGGTGCAGGGGCTGACCGCGGACGATCTGGTCGTGGCGCTCATCTCCGGCGGTGGCTCGGCGCTGCTGCCGGCGCCCGCCGAAGGTCTGACGCTGGCCGACGAGATCGCCGTCAACGAGGCGCTGCTCGCCTGCGGCGCGCCGATCGCCGCCATGAACACCATCCGCAAGCATGTTTCCACCATCAAGGGCGGCAGGCTGGCGGCAGCTGCCTATCCGGCAAAGCTGGTATCTTTGGTGGTCTCCGACATTCCCGGCGACAATCCGGCGCTTGTCGCTTCCGGCCCGACCGTTCCCGATTCCGGCAACCGCCAAGAGGCGCTGGCATCGATCGCCGCCTATGGCATGAAACTGCCGGCTGCCGTGATGGCGCATATCAATTCGCCGGCCGCCGATGCGCCGCGCGTCGATGATCCGCGTTTTTCGCGCAACGAAGTGCATCTGATCGCCTCGGCCGGCGTCTCGCTGGAAGCGGCTGCGGCCGAAGCCAGGCGCCATGGTATTGAGGCGGCCATCCTCTCCGATTCCATCGAGGGCGAAGCGCGCGAAGTTGGGGGTGTCCATGCGGCAATCGCCCGTGAAGTCGCGAAGCGCAACCGGCCTTTCCCGAAGCCCGTGCTGATTCTATCAGGCGGCGAGACGACGGTGACCGTGCGGGCGAAGGGCAAGGGCGGTCGTAACACCGAGTTTCTGCTTGCCTTCGCCATCGGCATCAGCGGCATGGAGGGCGCCCATGCACTGGCCGCTGACACCGATGGCATCGACGGTTCGCAGGACAATGCCGGCGCCTTTGCCGACGGCTCGACGGTGTCGCGGATGCGGGCGGCAGGCGTCGATGCCAAGGCGATGCTTGCCGGCAACAATGCCTGGACGGCATTCAACGCCGTCGGCGATCTCTTCGTGCCCGGCCCGACCGGGACGAACGTCAATGATTTGAGGGCAATCCTGATCAGATAGGGGTCAGGCGGCCATCAGCTTTTTCACTGCCTTCATGTCCTGCAGGAACCGCTCGCGTTCGGCCTGCTTGTCCGCCGGCTCGCGAATACGCAGGATGAAGGACGGGTGGATGGTGACGAACACAGGCAAGCCATCGTCCCGATCCACGACCGCGCCGCGCATCTTCATGATCGGCACGACCTTGCCGAGCAGTGACTGCGCCGCCGTTGCGCCGAGCGCCACCGCCAGATTGGGCTTGATCAGATCGAGCTCCCTGTCGAGCCACCAGCGGCAGGCCTGTACCTCGCCGGTATTCGGCTTCGAGTGGATGCGCCGCTTGCCGCGCGGCTCGAACTTGAAATGCTTGACCGCATTGGTGACATAGACTTTCAGCCGGTCGACGCCGGCATCGTCCAGGATGGCGTCGAAGACTTTTCCCGCCGGACCGACGAAAGGTTTGCCGGCCAGATCCTCCTGGTCGCCTGGCTGTTCACCGACGAAAACCACCTTGGCCTTGTCAGGCCCTTCGCCGAACACGGTCTGCGTTGCGTTGCGCCACAGCGGGCAGCGGCGACAGGCCTTCGCCACTTCGCTGAGTTCGGGAATGGTGCTTGCGCCATCGTCTTCTGCCGTCTCAGGCAATTCAGGCTTGGGCCAGCGTCTTGCCTGCACCTTGGCGTGGTGTGGAGAATTTGTCTGCATCCTGGCGATCATGGCTGATGCGGCCTTGCCCGCTGCTGCGATCAGATGCGGAATGAGCGAAGCCCCAGAAAGGTTCCTTCAAATAGCCGGGACCCGGCTTTCGCTGGGCGAATGACCGGCGATGCGATGCCTCACACCTCGTGCAGATAGAGATGATAATCCAGTTCGCTGACCGTGCGCGCCACCCGCAGATATTCGGATTGCTTGATCGCCACGAATGTTCGGTGCAGGTCTTCCCCCAGCGCCGCTTTGAGGAATGTCGAGGCCCTTGCCGCCTCGATCGCGGCGCGCCAGTCCACCGGCATGGTGGTGCGCGTGATTGCTGATTCGTAGCCATTGCCGGTGGTTTCGGGGCCTGGATCGAGGCCCTCATCGAGACCCTTGACGATGCCGGCCAGCACGGTTGCCGCCACCAGATAGGGGTTGGCGTCGACGCCCGACGGCCGGTGCTCGATGCGCCGGTTTTTCGCGTCGCCAGCCGGCACGCGCAATGCCACCGAGCGGTTGTTGACGCCCCAGGTCGGCGCCACCGGCGCATAGGATTGCGAAACGAAACGCCGCCATGAATTGGCGTGCGGTGCAAACACCAGCATCGATTCGGCCATGGTCTGGATGAGGCCGCCCAGTCCGCGCAGCAGCGGCAAGGACCAGGTCTCACCGCTGGCTTCGGCAAAGACGTTGTTGCCGGCCTTGTTCTGCAGCGAGACATGGAAATGCATGCCGGAGCCGGCGTATTTCTCGATCGGCTTGGCCATGAAGCAGGCAGTGACGCCGTGGCGGCGCGCCTGCGCCCGCACCAGCCGCTTCAGCATGACGAGGTCGTCGGCGGCCCGCATCACGTCCTTGCGATAATTAAGCGTCAGTTCGTACTGGCCGGGCGCATATTCGGAAATGACCGTCTCGGCTGGGATGCCTTGCACCCTGGCCGCGGCATAGATATCGGAAAACAGCGGCTCCATGCCGTGCAGATGGTCGACGGAATAGACCTCTGTCTTGGCCGAGCGGCGGCCGTCGAGCACCGCGTGCGCCGGCTGCACCTTGCCGTCGGCGTCGCGCTCGTTGGCAAGCAGGAAGAATTCGAGCTCGAAGGCGCCGGCCGGATGCAGGCCCTTGGCCGCCAGTATCTCCACCTGACGGCCCAACGCCAGGCGCGGGTCGGAGGACATCGGCTGGCCATCGAGATGGTACATCGCCATCAGCACCTGGCCGCGCGGCGGCTGTGTGCCGAACAGCGGCACCAGCGTGCCGGGGATCGGCCATGCCCGCAGGTCGCCGTCGCCCGTCGTCCAGATCAGTCCGGTCTCGTGCACGTCCTCGCCGGTGATGTCGAGGCCGAGGATCGAGATCGGCATATGCCTGCCGCCCTCGAAGATGCTCATCAACTCGTGCCGGCGCACGATCTTGCCACGCCCGACGCCATTGGCATCGGTCAGCACGATGTCGAACGCTTCGATCTCGGGATGGGCGTCGAGAAAGGTATGCGCCTCGGCGGGCGTTGAGCCCGAAGGGGAGGCGATGATGGCGTTCAAAGTTTGCTTGTGCGCTTCTCTCATGTGCAAGCTTGTCTCATGCCGCGAGCCTTGCCGCAACCGCGCCGAAGGCGGTGATCAGGCGGTTCACTTGGGCCGCGCTGGTCGCCGGCGAGATCAGCATCATGTTGTGGAACGGCGCGATCAGCACGCCGCGATTGACCAGCGCGACATGGACAGCCGCTTCGAGCGCCGGTGCGTGCGCTGCTTCCGCCTCGCCGCCATTCCTCAGCGGGCCGGGTGCGCAGATGAACTCGACGCGGGCGCCGACTCGGGCAACATGCCAAGGCAGGCGGTAACGGTCGATGACGGCGGTCAGCCCGGCGTCGAGCCGCCGCGCCAGATGGTCCATATGGCTATAGTTCTCGTCGGTCATCACCTCTTCGAGCGTGGCGCGCATCGCTGCGAACTGCAGCGGATTGGCCGAGAGCGTCGTGCCCATGCCGGAATAGCCTGGTTCCTTGGTCCTGACATAGTCGGCATAGCGGGTGGCGACGCCCTCGCTCATGCCCCAGACGCTGGCTGGCACGCCGCCGGCGATTGGCTTGCCGAGCACGAACAGGTCCGGCTCCAGGCCATGTTTCCTGGTGTAGCCGCCGGGACCGGTCGAGATCGTGTGCGTCTCGTCGATCAGAAGCAGGGTGCCAGCGGCGCGGGTGAGACGCCGCAGCGCGTTGTGGAAGCCGGGATCGGGCAGCACCATGCAGGAATTGGTCAGCACCGGCTCGGTGACGACACAGGCGATTTGCTGGTCCCGGAGTGCTGTCTCAAGCGCCGGCACATCGTTGAACTCGACGACATCGGTCGCCCGGGTCAGGTCGCGGAATTCGCCGGCCAGTCCTGGCCGGTTGGCCGGTCTGCCGCCGACCAGACGCACCATCGTCTCGTCGACCGAGCCGTGATAGCAGCCGTTGAAGACCAGGATCTTGCCCCGGCCGGTGATGGCGCGGGCGACGCGCAGCGCGAAGCGGTTGGCATCGGTCGCCGTTGTCGCAATCTGCCAGAACGGCAGGCCGAAGTGCTGTTGCAGCAGCGGGCCGATGGCGAGTGCATCTTCCGAAGGCAGCATGTAGGTCAGGCCGCGTCCGGCCTGCCTACGGATGGCGTGGGCGACCGGCGGCGGCGAGTGGCCGAACATCGAGCCGGTGTCGCCGAGGCAGAAATCATCGAGCCGATTGCCGTCGATGTCAGTGATAGTGGCGCCTCTGGCGCTGTCGACCATTATCGGGAACGGCGTCGGCCAGTCGTTCATCCAGTGCATCGGCACGCCGCCGAAGAAACCCGGCAGGCCGTTGCCGACCTTGGCTGCCGATTTCGGCCTTGCCTTGCGGAAGGCTTCGGCCTCGGTCTCGCGCAGATCCGCGATGCGAGCAGTGCTGATGCCACCGATCGCCATCTTTGAATGGTCGATTGTATGCATGAATGCCCCTCTCATGCGTCATAGGGGAATAGGGGAATAGGGGAATAGGGGAATAGGGGAATAG